>JAKBMM010000086.1 GCA_021831565.1 Planctomycetota bacterium
TCAAGTTCGGCGCCAAAATTACTCGTGGCGCGGGCCAGCCGGGCTATGCCGCCGTCGAGCACGTCGAAGAACATCGCCGCAAAAATCAGGTAACCGGCCACCGCGTATTTTTCGCTTACTACCCCGTGAACGTGGGGCGCAACGCCGGCGGCGTAGCCCAGTGCGGCGAAACCGCATAAAAGGTTGCCCAGCGTCAGCAGCGTCGGCAGAACGGAAATGCGCTTGCGCAGCCGCCCCGCGGGCCGCAGCGGCTGCTCGCGCAGCCAACGAAGTTCACGGTATCGCATATTGCCTCGGCGGCAAGACCATTTTCCGCACACACCGTGCGGACTTGCATTGGCAATTATACTCTACGCCGCCGAGTTTGAAGCATCAGCCCGATCCGGGGAGCAACACCATGGCGCATCCGGCAATGACAGAAGGAGAACCCCTGCCGCTGTAAAATATGATGACCCCCAGCCGTTGAATTTGACGCTCCCGGCTGGTTTGAGCTATAAGAGATCATTTGAGATTAGGACGGGAACGTGCATGTTGCGGTTTCTTGTGTTTCGCGATGGCCACGTGCCGGCTGAACTCGATCTAAACGCGGCCTATTTGCTCGGATCGGATGGCGTGCCGATCCGTGGCGAGTGTGGCTTCGTTGAGGGAGAGATTCGTTGTCGCAAACGCGCCGCCGGTCCGTCGGCCTTGGCGCTGCTCTGGGAAGTGCGCGGGTTCGGATCCATCCTGCTGGATACCGTTCGGCTGCCGGAGCGGCCCGCTCCCTACATTCTCAATGTCGAGCTGGCCCGCAGCCGCATGATGAAACTTTTGCAGAAACGCGAGGATTGGGGGCTGTTTGATCTCCCCGAAGCCCAGGCGATCAACGATAAATTCAACGAAGCTCGCGACCTGCTCATCGAGGCAATGGAAAACCTCGATGATCCGCCTGCCGCGGCTAAATTGGCGGATCGTTGCCTGGCTCTGGCCCTGCCTGTTTCCGAACAGGCCGCCGTGGTCCATGCCGAACTTCTTCTGCACCGGCGGATCGCCACCCGCAGTTTTCCTCCCAATCTCTTTGGATGCCATGTAGATCTCCCGCGGATCAGCGAGGGGTATCGCCGCAAGGCCCTGGCCGCCGGCGACTTCGTGTGTCTTCCTCTGCCTTGGAGAGTCATCGAACCGCAGCAGCAGAGTTTTGACTTCGCGTCCATCGATAACTGGGCTGATTTGCTCCGCCGCGCCAAGACACCGGTAGTGGCCGGCCCGCTCGTGCGCTTTGTCGAAGCCGTCATTCCCGATTGGCTCTATGTATGGGAACACGATTATGAAACCGTTCGCGGTCTGCTGTATGAGCACATTGAACGGGTAGTAAGCCGCTACGGCGGTCAAGTGGTGCTCTGGAACGTCCTGAGCGGTCTGCACGTGAACAGCCTTTTCTCCTTCACGTTCGATCAACTGATGGATCTGACCCGCATGGCCGTCACGCTGGTGAAAAAAGTTCTGCCCGGCAGTCGGACCATGATAGAAATTACCCAGCCGTGGGGCGAATACTATGCCTGCAATCAGCGGAGCATTCCGCCCCTTATTTACGCGGAAATGGCGGTGCAAAGCGGCATAACTTTCGACGTCTTCGGCCTGCAACTGTGCTTCGGGGCGCCGCGCGACGGATGCTGGCAGCGCGATCTGTTCCAGATCAGTTCCCTGCTGGATCGTTTTGCGCCGTTGGGCAAACCGGTCATGATTACACGGCTGGTTGTACCCAGTGCCGTGGGCGATGGCAATAAAGCCAGCGGTGCCTGGCACAAAGCCTGGAACGACAATGTTCAGGCCCGTTGGCTCGAAGCTATCGCCAATATTGTTCTGAGCAAACCTTTCATGGAGGCGATCTGCTGGAGCGACCTGGTGGATGGAGACGACGGCGCCATTCCCTCCGGCGGGCTGTTAACGGCCGACCTGAATCCCAAGCCGTCTTTCCAAACTTGGACGGCCATGCGCCGTGCGGTGCTGGCTGTCCGGCAAGGGACGGTTACAATGTCTGAAACGCCGAAAGCCGTTGGCAAAATTGCGCCGCCCGGCCCGCATTTGTGAACCACCCGCCCAGTGAATAACGCGCGGAAGGAAGGATAAAAATCTCGGATAAGCCCTCTTCATCATCCGCGTCCCGGCTCACGAAAATTTCCACGGAACCATATTCTGGTCCGCCTGTTCCCGCGCCTTGGGGCTGGACCCGCGCCCATCAGGCCGGTATCGCCGTACTGCTTTTGTTTTGTCTGATTTTCCTGGCTGTTGAGTTGTATCACCGGTCGGCGCCATGGGGTTCCGATGTGCGACTGATAACCTCTCGGCCGCGCCTGGCGCAGAATTCAATCGATCCCAATACCGCCGATTGGGCATCGCTGGTTCGTCTGCCGGGCGTAGGCCCGGCGCGCGCGACAAAATTACTCAACTTCCGCGCCGCGGCGCAAAAAGCCCATCCGGGACGCGCGGTGTTTCGTGCATTGAGCGATTTGCGCGCGATACCCACCTTCGGGCCTAAAACCGTCCGGCGTCTGGCGCCATGGTTGCGTTTTTCCAGCGCCCGCGCCGCCGGTACCGCAACTCCCTCTCCGAAACCATAACGAAACGCGGCCGGCTCTCCACCGTGGTTTTTGTAACCGTTCACACCCCGGATGTTTTTCGCGTACGTCCCGGCGGGCACGGGTTTTCCCGGTGTGCCGGGACCGCCAATCACCGCGCCGCCCCAGACACGCAGCCGCGTGGTGGAATCCCGCAGCCGCTTTTCGTCCACCTCCGGGCGGCTTTTCACGGTCGTGGATGGTAATAGAGCGGTGGTTGGATTACGAGGCATGATGGTTGACGGTTAGGCGTCGTTAATAAATAAAGGTAGCAAGTAGGTCCAGGAGTGAGTATGCTGTGGGGGCATGAGAACCTTCAGCCAACTCCAGGAGAAATTTGCCTCAGTCTGGACGCTGCTGGACGAGCGGAC
>JAKBMM010000063.1 GCA_021831565.1 Planctomycetota bacterium
GTTGTCGCGGGCATGATGGTTCCTCCTTGAACAGAAGCCATAACTTCCGAACCACTTCCTGTGGATCAGTTTCTCCCATTCTACCAATCGCCGACCCCGGACAGAAACTGTCACAGGCCCATCATAACGGGCCAGGCAATCTTTGCGCAAGCCACACGCAACATGAATGTTGTGGCAAAAAATAAGCGCGGCATTCAATTCCATTTTGGAGGCGCTTTCGAAGAAATTGCCGCCCCAATGTGCGGCAACTGTTCCAAGGCTGTTGCGGTGGCGGCGGGACAACCCCTACGATATATCCCCGTTGCGCTCCGTGAAGTTGGTACGATCCATGAACCCAAACCGGATGAATCGAGGAAGAAATTGGGCGGTGGGTTGCGTCTCCTATCTGAACTCCAAACCGTTGATCGAACCATTGCTGCGGCATCCCGATGTCCAAGTGCATTTTGCGGTGCCGGCGGCGCTGTTGGAACTGATGACGAGTGGCACGGCGGCGGCGGCGCTGATGCCCATCGTGGACTATCAGAACAGTCCCATCGTGCCGATGCTGGTTCCGGCAGGAGCAATATGTTCCGACGGCCCCACTTTGACCGTGCGGATTTTCTCGCGCGTTGCGCCGCGCCAGATTACCCGGCTTCACGCCGATACCGACAGCCACACCAGCGTCATTCTGGCACAGGTGATTCTTCGCGAGTTATACGGTTGCAAGTCGCAGATCATTCCACTGGAAGCGCGATCCACCCGCGTCCGGCGCGAGGCGCCGGAAACATTGCTGCTGATCGGCGACAAAGTGGTCAACGCCGCGCCGCCGGCGAAAGATTACCCCTGGCAACTGGATCTGGGGGCGGAGTGGAAACGGCTCACCGGACTGCCATTTGTGTTCGCCATGTGGATGATGCCGGCGGCGGCGCCGGACAGGGAACTGGCCCGGCTTTTGGCTGATGCGCGGCGCGAGGGTGGGCGTATGACCGATCAGCTCGTAGAGCGCTACGCCAAGGAAAAGGGTTGGCCGGCGGATCTGGCCCGGCGGTATTTCACCGAACACATCCGCTACGAGGTAACGCCGCGCTGCCGAAGAGGCGTGGAGGCATTCTTCCAGCTTGCCGATCGGCACGGTCTGCTGGCCGTTCACCGGCCGGTTCATTATTTGGAGATCCAACCATAATGTACTCCTTTACAGGACACGAGAGTCAGCAAGAACATGAAGGTCAAGCCTAGAATAAACCCTCAGGAACACGCATGAGCCAGATTCTTCAGAGAATGGACCAGGCCCGCATGAGCGGTCTGCACCGCCGACTGGCGTGGGCGGCGGGACTGGGCATATTTCTCGATGGATACGATCTGGTCATCATCGGAGTGGCGCTGGTGCAACTCCACAGCCTGTGGCATCTGGCGTCCAATCAGATCGGCTGGCTGGGCAGCGCGGCGCTGGCCGGCTCGTTCGTGGGGGCGCTGGCCGGCGGGCGTATAGCCGATCGGCTGGGGCGCAAGGCGATTTATATCATCGACCTAGCGACATTTTTCGTTGCAGCCATGCTTTGCGGTCTAAGCTGGAACATTGATTCTCTGGTGATTTTCCGCTTCCTGCTGGGCGTGGGCATCGGGGCGGATTATCCGCTCAGCGCCACCTACATGGCTGAGTTCATACCCGCCCGCCAGCGCGGCGCGGTGATCACCTGGGCTTTCGGCCTGTGGATGGTCGGGGCCATTGTCGCCGGCCTGGTGGGATACGTTTTCTTGTATGATGCGGCCAACGGCTGGCGCTGGATGTTCATCCTGGGCGCACTGCCGGCATTGCTGGTCGTTTATCTCCGCGGCACGCTGCCCGAGTCGCCGCGTTGGTATTTGCGGCACAACCAGCCCGAAGCCGCCGCCGCCGTGGTCGCGCGGCTTGATCCGACCATCACGCCGGACCAGATGGAGCGGATATTGGCGCAGGAAAAAATGGTCCTGCCACGAAAAAAAATGCCGCTTGGGCGCCTGTTCAAACCGCCGTATCTGCGTGCGACCCTGCTGGTTTGCCTGCCATGGTTTCTTATGGACGCCGTCGGTTATTACCTGACGGTCTACACGCCGCTGGTGTTGAGTCATCTGGGGTTTCGAACGCACCATGCACAGGTTTTGGGATCGGCCATTCTCAACGCGTCGTTCATTATCGGATACGTGCCACTGGCGCTGTGGGTGGATCGAATCGGCCGGATATGGCCGCAGATTCTCGGTTTTCTCGGCGGCGGCGCGGCGCTACTGGCGGTGGCCCTGGCAGCCATGCACCCGGACACGGGCGCCGTTTCCCCGGCTGGACCTGTTTTCAGCGGCTCGGTATTGACGATTATTTTCGGCAGTATGTTGGCGGCGCAGATCGCCAACAGTTTCGGTCCCGGATCCACGACTTACCTGCTGGCGTCCGAAGTATATCCGACCGATTTGCGCGCCACCGGGCACGGTTTCGCCACAGCGTTTTCGCGTCTGGGAGCGGTGATCAGCACTTTTTTTCTTCCGGCGGTGGCGCGCCGCATGGGCACGCCGCATTTTCTGATGCTATTGGCGGTGTTATCCGCCTGCGGCGGCGTTCTGACCTGGCTGTTCCGGGTGGAAACAGCCCGTTGCCCGTTGGAACAGGAAGAGACCGTTGCAGAACGGAGCGCGCCGACCGCGAATCCGAGGTAAGAAGGCCATTGCCACCGGCAATCCATGCAGCGGCTATGTTTTTCGCTTCATGCGGCGACTTGGGCTCCGGCGCAGCCCCTGGCGCCGGCCATTTGCGCCTCCAGCGGTAAATTCATGACGCGGGGATATTCTCTGATGAGATCCAACAGGACATCCGTAGCCTGGCTGGCGGAACTCAGCAAGACGACCACCGTTCCGCCGCCGCCACATTCGGTTATTCTGGCGCCATACACGCCGCACTCGGGTCCGGCGCTCGCCAGCCGGTCAATCAGCCAGTCCGCCTGTGGGCAGGAAAGCCCCAGTCGCAGGCGATAGCTATGTTGCGAGGCCAGCATGAGCCGACCGGCGCGCTGGAGGATCAGATGGCGCTGCGGAACCGAAATTGCGGCGGCGTCTTCGGTCAGCTCCTCCATGGCCTGAAGGAAATTCTCGGTGTGCTCGTGCTCAGAAATGAGGTGATCGACGGCGGTTCGCACACGATAGATCCGATCAGGATCGATCCGGCCCGCCGCGGGGGGCGGTTCACCGTACGTGCGGAGAAAATCATTGCCGCGCATGCGCCGCGGCAGCAGCGCGCGAAAATAGCGGCGGTAAAGACCGGGGGAGAGGTTGCCCAGGTAGCCGTGCAGCGGCGCATGGCGCCGGCCGAGATCGCGGTAAATAACATCGATGATGCGCCGTCCCATGGCGCCGGCGAGGCGCAGCGCGCGAACCGTTTCTCCGCCGCGGGTGGCGGGTATACCGGTGTTCAACGCCACAATGCGCACATCCGGCGGAAGCGTGATCTGACCGAGCAATTCGTGCGGCTGCGCGCGGTAACGCAGCAAATGGGCCGGCGGGCCGTCCAGCGCGCAGAGCAATGTCAAGGCGTCAACCACATGGCCGCCGGAAAATCCGAAAAGGGTTTCGGCGTCATGGATCAGAACAGCCTTTTCCACGGTACCGATGGGAAACCGCACCTCGTGCATAATCGCCTGCAACAGCGCGGTTGCCACCGCCGTGGAACTGGCCTGGGCAGCGGCGATGGCGATGTCGGATTCGATCACAACCGTGGCGCCGCGCGGCGCCGCAGATACACCGGAACGCGGCGGCAGACGCCCATCCCGCACCAGCAGATAAAACAAGGCCAGCAGCGGTGCGGCCCAGCGCGTCTCCAAGGGCAGCCGGGGCCATAGCGTCGCCGGTGATGGAAGCTGGTCTCCGGAAAACAATTCATGGGCCGGTACCCGCACCCGGTTGATGGCAGGCGCGCCGATCCGGCGGGAGTGAAAACTCAGTATTCCATCATTACGCCATTGAATTCCCACCGCGGCCCGGCGCGGCAGAGCCATCTGCGCGACCATGCCGCCGGCTTCCGCGGCCAGTCCTCCAAGTACATCCACACGACCTGGCGCGCTCTGGATGGTCACCGGCCATGGCGAGAAATCCACGGCGGCGGCAATGCGGAATTGCTCTTGAACCAGTTCGTATGCGCCGGGTATTGCGGTCATGGTTTATATGATTCTCGCAACTCCTGGTTCAAAAACAATCCGCGGGAAATCGCATCCGCACCGGGCGAACGGCGGACGCCCAACCGCTTATCGCCAGCGCACCGCCTGGTGCGCCGCAATGTCGCGGCTGGACGACCCAACGGCAATGCCGTAGCGGCCCGGCGGAACCCGCCAGGAATTGCTCCGAACGTCAAAATAGGCGAAGTCGCGCCAATGCAGCGTCCGGCGCACCGTTTGGGTTTGGCCGGGCTTAAGCTCCACGCGGGCAAATCCCTTGAGTTGCTGGAAAGTGCGCCGGACGGCGCCGTTTTGCGGCGGCCGCACATAAAGCTGCACCACTTCGGCGCCGGCCCGCCGTCCGGTGTTGGTTACCTTGATGGATACATGAATATCGCGATGTTTGCCGGAACCGTCCGATGACACCTTCAGGTGATTCATGGCGAACGTGGTGTAAGACAGACCGTAGCCGAAACAGTATCGCGGCTGGATATGTTTGGAGTCGAACCAGCGATAGCCGACGTAGATTCCCTCCGCGAAGTGAACCACGCCATTGTGGCCGGGAAAGTGGCCGTAGGCCGCGGAATCACGCCAGTGCTTTTCGAAACTGTCGGGCAGTTTCCCACTGGGACAAATACCGCCGAAAATAATATTCGCCACCGCCGTGTTGCCGTTCTCGCCGGGATACCAGGCAAACAAGAGGCCGTCAACCTGGTGAATCCAGTGGCTCATGGCGACGTTTCCGCCGGCGTTTATCACAACAATAGTATGCGGATCAACCTGGCTGACCTCGTGCAGGTATTCGCCCTGGGCATCGGGCATGTGGAAGGAGCGGTCGGCTCCTTCATGTTCGGTCTTCGGTGAAAAGCCCATGCAGGCAATGACCGCGTCGGCCGAACGGATGGTCGCACGATCGGTTTTGGTTAGAAGGTTGAACATCGGCCCCCACCTGAAGTACATCTGTGCAGCGCCTTTGGTGTTGTAATATTCAATGCGCAGGCGGTAGGTTTTCCCGCCAAAGAGTTTTACCTCGGCAGCAGCCAAACGCAACGAGTTCGGATGCCACATGTCGATGATCTTTTTTCCATTGAGAAAGACGCGCGAAGCACCGTTAGCTCCGGCGGCGAAGATGTATCGGCCCGAAATCAGCGGTCGAATTTTGCCAACCCATTGAGCGGAGAAGGCCGCCCGTGAGATCTGAGGAACCGGATGATTGAGCATCCAATCGAAATTAATCTGCTTGTCCAGTCGTGTGGCCACCGGTCGACCGGCGAGGTCGATATTTGCATAGTAGCTCCCCTGGAGCCCCTTGCGGCCATGAATCGGCAGATAGGCGGAGCGGTGGATAAGCCAATTCAAATTCATGCGACGTGGATAAGGCAGGTAAATAACACGGACCTTCGGCCCGGCTGCGGCACGGATGGCCGCGAGCATGCTGATGGGCTTGATGATGGGCGTGGTATACGAGCTGCCGCCGCCGCCGGTTACTGCGGGTGAAGCATTCGGTCCCACGACTAAGATAGTTTTCAGAGCATCGCGTCGCAGCGGTAGAATGCCGTCCTTGTTTTTAAGCAGAACCGTGCCCTCGGCGGCGATTTTAAGCGCCGTCGCCCGGCTTTTCGGATCGTTGAGCGGAATCGAAGCAATCCTCTGCCGACGGTGCAGAAAACGCATAGCGACCATCACCCGCAATAGCCGGCGGACATGCTGGTTGATGGTGGCCAGTGTCACCCGGCTACTGCGGATTAAAGGCTCAATATCCTTTTCGTTGTAATAAGCGGGATCGGGCATTTCCAGGTCCAAACCGGCGTTGAGCGGCCCCAGCGTATCATGCACCGCTCCCCAATCGGACATGACCAGGCCCTTAAATCCCCAGCGTTGGCGCAGTACGGTGGTAAGCAGGTAATGGTTGGCTGAACAAAAATAGCCGTTGACCTTATTGTAGGCGCACATGATGGTCATGACGTGCCCAAGTTTGACGGCGTCTCGAAAAGGCGGCAGGTAGATTTCGTGCAGCGCCCGCGGGCCGATGATGCAGTCAATATCGCCGCGATCAGTTTCCTGCTCGTTGCCGGCGTAGTGTTTGGCGCTTGCGGCCACACGCATGGATTGCAGGCCGCGAATCCAAGCCGCCGCCAGGTGTCCGGCCAGGTAAGGATCTTCACCGAGATATTCAAAGTTGCGGCCGCACTGCGGTTGGCGGGTGATGTCCATGCCGGGGCCAAGAACAATGTTCACACCGCGCGCCCGCGCGTCGCGTCCGAGCGATCGGCCGGTTACAAAAGCCAGTCTCGTATTCCACGTGGCCGCCAGCGCCACCGATGCCGGGTATGCGGTTGTCGGACCCCAATCGTGAACGCCCACCGAAGCGTCGCTCATTTTCAAGGCGGGAATACCCAAGCGTTTGACCGGCCAAGTGTGCATGGGGGTGTCGCCGGCGAGCAAGTGGATTTTTTCCGCCAAGGTCAGCTTTTGGAGAAGCTTGTCTACCCGGACTTCTATTGAAGAAGAATTCAGAGGGAGCGGAACATATTCTTTTCCCGGCGCGCCGGCGGCCGGCGCCATACCGCGGGGCCAGGCCGCACCGACGAGAAACACCACCGCACAAAGTAAGCCGCTCCCTGAAAATAAACCGCGGGTCATGAATAATCCTTATCATTCTCGCACGGATGCCGGATCAATCCCGATGCTTCGGCACCACAGTTCATAGGCTTGCGGGGCAATTTCGCTGGGTTTTATTTCACTGCGCCCCCCCCAGAAAACGTTGGTATAGGAAACGGGAATGCCGACCGCGTCCAGATGAGCGTCGATCGCCATTTTGTGCGCCAAGAGCAACTGCTTATCCCGCCCGTGAGCCACCCCCATAATGTTCACGTTTGCAAATTCCGGTCCGCCCTCGCGCCAATAGGCATGGGTCATAATATGGAACCGCCCCACTTCCCGCCCCGCATCGATTTCCCGCCCGGGAGGCACGGTCCAGTGAAACAAGGCGTTGTACTGCGTGACTTTATCGCCGGTAGGCAAAGTTTTCACGTGCTCCAGAAAGGTCGAAAACCTGCCGATTACGCCCATTTTATGCAATTCCTCGGCCACGCGGAAAAACTCGTTAAAATCCACGCCGGCTTCGGCGGCGCGCGGGAGCCACAGGTTCACTTGCAGTTCTTGCGGCGCAAATTCGCGTTTCAGGGCTACAAGCACCCGCCACTGCAGTGGTGTGAGCCGGACCACTTCGGTCTTGATCGCCTCGGCCAGCCGGTCGGACTTGCTGCCCGGGGCCAACCCCCGACGGCGAATATGTCCCACACCCAGCGCGAAAAGCCGGCGAGCGGGCATGATTTTGAATGACAGCGCGCCGATACGGTCCTGCAGTCGCTGGCAATGTTTGTAGAGCGAATATCCCTGCGGAACCTTCAGAGTGGTCCACAGGCGGTATTTAGAACCGGTGGTATTCTCGTCGGTGGAACGGATTACCACATGGCCGGAAAACGGATCCCGTTGGAACAGATAATCAAAGGCGGCATGAAGCTTTTCCGGTGGAACTTCCCAAGCCACTAAAGCCCCTTCGGCCAAATTGGTCGCCAACAGCGTCTGGCGAACACGACGGATAACGCCGGCACGCAGCATGGCGGCGATACGTTCAATCACCATGGGCAATTCGACACCGCAAAGGCGGGCGATTTCTCCCAGAGGATCGCGCTGGAAACCCTGGATTTCATCCTCCGAGACAGCCAGAATACGGGCGTTGATCGGATCGGTTATGGCGATCGGAGTCCCCTGCGGATGCGCACCCGACGTGACGGCCTTCATTGGCGAAGTACTCCCTTAATAGTTTGAACCGTCATGGCGGATATGAACCATCGGCTTGGCCTGTTCATCGCCGAGGAGATCGCCGGCGGCGGCCACGCCGATCAACAGTTCATGATCGCCGCCAAATTCGACCCGCCGGCTTATATCACACCAGATCCAGGCGCAGGCATCCAACAAAATCGTCGCGCCATTCGGCGCGCGGCGGGTTTTGACGCCTTCAAATGCTTGTTCTCCGATCAGTGCCTGGCGGGCGTATTTTCGCAGAAGAGTCCGATCACCGGTATGGCAAATATTCAGTGTAAACCCGCGATTTTTTTCGATAATCGCGCCAATCGCCCGCGTCTGCTGTATGGCCACGCCAATGCACAGCGGTTCGCGGCTTATCTGTTGAACGAAGGAAACCAGAATGGCGGAAGCCTCCGGCCCGTGTCCCGCGGTAAGAACAAAAATGCCGCTGGGAATTTTTCCCACGGCCCGAAGCAGGGGTAAAACCGGTTCCACCGTACTGTCGATGATCACATGACGCTCCCATAAAGCCAATTAATTTCGATCCCCATTTCAATCGCAAACTCCACCTCCAAACATATTATAGATGCCGGCGCTCCCAAGACCACCACCGGCGCTGCAGGGAGTGGAGAATAATCCGGCAAGGGCGATTTAGTGCAGAAAAAGCAACGACACCAGCGTGAGGAACAACACCGCCAGCGTGACCAGCGCGTAGAACCAGTCACGATCCACAAACGCAAACAAGACAACCGACGTGGCTACCCGCATAATCGGCGTAAGAACCAGGATGAACACGCCGACATCAATCACATATTCGCCTCGACCATGCAGAACTCCCCGCCAAACGGCGGCAAAGTGGTAATTAAATGCGGACGTCTGCATGTGCGCCACCGTCGGCGGTTGATGCAGAAAACTGATGGCCAGCCCCAAAACCATCACCACCACGGCGAGCACCACGCCGATGCGTAGAACCCAGGACGAAGCGTCTTGTATCAGAAACTCGTTTTTCACGGGTGGGTGGACCGCGGCGTCGCCGTTTCCGCCCGCTGGCAGTTCCGCACCGGAGGGGATGCTTAGTTTATCTTTTTCCGCCATTTTGCTTTCCTCATTCATACTCCGTGAGACCTGTTCCCGGCGCCCGGGGACCACAGGTCATACGTGCACGTGAAAACCGCTCAGCAGCATCTCTCCACCGATAATTCCCAAGGCAATAGCGAATACCTTGCGCACATTCACGTTCGACATCCGCTCCATCAGTTTGGTTCCCAGAAACGCGCCCACCAGAACCGACGTCGCCACCGGCACGACCAGGAACGGCAGCACCAGACCGCGGTGCAGATAAACGCCGGCAGCGGCGGCGGCGGTCACACCGATCATGAAATTGCTGGTGGCGGTGGCCACCTTGGTCGGCAGGCGCATGGCTATTTCCATCCCCAGAACCTTGAGCACTCCGGCGCCGATCCCCAGAATTCCCGCCATAATGCCCGCGATAAACATGACACCCATTGCCGGTGGAACCCGCGCCGCGTTGTAGTAAATCTCCCGCCCCATCCGTTTGTCAAAATAAGCTCCCTGCATCTTGAGCCACGTGGCCAGACGGTCGTTTTTCACTCCCCGCGGCAGTTCCTCTCCCATGTTGGCCAAAATGGGAAGAAGGGATACTAAAAGCGTCAAACCAAAAAGAATCCTGAGCATATCGCCATTGAGAAGCTGCGCCAGCACCGCCGCGCCGAGGATGGCGCCGGTGGCAGTGGACAATTCCAGAAACATAGCGATACGAACATTCGTAATGTGATCCCGCACATAGACCGAGCCGGCGCCGCTGGAAACCGCGATCACCGAAACAATGCTGGCCCCGATGGCCTGCTGGATGGGCATGTGCAGAAAAAGCGTCAGCACGGGAACAATGACAATGCCGCCGCCCAATCCGCTGATCGCACCCACCACGCCGCCAAGAAGAGAGGCCACGGCAATCTTGCCAAGCCAGATAAGAACGGCCGGATGCACGCGGGCGTCTCCTAAAACATTACAAGACCGTCGCCGACGGCACAGGAGCCGGTCCGGCGGTCGAACCGCTTACACTAGAGGATCGACCGGAGTACTTCAATATCGGAAGGATCAGCTCTGCGGTTTGGCCGGGCCGCCGGTTGAATTCGGTCCGGCTGGCATGCCGGCGGCTTTCAGAGCTCTTTTTCTTTTGATCGCTTTGAATTCCTCTTCTGTGATCTCCCCCCGCTTATAAAGCCGCTCCAGTTGCATGAGAGAAAAACCGAATTCCTCTTCCGGCGGGCGCAGGACGCGGTGGCGGATGAAACGGACCACCCACCACAACAACAGGCATAGAGCCATAAGCCCCAGACACGCCAAGAGCAAATGGATCAGCAGGTTCTTCAAGGCATTTTCCCAGCCGGGAACACGGACAATTTGCACATGCCGTTATTGTATACTCCGCAGTATTGTGCAATTATTCCATGCCGCGGAAGATTTGCAAGGTTCCATGCTGATATCCGATATGATGTCGTTGGCGATATATGGCGACGTCGCAGAGTCATTTTTCCCAACAGCGTGCGCACAGAAGCGTTCCGGCCATAGCGACACCGCCGGGCGGTGCGTTAGAATCACTGCATTGGTGGCGAGAGCAGAAGATGAAACAAGGAAATTTTCATGTTGCCGTCCATTCCAAGCAAGCGTCCCCTCCTGCTGATCATCCGTGACGGCTGGGGTGAAAATCCGCATCCGGATATGGATTCTTTTAACGCGATCAAACTGGGCAAACATCCGGTGGACGACGCGCTGAGACGCGATTTTCCGAACACGCTCATTCACACCAGCGGCGAGTGGGTGGGGTTGCCCGCCGGCGTCATGGGCAATAGTGAAGTGGGACACCAGAACATCGGCGCCGGCCGGGTTGTTGATCAAGAAACCATGCGCATCACGCGCCGTATCCGTGACGGCTCTTTTTTTGAAAATGACACGCTCCTGGGCGCTTTCAAGCACGCCTCGGAACATGACCGCCGGGTCCATATTATCGGGTTATGTTCCGATGGCCGCGTACACAGCGATCTGGAACATGCCTACGCCATCCTGGAAATGGCCCGGCGGAGAAATTTTCCCGGTAATCGCGTGTTCATCCACGCCATTACCGACGGCCGCGACACGGCTCCCCAAGGCGGTAAAGGCTACCTGGCGGCACTGGAGCACAAAGCTCGCGACACCGGCGTTGGTCGTATCGCCAGCGTAGTGGGCCGGTACTACGCCATGGATCGCGATAACCGCTGGGACCGTGTGCAGCAGGCTTACGACCTGCTGACGCTTCGCGCCGGCCGGCATTTTCCCGATGCACAACAGGCGCTTGATCACTATTATGCGCATCCGACCGAGCCTTCCCGCACCGGCGACGAATTTGTCATACCATCCGTGATCGGCGAGGCCGATGCGGCCATCGCGGATCATGACGCCGTCATATTTTTCAATTATCGCGGCGATCGTCCGCGCGAAATCACCAAGGCCTTCGTGTATGGCGATGCGGAGTTCCGAAAAGAAAAACACGGCGGATTTCCACGGAAACAACATCCCGGCAATCTGTATTTCGCCACCATGACGGCTTACGAGGAAGATCTGCCGGTGCGGGTCATTTTCTCCAAGCCTCCAAAAATGAAAAATATCCTGGGGATGTACCTCGCGAACATGGGGATTCATCAGTTCCGCGCGGCGGAGACCGAAAAGTTTCCACACGTCACATTTTTCTTTAACGATTACCGTGAAGAGAAATTTCCCGGTGAAGAGAGAAAAATGGCGGATAGTCCCAAGGTGACCACGTACGACCAAAAACCCCAAATGAGCGCTTCCGAAGTGACGGACATTGTCCTGGAAGCGCTGGAATCCCGAAAATATGACTTTTTCGTGGTGAATTTCGCCAATGGCGACATGGTCGGCCATACCGGGAATCTGCCCGCAGCCATTACGGCCGTGGAAACCGTGGATGCCTGCGTAGGAAAACTTCTGGAAAAACTCAAACGCCTGGGCGGCGCGGCCATTGTCACCGCCGATCATGGCAACTGTGAACAAATGTGGGACCCTGTCCACAACTGTCCACATACCAGTCACACCACCTACGATGTGCGCTTGATCGTGGTGGACGAGCGATTCAGAGAAAAAAAGATGCGACCGAATGGCTCTTTGGCCGATGTTGCCCCCACAGCGTTGCAAATCATGGGTTTAGAGCAACCACCGGAAATGACGGGTAGTTCGCTTCTATTGTGAATAAAATTCCGTGATGTGTCCGGTAGTCGAGGGCGAATTTATCCAGAATAATATTTTCTATAAAGCCTTATAAAACGGCATGTTACGTATGGCGTGGTGGGGATTTTCTGCTGCCGCTTCATCGCAGCCTGGTTTTTGTGCGTATTAACTTATGGGAAGGCGTGGAGTTGCGCCTGGGACCGAGCAAGATGGTTACATGGTTACACAAGGAGGTTATCGTATGGTTTGCCTCACTATAAAAAACGATCCTTCCGCGGTGTTCCCGCAAACGCGACGGCACGAACTGGCTTTGGCTTCGCTGAGTCAGGCGCAGCGTGACTTGGTTCTCGAGGCGGCGAGCGCACCGCTGGATTACGTCCCCAACCCCATGTTCCGCAGAGCTTCCGCGGAAAAAGAACTATTTGATGAAGGCCTGGATATCGGGACAGCCAATACCGGCTGGTACCATCCGATGCTGGAGGAATATCTTTCCACCGCGGCGTCTTCATCTGCACGGCTAAGCACGCTGGAGGAAAAGCATCTTTTCCTTCGCTATAACTACGCCCGCCAACGCACCGCCCGACTGCTGGAGCGTTTTCGCA
>JAKBMM010000014.1 GCA_021831565.1 Planctomycetota bacterium
CCGCCTCGACACCCGAACCCGCCACGCTGGCCCTGCTGGCCGTGGGCGGACTGGGC
The DNA here is from genome assembly GCA_021831565.1 of Planctomycetota bacterium. GTDB lineage: Bacteria > Planctomycetota > Phycisphaerae > WQYP01 > WQYP01 > JAKBMM01. The sequence goes on from JAKBMM010000014.1 coordinate 57, forward strand.
CTGCTGGCCCGGCGGCGTCGCAAACACGCCTGAAAGAAAAGGGATAAAACCCCGGCGGTGGGCCTTGTGGCGCTGCCCACCGCCGGAGTTCAGAAGATACCAAAAGCGCCTTGTAGTGTGAGTGTCAGTTTAGTTTAGTGTACTTCTTACCGAAAGGGGACCATTATGTCACGGTCACGTAAACTTCCATTTGTGGCTTCACTGGCCGCGGGATGCCTGCTTTCCACCGGCGCCGCGTTCGCCGGCGGATTCACGGCGCCTGCCTCCGGCAGCATGACCCTGTGGGTTAATACTTCCACGGGCGATGTCCAACTGGTCGGCAACAATGTCGAGTTTGGTGGATATGGCGTAACGACGACTGCCAACGGAACTTCCACCCAAGACCAATTTAACGTCGCTAATTACCTGAAGCCGTTGACGACGTATGACGCCGCCGGCGGCTGGGGTGTTCTTACCTCACAAGCTTCGTATGTTGCCGAAGGCAATCTGTCGAGTTTTTCAACAGCCGGACCGATGCCCCCGGTTGTTGTTCTCAACAGCAGCAATGCCAGTGCATCGCCATTTCCAAATGCTTATGATCTGGGCGATATTTACAACACCTCGGCGAACAACCAGGATCTCACAATGAACTGGCTTAACAGCAGCGACTTGAGCATTCCTGGTACAGTCCAGTATGGTTCTACGGTAGTTCCCGAACCGGCCACATTGGCTCTGCTGGCTGCGGGTGGCTTGGGATTGCTGGCCCGGCGTCGCCGCAAGAGTTTGGCGTAAAGCCGAGAAGAAATACCACCGAGCCGCGCGCGTAAGCAAGCGGCCGTGTAACCAATCCGATCCGCACGCGTAACCGAGCCGCGCGTGTAAGCAAGCGGCCGTGTAACCAATCCGATCCGCGCGTGTAAGCAAGCGGCCGTGTAACCAAACCGAGCCGCGCGTGTAAGCAAGCGGACGTGTAAACAAACCGAGCCGCGCGTGTAAGCAAGCGGAAATGATCCGTTCGGTGACGCAACGGTGGGGGAGAGTGTCAAGGTCCCCTGCTCAAGGAATAAAACCGGCCCGTACACTCTTATGTGCGGGCCGGTTCTTTTTATAAAACGGGCGAGCCAGCTTCCGGAATTCCCACGTAACCGTTCACGGCGGCGCGGAAAACGGCCGCGGGATTGCGATCCTCGCGGCTGCCCCATGGTCGCCGCCCCCGCAGCCGTGGATGGAAATCCACGGCCGTCCGTAACCGCAAGGAAAACGGTGTTTAACGGGTCAGCCTGCTGACCGTGTCACCAATAACGCAAAACGGCCGCGGGATTGCACCACGCAGTTGCATAACTGGGGCGGCGCGGCGATTGGCGGTCCCGGCACACCGGGAAAACCCATGCCCGCCGGGACGTGCGCGAAAAACATCCGGTGCGTGAACGGTTACGTTTGGTCCGCGGGGAGCATTTTCTTCCGGCGCGGCGGCATTGTCCGCTTGCTGACGCGTCCGCTTGGCTTACACGTCCGCTTGCTTACACGCGCGGCTCGGTCGCGGCGCGGCTCGGCTTGCTTACACGTCCGCTTGCTTACACGCGCGGCTCGGTCGCGGCGCGGCTCGGCTTGCTTACGCGTCCGCTTGCTTACACGCGCGGCTCGGTCGCGGCGCGGCTCGGCTTGCTTACACGTCCGCTTGCTTACACGCGCGGCTCGGTCGCGGCGCGGCGCGGCTTGCTTACGCGTCCGCTTGCTTACACGCGCGGCTCGGTCGCGGCGCGGCGCGGCTTGCTTACGCGTCCGCTTGCTTACACGCGCGGCTCGGTCGCGGCGCGGCGCGGCTTGCTTTTCCGCTTGCTTACGCGCGCGGCTCGGTGGCGCGCGGCTCGGTGGCGCACGACTCGGTGGCAATTCCGGTTGCCAAATTTCGGTTGCCTACTACCATTCGGCCGCGACTTGTGATACAGTGCCGTTGCGATGATGAAGAAAAAGAGGAAATATCCCATGGCGCAAAAGAGCAGGTCGCGATTTGTGAATTTCAGCCGGCCGAAAATCCGCCTGGCCAAGGTGAGCAGCCTGGGCAAGGTATATGTGGATTATAAGGATATCGAAACGCTTAAGAGAATGCTTTCGATCAATGGAAAAATCCAGAGCCGATCCCGCACCGGCGCCGCCGCCTTTGAGCAGCGGCTGATTGCCTCGGCCATCAAGCGGGCGCGATTCCTGGGCATGCTACCCTATGTGGGCGCAACCAATCCTTCATAACCACTCTCACCGCCCGCGTTTGCGGAGCGCGTCCTCGATTTGCCGCCGCACGCGATCGGGATGGCGAATCCAGTTCCATAAGCCCGCGGGATGAATCGCGCCGCCGGTGGCGAAGCCGATCGTGCCGACGCCGAAGCACCGCTGGATCGCCGGCCGCAGCAGGCGTACCTCGCTGATTCTGGAAAGGCTGACCTGAAAAATTTCCGGCTTTCGCGCGCCTTTGATGGTGACGATCCGGCAGTTGGTCAGCAGATAAAGATGGCTGATCCAGTCCATCACCCCATACATCACCCGCACAAGCACGACGGTCGCGGTAACATACACAAGCGTATCCGGGTGTAAAAACCTCCCGGCAAGCCCCAGTCTCTCCGCCAGAACCGCCAGAAGAACCGCCGCGGCGCAGAAACGAAAACTGCCCGCCGCAATAAACCACAACGACGGCCGAACCAGAAGAATCACAATTTCGTTGCCGTGCAGAATCGCCTCGGGATTCAGCCGGCCGGCCAACTCCCCCGCGCCGACGGCCTGACCTGTCGGCTGGGCCAGGCGGGTGTCGATCTCTCCGGACGCACCGGCGGGCGGAGAGTGGGCTGTTCCGGCGGTGATTCCACTGGCATCGGTACAGGGCGAGACAGGGCGGGATGCACCGAACACCCGGTGTCCCCGGCGGCGATCGGGAAAAGATAGAGTCGACGCGCCATCCATACCTGATCATTTTACACTAATCTCTTACTTACCGCGCCGCGGCGGTCATCGCCAGAAAATCGGTGAAGAATTCAGGATAGGTTTTGGCCGTGCAGCCGGGGTTTTCGATTTCCACGCCTGGGACCCGCAATCCCGCCAGGGCGAACGCCATCGCCATGCGATGGTCGTCGTAGGTGGCGATGCGCGCCGGCCGGACCTCGGGCGGTGGAAAAACGGTGATGGCATCCTGCGTGGTTTCCACCTGGGCGCCGAGTTTGGTCAGTTCCGCCTGGAGCGCGGCCAGGCGGTCGGTTTCCTTTACCCGCAGGTTGCCCACGCCCGTGATCCGCGTCGGAGAGTCGGCGAACAGGGCCAGCACGCAGAGCGTCTGGACCATGTCGGGGATCGCGTTCATGTTGATCGTCAGCCCGCGCAGGCGGTCGCGACCGGTGATGCGGACCATGGCGGTATCCATAAACATGGCGGCGCCCATCTGGTAAAGGACATCCGCAAAGAGAACGTCTCCCTGGAGGGAATTTCGCCCCAGTCCCCGGATGGTCACGCTGGCGCCGGGAATCAGCGCGGCGGCGGCCAGGAAGTAGCCGGCGTTGCTGGCGTCGGGTTCCATCCGGTAATCGCGGGGCTGGTAGGGCTGGTCCACCGGCACATGAATCACGCAGTCCCCGATCGGCGCCGGGGCCGGCGCCGCGGCGTTCCGGGCCTCGATCGGGCAGCGCACGCCGAAGTGTTCCATCATGGCCAGCGTCATCCGCACGTAAGGTTCGCTGGTGACCGGTCCGGCGAGCACCACCCGCACCGGCCGGCGCGCCAGGGGAGCGGCCAGCAGAATAGCAGATATATATTGACTGCTCAATGTTTGTGTGAAACGGCAGGTTCCCCCGGCCCAGCCGGCGGCGGCGCCGAGAGCAAGCGGAGGGTATCCCTCCCGCTCCAGGCAGCGCGCTTTGCCACCGAGCGCAGCAATCGCCGCGAGCAATTCGCCGAGGGGCCGCCGGCGCATGCGTTCGTCGCCATCCAGGCGGTAATCGCCCGGGGAAGCCGCCAGGATGGCCGCCAGGAAACGAATCGTCGTTCCGGAGTTTCCGCAGAAAAGTTCGCCGGAGCGGACCGGTATATCCCCGCCGGCCCCCGCGACGCGGATGGTTTTTTCCGCTTCGTCCAGAGCCAGGGAAAAACCCAGCCGTTGCAACGCCCCGATCATGTACCGGGTATCATCGGCCAAAAGCACGTTGCGCAGCGTGCTGGCGCCCCGGGCCAGCGCCGCCAGCGGCAGGGCGCGGTTGGTGATGCTTTTGCTGGCCGGTATGGCGGGTTGCGCGTGAAAAGCACGCTGGACCGGCGGCACACGAATCACATCCGGCGGGGTTGGGGGCATGCGCGGTTATTCCTTCATTTTTTCCGCTTGTTGCGCCGCCTCTTCCACCGCTCCGACGTACATAAACGCCCCTTCCGGGAGATGATCCCATTTGCCTTCGGCGATTTCCCGGCAACCGCGGATGGTTTCGGTCAGCTTGACATGCGCGCCGGGTTTGCCGGTGAACACCTCGGCGACGAAGAAGGGCTGGCTGAAGAAGCGCTCGAGTTTGCGGGCGCGGGCCACGATCAACTTATCTTCTTCGCTGAGTTCATCCACGCCCAGAATGGCGATGATGTCCTGGAGGTCCTTGTTTCGCTGGAGAACCCGCTTGACCATCTGGGCCACGGCGTAATGCTCCGGGCCGATGAAGTTCGGATCCATGATGCGGCTGGAGCTTTCCAGCGGATCCACCGCCGGATAAATGCCCTTTTCCGTGATGCCGCGGCTGAGCACGGTAAAGGCGTCCAGGTGCGTAAAGGCGGTGGCCGGCGCCGGATCGGTTAAATCGTCGGCGGGCACATAAATGGCCTGCACGGAAGTGACCGCGCCCTTGTTGGTGGACGTAATGCGCTCCTGGAGTTCGCCCATTTCCGTGCCGAGGGTGGGCTGGTAGCCCACAGCGGAGGGCATACGGCCCAGCAGGGCCGAGACCTCGGAACCGGCCTGGGTAAACCGGAAAATATTATCGATGAAGAGCAGAACGTCGGAGCCCGTTTCGTCCCGGAAAAATTCGGACATCGTCAAAGCGGACAGAGCGACGCGCAGGCGCGCCCCCGGCGGCTCGTTCATCTGGCCGAAGACCATCACGGTCTGGTCGATGACGCGTTTGCCGGTATCGCCGATTTTCGCCTCCTGCATTTCCAGCCAGAGATCATTGCCTTCGCGCGTTCGCTCCCCCACGCCGGCGAAACAGGAAAATCCGCTGTGGAATCGGGCCAGACGGGCGATCAGTTCCTGAATGATGACGGTTTTGCCCACGCCGGCTCCGCCGAATAAACCGGTTTTTCCGCCGCGAACGTAGGGCGCCAGCAGATCGATCACCTTGATGCCGGTTTCAAAAATTCTGGTCTTCGGCTCCAGGTTGCGAAATTCCGGCGGCGGCTGGTGAATGGCCCGGCGCACTTTGGCCGTCACCGGACCTTTTTTGTCGATCGGCTCGCCGAGCAGATTGAACACCCGCCCGAGGGTTTCCATGCCAACCGGGACGGTTACCGGCGCACCCGTGTCGAGCACCTTCATCCCCCGGACCAGACCGTCGGTGGAACCCAGGGCCACGGCGCGCACCCGATTTCCGCCCAGATGCTGCTGCACCTCGCCGGTCAAATGCACCGGCACGCCGGTGGCCGCGCCCTCGTCGTCGATACGCACGGCATTGTAGATGGAAGGCAATTGATTTTCCGGGAATTTGGCGTCAAATGTGGACCCGATCACCTGCGAAATCACGCCTGTCGTGGACATAAATTACTCCAATCAATTACTTAAGCGCTTCCACGCCACCCATCAGCTCGGAAAGCTCGCTGGTAATCTGCGACTGCCGCGCGCGGTTGTAATCGCGGGAAAGCCGCCGAATCATGGTTTGGGCATTTTCCGTCGCCGTGGACATGGCCACCATGCGGGCTATTTGTTCAGAAACGGCGGCATCGATAAATGCCTGAAAGACCGCGGCCTGGACCAGGGTCGGCAGGAGATCGGCCAGGATATCTGCGGCGTCGGGAAGAAACTCGCACGCCGCGGCTATTTTTGCCGGCCGGGTCTGATCCGGCCGGCCGGCCGGCCCGGCGGCGGGCGTTTTGAAACCCGCCGGCGGCAGCACGTCCGCCACGAAAGGCTTCTGCCGGCCCGCGCTGAAAAACCGCATGTAGACAATTTTGACGGCATCCACGCGACCGGCGGCATAGTCGTCCATCAGAAGCCGCGCCACGGGCGCGACCCGCTCGTAAGTGGGGCTGTCGCCGAGCTTCGTATAGGCGGCGCGAACTTCGCGGCGGGCGAATCGGAAATAGGCCGCTCCCTTTTTGCCCGCCACGTGTACGTCCACTCCCGGCGATTCCCGCTCCAGGTCGCGAATATGGAGCATGGCCAGACGGAGTATCTGGCTGTTGTAACCGCCCGCCAGCCCCCGATTGCTGGTTACGATCAACAGCGCGGTCCGCTTCGCCGGGCGCATTTTGAACAGGGGATGGCGCTGAACCTCGGTCAGGGTCCCGGGCGAGCGCAGGATACTTTCCACCATTGCCTGGAGTTTTTGCGCATAGAGCCGCGTATCTTTGGCCCGCTTGAGCGCTTTCTGGAAGCGCGCCGTGGCAATCATCTGCATCACTTTCGTGATCTTGTAGATGTTGCGAACGGCTTGCCGCCTCTTTTGAATTTCCCTGGCTTTGCCCATGTACGCACCGTAAACGATTTACCCGCCGCTTCCCATCCCGTTCGTCAGCTTCGCGCGGTCCGAAGCTGCTGCTGGACCGCTTCGTCAAGCGGTTGGAGATCAATTCCTTCCATGGTCTTCTTGTTGAGCGTGGTCACGTTCGAGAAGTGCTTGATAACCTCGACGAGTTGCGCTTCGAGTTGCGGGGTCAATTCCCTCGTCCGCGCCAGCTCGCTCCGCGTCGCGGCGCCGCTGGAATTGAAATATTCCACGAAGTCTTTTTCCCACCGGGCCACATCGCCCAGGGCGACCGTATCGAGAAAACCCTGTGTGCCGGCGTAAATCACCGCAACCTGGTCGACTACATCCATCGGCTGATACTGCGGCTGTTTGAGCGCTTCGACCATCCGGGCGCCGCGGTCCAGTTGCTTCTGGGTGGCCTGATCCAGCTCCGTGCCGATCTGGGTAAAGGCTTCCAGGGCGCGGTAGGCCGCCAGGTCCAGGCGCAACGAGGCGGCGACCTTCTTGTGCTTCATCGCCTTGATCTGGGCCGAGCCGCCCACGCGGCTGACCGAAATGCCCACATTGATGGCCGGTCGTATGCCGGCGTAAAACAAATCCGGCTCCAGGTAAATCTGGCCGTCGGTAATGCTGATCACATTGGTCGGAATGTACGACGCCACCTCGCCTTCCTGTGTTTCAATCACCGGCAGCGCCGTAAGCGAGCCGCCGCCGTTTTCGTTCGAGAGTTTGCACGCCCGTTCAAGCAGGCGGCTGTGCAGATAAAACACGTCGCCGGGGTAGGCTTCGCGGCCCGGCGGCCGGCGCAGCAGCAGCGACAACTGCCGGTACGCCTGCGCCTGCTTGGACAGATCGTCGTATACGCACAGCGTCGCTTTGCCTTGCCACATGAAATGTTCGGCCATGGCGCAGCCGGCATAGGGGGCGATGTACTGCATCGGCGCGGCATCCGCGGCGCTGGCGTTGACCACAATGGTGTAATCCATCGCGCCGTGGCGGCGCAACACGTCCACCACGCCGGCCACGGTTGATTCTTTCTGGCCGATGGCGACGTAGACACAGATCACCTCCTGGGGCGTGCCGAAGAATTTCTTCTGGTTGATGATGGTGTCGATGGCGATGGCGGTCTTGCCGGTTTTGCGGTCGCCGATGATCAGCTCGCGCTGGCCGCGACCGATCGGAATCATCGCGTCAATCGCCTTGATGCCGGTCTGGAGCGGTTCCTTGACCGGCTGGCGGTCGGCAATGCCCGGAGCGATTACATCGATTTTGCGGCGCTGCGTCGATGCAATAGCCGGGCCGCCGTCGATCGGCTCTCCGAGCGGATCCACCACGCGCCCGAGCAACTCCGGCCCGACCGGGGTCGAGAGAAGCTGCCCCGTCGAACGCACCAGGTCGCCTTCCTTGATCGCGGTATAATCGTCGAAGATCACCGCTCCGACGGTTTCCTCCTCGAGGTTGAACACCTGGCCGAAGACGTCGTTGGGAAACGCCAGCATTTCGCCGGCCATCGCCTGGTGCAGGCCGTAAATGTGCGCGATGCCGTCGCCGACTTCAATGACCTTGCCCACCTGCGTGACGGCGAGGCGGTCTTCGAAACCGGCGATTTCGCCGGCGAGGACCGAAACAATTTCATCGATTTTGAATTTCATTCAACCACCTACAAAACATTGTATTTATATCCACTATATTTTATTATTTTTTCAGCCGGCGCCCGGCGCGCCGCCTTTTTCGCGCAGGCCGGCCAGAACGCTCCGCCGCAATTGCGCCCGCATGGCCGCGAGTTTCCGCCGGGCGGTCCCATCGATCAGCCGGTCGCCGATGCGCAGTTGCACCCCCGCGATCAGCAGCGGATCCACCGCGAGGTTCAGATCCACTCTCCGGCCCAGCACGCCGGCCAACCGCTCGGCAATCAGCTGCCGCCGGCTTTCCTCCCAAGGCGTCGGCGCGATCACCTCCACCGCCACGCAATGGGACCGCTCCTTTTCCAGCGCCTGGAATAACGCCACAAAATCAGGGAGGAACTCCAGCCGGTCGCGGCGGGCCATGGCGCGGATCGCTCCGAGTGTCTGGGACTGCAAGCCGGCGGCGAAAACCTTTTCCACCGTGGCGAGTTTTTCGCCCGTGGAAATGGTGGCCGCCCGCAAAAAGACGTGCCACCGCGGCGCGGCGCGCAGAACGGCCGCCAGGGCCTCCATATCCGCCGCGACATCGCTCAGGCATCCGGCGGCGCGGGCCGAATCAAACAGAGCGATGGCGTATACCTTGACGCCCGTGGATATTTGCCAATTCGTCTGAAGCACAACCCTTCACCATTCTTAACCGGGGATATCCGACAACCGCGTGAGAGATTCATCCAGCAGTTTCTGACGGTCGGCCGGGTTGACTTCGCGTTCGAGAATCCGCGACGCGATATCCACGCTCAGATCAACGGCCTTGAGGGCTATTTGATCCAGGGCCTGCCGCCTGGCGGCCTCGATGTCCCGCAAGGCCTGCTCCTTGAGCGCCTTGGACTGAGCCTGCGCCTGCTGGTGGATCGTCTGGGCCGCCTTGGACGCATCTTGTTTGGCCTGCTGGAGCTCCCGCGCCGCTTCCCGCTGGACCTGGGCTATTTTCTCTTCGAGTTGCCGGCGGGTCTGCTCGACACGGGCATGGGCCTCCGCCGCCGCCTGCACGCTTTGGCGGATGGCCTGTTCACGCTGCTGCAGACCCCGCAGCAGGGGCCGCCAGGCGTAACGCCCCAGAATGGTTACCAGCAGGATGAAGATAATCAGCGTGAAAAAGGCCATGCCGGGATCAACCGACAATAAGCCACCGGCGCCCCCACCGGCGCCGCGGCCGGCGCCGGAAGCCGCCGCGGCGGCGTGGACCGGCCGTAGCGCCACGGCGCCCAGCAGCAACCACGCCGCGACGGCTGCGGCCGGCAACAGGATGCGGTCGGGTCCACGGCCCGGCAAAAACAGTTGGCGAATCCGATTGCACACTTTGTTCATGACGAATATGCCTTCCCGGCGCCCGGGGATTCCATACGCGGAACCGTCCGGGGGCCGCGCGGAAATTTTAGAAAGCGCCGTTTTTGAATAATACGATCATCACCAGCACGAGCAGCAGGAAGGTAAAGCCTTCGATGATGGCCGCCGCCAGGAAAAACTGGACGCGGATGGTGTTGATAAGTTCCGGCTGGCGGGCGGTGGCTTCGCACATGCTGCCGCCGATGGCACCGACGCCCGCCCCCGCGCCGCCCACGCCCGCGCCGCCACCGATGAGGGCGCCGGCCACCTTGATGGCCGTCGCGAGCGATTGCATCGCCTGGGTTCCCGACGCCACGGCGGGCGGGCCGTTCACGAGCAGAGTATGGGTAAGCGTGTGGGTCAATACGTGTGTATGGGTTGCGGCCACGGGATCCATGGTATGTACTCCTTGGTGTTTTCGGATGAACCGATACTTCCTAATTCAGCGCGGCATGACCGTCAATGCTCGCGCACGATCGCCTCGGCTATGTACGCGGCACTGAGCAGCGTAAAGATAAACGCCTGTAAAAACGCCTCCAGCAGGTGCAGGGCTTCAAACGCCGTACCGAATAAAATCACCGGAAGGCCCACCAGGCCGCGAACCAGATATCCGGTGGCCATAAAAATCATGCTCACGAACACCGCGATCACCAGCGGACCGGACATCATGACCGCGAACAACCGCATGCACAGGGAGAGGGGTTTGACCAGCGTGCTCAAGAGTTCCAGCACGAAAAAAACAGGGCCCAGCAGCCACGGCAGCGGAACGCTCGGCACCATCCCCTTGAAGTAGAGAATTACGCCGCCGATCAGGGCCAGGGGCCAGGGGCGCCGCGGCGCGGGGGACTCGGCGGGAGGGGGCGATCCGGCGACGGGCGCGGACCGGCGGCCGCGCCGGGCGATGCGGATATGCTCGGTCACCCCCGAGACATGCACCACCATAATCGTGCTGAGCGCCAGTACGGCGGTCACGGTGACGTTTCCCGTCGGTTCGCCCCAGAATTCGGGAATATGCAGGCCGGTGTAATAATTAATGATATTCAATAGTTCATTGATGGGCAGGATGCCCAGGAGGTCGCAGAATAGAATCAGAAAGAAGCATGTCCATAGATAAGGCGTGAAGACTTGAGACCAGCGGCCCAGCATGGGGTCGAAAATTTCCCGGCGAAGGAAATCCAGCATCGCCTCCAGGAAGTTGACGAATCCCGTCGGCACCGGATCGCGCCGCAGCCGCCGCGCCATGTATGGGAAAATGCCCAGCATCAGAAGCGCCGCCAGGAGGAGGACGCACAGATCGTTGGTCAGATAAACGGGCCAGCCGAAAATGCGCAGCAGCGGACGAGCCAGCAGACGATGCGGAACCACGCCTTGAAGAACGTTCACGGCGCCCAGCGCGGGATATCCGGCTGCGGATGTTATTGCCCAAATCATCATGACCCGGATTTTATCCAACCTCCCCGCGCCGGAGCGACTCGCAGGAGCCGCTTGAGGAAACGCAGGGCCGATTCTTTTAGCCTATCTTCCCGGCTACGTCAACACCGGCGTTTTCCCGGCCAGCGACCAGCCGGTTTACACCGTGGAATGCTTGATGACCCACGAGCAAACCGCGCTCTGCCCGATCAACAGAACAAAGTAAAACGCGACCAGCCAGGCCACCATATCCATTTTGTTGAGATGTTCCGGCCCGAGCAGGACGACGAGCACGGCGCCGCCGGCGATCCCCACCAGCCGCGTCATGTTGGCGAACATCGCACAGCGCAGCAGCGACACCGCGCCGCGACCGAGCAGTACAATCATGGGAAGAACCGCCAGCCATCCGACGATTACGCTTAGCGCCCCGGCGAGAAGCATCGCCGGCGGGTGGATCGGCGCCCGAACCAGCGGCAAGATTCCCAGCGCCAGCAGCATGACGCCGCCGATCAGGACCGGCGGCGAAACCGCCAGACCCAGGCCAAGCCAGGCCGGCTGAATGGCCAGGGAGGATGAAGATTGCACTGACATGTTGACTCCATTCATTTTTTGTCCTTCCGCAGAATCGCCTTGATCTGCAGATACATTTCACCGATAAACGCGACCAGTAGCGCCGTGATGGTGGCAATTCCATGCCAGCCAAATTGGTCATCAAGCCAGTGGCCGAACAGGCCGAAAATAAGGAGCACCCCGAAAAATTCAAAACCCATGGCCGCCAAACGGGCCAGTCCCGCACCTGCCTTGGCGGCCTGGCCGTACCGCTGTTGGTTTTGCGACTCCAGCGACTGGAAGCTGTGCTCGTCCAGGCGATCCAAAGCACCGCGTGCTCCCTGGTCCGGCACTTCTTGCGGATCATTGGGTTTATTTTCGGCGTTTTTTTTTCCCGCATGCTCCATTTATAATCCGCCCTTGAGCGGCCGCTTCTGTGCCGCCACGGGTTTGGGGCCAACCGGCGGAGGCGTGGGGCCGCCGGCCGGCGGCGCTGCGGCCTGCCGTTGTTGTTGGGCAATCGACAGGCTGATTCGTTGGCGCGCCGGTTCCACGGCGAGCACCTTCGCCACCACCTCCTGGCCAATTTCCAGAACTTCTTTCGGATGGCCCACGCGTTTGTTGGCGACTTCGGAAACGTGGATCAAGCCCTCCACGCCCGGGGCCAGTTCCACGAAGGCTCCAAAATCCATCAGTCTGGTCACCTTCCCCCGCACCGCGGAACCGATCGGAAAGGCATCGATTGCTCTGGCCCAGGGGTCTTCCTGAAGCTGCTTAAGCCCCAGGGAAACCCGCTGTTTTTCCTGATCGATCGCCAGCACCATTACTTGAATTGTATCACCCGGTTTGACGATCTTGCCTGGATCGGTTACGCGGGTATAACTCATCGCCGAAACGTGCAGCAGTCCTTCCACGCCGCCGATATCGACAAAAGCGCCGTAGGGCTGCACGCTGCTTACCACGCCCTGAAGTATCTGGCCGGTGGCCAACCGACTCCAAGTCTTTTCCCGCAACTGGGCGATTTCCTCTTCCCGAATCACCCGCCGGCTCACGATGAGTCGTTTCGAACCGCGGTCAACCTGCATGATCCGACATGTAATCTTTTGCCCCGCGAGCGAATTCAAATCAGCGGTGAATTTCACGTCCACCTGGCCCGCGGGCATAAAGGCGCGGATGTTGTTGACTTTGACCTCCAACCCGCCCTTATTGGCGCCCGTGACCTGGGCTTGCACGACATCGCCTTCATGGAGCTGCTCCCAACCGCCGTGATTCACCGCACCGGGGCGGGAAAGCAGAACCAATCCTTCGCGTTCGTCGTATCCGGCATAGACAAAATCATATTCCTGGCCCGGAGCAACCGGCGTTTGCGGAATGTCCGGATCCGCCGGTCGAAATTGCTCCAACGGCACAATTCCCTGCGATTTACCGCCAAGATCCACGAAAACGCCGTCTTTCTGAATCGCCACCACTTTGCCGTGTTTGATCCGGCCCCACTCCGGTGATTCCGCCTGCTCCCGCGGCTCTGGCGACTGCAAAGTCTCCGGATCGTTTGCCGATGCGGCTTTCGGACGGCCTCCCCGTACCGGTCGCGACGGGTCGAGCGATCCGGCCCCATCCCGCTGCGGATGGTTCGTCACCTGGGCGAGCAGTTCATCAATGGAAAGTCCGCCCATGGCCGCGACCACCGCCTGTTCGATACTTTGCTGTTCCGGTCCATTTTGTGGCTGCGGACCGGCATGTTCCGACTGTTCAAATTCCGCGGTCATGCAACTTTATCCTCATTTTCCGCGCTGCCCGCAGGCTATTCTAACCACCGGCGCCGGGAGCGTGAAACGCTTTTCACGGATAATCCTGGCCGGTGGGACGAATCACCAATTCATTGATGTGTACGTGCGCCGGTTGCGAGACAATAAAACTCACGGCGCGGGCGACATCGGCGGGAGCGAGCGGGCGGCCGAACTTTTTCACCCACTTGGTAAAGTTCTCGGTGTTGTAGCCGGCCACGGCCTGAAATTCGCTTGCGACGATTCCCGGTTTGATCGTGGTCACACGAACTCCTTTATCGCATACCTCGCGCCGCATCGCTTCGGCGGCGGCGGCGAGCGCCCATTTGCTCGAACCGTAAAATCCGCTGAAGGGGGAAATGTGATGACCCGCGACCGAACCGAGAACGACAATGTCGCCGCGGCCCCGCTGGAGGAAAATCTCGCCGGCTTTGCGCATCAAATGCGCCGCTCCCATTACGTTGACCTGATACATGGCTTCCCATTGATTCCGATCGCTGGATAGCAGACCGCCGGCCAATCCGCGACCCGCGTTCACCACGACAATGGCAAGCCGATGATCCCAGGCAAGGGTTTTCTCCAGCAGCGCGTCGATCTGTCCGGCGTCGCCGGCGTCCGCCTGTACGGCCAACGCCGCTCCGCCGGCTTTTTCGATCTCGCCGACGAGATCATTCAATCGATCCAAGCGGCGGGCCGAAACCACCACGCGGGCGCCGTGCGCCGCAAGGTCTTGCGCAATCGCCCGCCCGATACCGGCGCTGGCGCCGGTGACGAGAGCCGTTTTGTCATTGAAAATCTGCATCATCACGGATGTTTGTAGGGTCGCGCCGATTCTCCTTCGCCTGCCAGGCTCGGGCGTACGGAAGGCCGACAAAGTTTCCGAAAACGAATCGCGAGTGGGGGTTCAAGGAACCCCGCAAGCGCCGCAACGCAGCGGCACTTTTTTTGAGCTGCTCGCCCATAGCGCCCAACATCGCCCGTACACGCGGCGGCTGCGAATCCACCACTTTAACCAAACGCTCAAAACGCCCACGTTCGGAGAGCAGTTCCACGGTTCTGCGGACGGTTTCTTCCGGCGATAACTCGCTCGCCCCGCCGACATGCCTGAGAAAATCAAGAAATGCGGCGTCGATTTCGGAAAGGCTTGCCCGTGCTCCCGGTCGCCGGGGGTGGATTACGGCCGCGGGGCCGATGCCCTTGCCTGGCAAGCGCCTGGCGCCGGCGGCGATTTCGCTATTCCCGGCGTTTGGCGTCGTGAACCCCAGGAGATTTGCGGCGGTACACCCGGGTGGAAAAACAGCTTTTAGCCGTGCAGTAATCTTCTGGATCTCCGCGGGGTTCAGCTTGCCGCGGCCGACGGCGGTCTGCCGGCTATGGTAATAGACTCCCTTACTAACCCGATAGATCGCACCAGTTCGCGTGAGCCGCGATAATGCCTGGGCCACGGCGGTAAAGGGAAGTTCACGGAAATCTTCAAACTGCCACAGTCGGTCGCCGCCGCACTCAATGCGGCGGCGAACCAAGGCGGTAGTGCCGCGCGACGGGGAAAGTGAACGGGAGGATGCGACCATGGCGTCAAGTTTCGGCTCGCTGCGGCATCATGTCAAGGTTTTTGAATCTCGTCCGGCGTAAGCGACATCCCATTCTCTTGCTTTGGTTTTATTTACCCCGGGCCGGAAACGACCGGGGCACAGGACGATCATTTGTTTTGAGCAACGGCAATTTCAGATGTATCGTTTAATGGAGATGAAAATATTATATCCGTAGACGTCTCCTCCCGGCTTGCCCGCAGGCTCCGTCCCGGCGGTCGCGCCGCCCGGGCGGAATCCCGGCCGTTTTCCGCGTCCCGCGCCGCGTCCCCGGCGCGCCGGGGTTCGCCGCAAGCCGCGCCGGCGAGCGCCGCAGGCTCCGGCGCCACTTGCAGAATGACCCGCAAGCGCCGCAAGGCGCGCTGCTCAATCTGCCGAACACGGGCTTTGGTGATTCCCATGCGTTCGGCGATCCGCGAGAGGCTCATCGGTCCCTGCCCCGCCTCCAGGCCATAGTGAGCCGCCAGCAGATCGCGCTCGCGACGCGGCAGGCGAACCAGCGCGTCCGCCAGCCGGCCCTGGAGCATCAGCATGTCGACGGCGTCGGGAATATTTGGATCCTCCGCGGCGCCGAGTTGATCCAGCAGAGAATCCTGGGCGAGGATGAACCGTGCCTCCTGTTGGCCGTTGGGTTGGCGCCGCTCGCCGGAGCGACGGGCGAAATTCTTCATCAGGACATAGGTCAGGTAGGTCGTGAACTTGACGCCGCGGGCGAAGTCATAGTTTTCCACGGCGCGCATCAGCCACAAGTTGCCATCGGAGATCAACTCGAAAAGATTCACGCCCGTGTGCTGGTGCCGCCGGGCCACGTGCACCACCACACGAAGGTGGGCCTGGAGGATCTCGTTGCGGATGGCGCCGGCGCGGGCGAGCAGGTCTTCAATCGCGGCCACCTCCTCGACCCGGGCGGTGTGCACGGCGAGCTGCGCCTGGAGCCGGCTGGCGCGGGCTTTGAGATAATTCATGCGGCGGAAAGCGTCACGCACCAGCGGGTACGGCAAAAGGGGCTGGCGGAACGCTTCGGCCACATAGAGAGGCACGTTGGCGGGAACACGGCTCCAGATATCGTTGTTGGCGTCGGTCGGGGGCGGGACGGCGCTTTCGCGGGCGGCCTGTTCCGAGAGAACACGCAGAATGACATCTTCGGCGTCGGGCAGATCAAAAAGAGGGTTGGTGACAAAACGAATCGGCAGGTTCTTGACGCGTTGCGCCTTTTCCTGGCTGACCACCCGATAAATGCTCGATCGCGTACGGCAATAACGGCGGGCCAGGCAATCGACCGAAATTCCACGGTCGAAACACTCCATGATGATGCGCCGGTCCTGCGCCGTCAGGGGAGTGGATGGTGCGGTGAAAATGGCGGATTCCGGATGACTCCGGTCATGGCGGCGAATGACGCACCGGATGGTTTGAGGACTGCGGTTCATGCGCCGGGCGATTCGCCGGGAAATCTCCCGCAGGCAACAGCGGCAGTGCACGGCCAGCCGCGCGGCGCGCCGCAGTATCCGCTCTTTTTCTTCGTCGGTAAGCTGGCGGAAACGGGCGGAGCGATCAATTCGTTCGCGGTTACGCCGGCTGAAACGGACCACGTCGCCGGAAAGAAAACCCAGGCGCCGCAGACCATCCGGATAGCTGTAACGCATGGCGAGAAGTCCTTGCCGCCGCCAGCGCTGAATGGTTTTGCTCGACACGTTGAAGCGTTGCATAACCTCTTCGAGCGAAAGCACTTCTTCCGGCGCTTCGCGCACGGAAATGTCCAGTGTGCCCGATATGCTTTCCACCAGGCAGGAGATGTCGGCCAATAACACACTTCCGGAAAGGCGATCATCCGCCGCGGTGAGCGGTCGATGGCCGGTGATCCTATAAACGACAAACTCCCACGGATATTCTTCTTCCGGATCGATATCGGCCAGAAGCCGCCGGGCGCAGGCCAGTTGTTCCCGGCGCTTGCGCGCGGGTGTAAACGCCAACTGACGGGCGAATTCTTCCAGGCGGGAGTCAAGCCATGTCATGGCCGGCAAACTCCTTGAACCCATATATTCTATCTCGGCCCGAAGGGATTGTGAAATGAAAAAATTGCCGCACCCGTATCGCCTCGCCTGCGCCAGGGGCGGCAGGCGTTCGAGCCGCCGTGTGATCCACCGCGCGCGGCTATTGTTGAGACATCTCCGTCTGCCATGGTGGAATCCCGCAATGCTTCAAACCTTGCCGCGTGCGGTATATCCGCGGGCGATTTACCCCACGTTGAAATAGCGCGCCGCGGGATGATGGACCACCAGGGCGCTGGTGGACTGCTCGGGCTGGATCATCCAGTTCTCCGTGAGCGTACAGCCGATACGGGAGGGATCCAGCAGGGCGAAGAGTTTCTCTTCGTCCTGCAAGTCCGGGCAGGCCGGATAACCAAAACTATACCGGCAGCCCTGGTAGCGGCAGGAAAAAATGTCGCGCATGGTCGGGCCGTCATGTTCGGCCAGGCCCAGTTCCCGCCGGATGCGCTGATGCCACATTTCCGCCAGCGCCTCGGCCGTCTGCACGCCGATGCCGTGAATGTAAAGATATTCCTGGAACTCGCCTTGTTCAAAAAGCTCTCTTTCGTAGGGCGATACCATCGGTCCGACGGTGACGCATTGCAACGCCACCACGTCCATTTCGCCGGAGGCAACCGGACGGAAAAAGTCCGACAGGCACCAGCGTTTGCGATCCGTCTGGCGGGGGAAGTGAAAACGCAGAACCTCGGTTTTTTTATCCTCGGCATAAATGATCAAATCGTCTTTTTCACTTTGCGCCGGGAAATAGCCGTACACCACCCGCGGTTGTAGCAGGTTCATATCTTTACACTTTTGTTTGATGCGCTGGAAAATCGGGCGGACGTTTTTCTCGGTCCATTGCCGGAATTCGTCGCGCCCCATGGCGCCGCTTTTGAACTGCCACTGGCCGCGGAAAAGGGCGACCTCGTCGATGTACGGGTAGACGGCGTCGAGGGGAATATCGTTGATCACGCGCGCGCCGTGAAAAGGAATCGGTGGAATCGGATTGTCGCGACGAATGCCGGCGCCGATGGAGTCGCCGGTGGATGGCCTGGGCGCCGGTTCGCTTCCGGAAACGCCAGGGGCCGTCGTCGCGCCGCCGGGGCGGCAACGGTCCGTGGCGCGGTCGGAGGATTCGCCCGCGGCCGGAAGAATTTCATCGGTTTTTCCCGCGGCCACATGGTCCATAATCTTGAGTCCCTCAAAAGCGTCTTTTCCGTAGAACAGCGGTCCGCGGTAAATATCTCTTAGTTCGCCCTCTACATATTTGCGTGTCAAGGCCGCCCCGCCCAGCAGAACCGGAATATGTATATTCAGACGATTGAGTTCGGTAAGGTCCTCGCGCATCACCAGGGTGGATTTGACCAGGAGACCGGAAAGGCCGATGGCGTGGGCGTCATGTTCCCTGGCCGCCGCAATCACATTGGCGATCGGCTGCTTGATCCCCAGGTTGTATACCGTGTAGCCGTTGTTCGAGAGAATAATGTCCACCAGGTTCTTGCCGATGTCGTGCACGTCGCCCTTGACGGTGGCCAGCACCAGCTTGCCGCGGCTTTGCCCCTGCATCTTGGGCATGTGCGGCTGGAGGTGGGCGACGGCGGCCTTCATCACTTCCGCGCTCTGGAGCACAAACGGAAGCTGCATCTGTCCGCTGCCGAAAAGCTCGCCGACGGTTTTCATTCCCGCGAGCAGAAAATTGTTGATGATCCGCAGCGGCGAATGCTCCCGGAGCGCTTCGTCCAGGTGCCGGGCCAGGTTCTGCTTCTCACCGTCGATAATGTGCCGCTTGAGTTTTTCCTCCAGCGGAAGCTGTTCGAGCGATTCGGCGGCGCGGGCGGGGGCGCCCAGTGAGCTTAAGAGCGCCAATGGATTATATCCTTCGCGCGCGCGATCGTAGATCAGGTCCAAGGCCCACTGGTAATGTTCGGGATCAATTTTATTTCGCGGGAGAATTTTACTCGCGTGTACGATGGCGCTGGTCAGCCCGGCCTGCACGCATTCGCTGTAAAAAGCGCTGTTAATCACCAGCCGGGCGTAAGGCTTGAGTCCGAAGGAGACATTGGAAAGTCCCAGCGTGGTGTGGCAATTGGGAAATTCCGCGCGGATGCGGCGAATGCCTTCAATGGTTTCCACCGCCAGTCGGCGGACTTCCTCCTGGCCGGTGACAATCGGAAAAATCAGCGGATCAAAATACACGTCCGTTTCCGGGATGCCGTTTCGATTCACCAGCAGATCATAAAGGCGGCGGGCAATGGCGATTTTCCGGTCGGCGGTTTTCGCCATGGCGTCGGTTTTATTTTCGTCGATCACACCGGCGACGATGGCGGCGCCGTAACGTTTGAGCAGGCGGCACATTTTCGCCAGCTTTTCCTCGCCATCCTCCAGATTGATGGAATTCACGATGCACTTGCCCGGCGCCGCCTGCAGGCCGGCTTCGATTACGTCAAGTTGGGTCGAGTCAATCATCAGTGGAACGCGGATTTCCTGGGCGAAACGCTCCACCACCTGTTTCATATCCGCCACGCCGTCCCGCCCGACGTAATCCACGCATATGTCGATGACATGCGAACCCTCCCGCGTTTGCTCGCGCCCCATTGCCGCGAGTGTATCCAAGTCCCCGGCCAGCAACGCCTCCTTGAATTTCCGCGAGCCGTTGGTATTGGTTCGTTCGCCGATGATGAGAATCGACGTTTCCTGCCGCGCCGTCTCCGCGGAATAAAGCGACGAAACGACCGCCCGCGCGGCATCGAGCCGCCGGCGCCAGGCGGCGCGCGGCGGGGGGACAAGTTCACGCACGGCCTCGGCCACGTGGCGAATGTGTTCCGGCGTGGTGCCGCAGCAACCGCCGACAATATTCACGCCCCATGTGCCGACGAATTCGCGGTGCGCCTCGGCCAGTTCCCGCGGACCCAGGGGATAATGCGTTTGACCAGCCTGCGTGATCGGCAGTCCCGCGTTGGGCTGAATGGAAATGTAACGCGTGCACTCCCGGCTGAGCGTTTCCACATGCGGGCGCATCGGCTCCGGGCCGGTGGCGCAGTTCATGCCCAGCACGTCCACCGGAAGGGCCTCGAGCGTGGCGATCGCCGCACTCATTTCGGTGCCCAGCAGCATCCGCCCGTTCGTTTCCATGGTCACCTGCGCCATGATCGGCACGCGGACGTTCATTTCCCGCATGGCGTCCAAGGCGGCGATCACCGCGACTTTGGCCTGCAAAATATCGAAGCATGTTTCAATGAGTATTACATCAACTTGCCCTTCCAGCAGGCCGCGGACCTGCTCCGTGTAGGAATCGAGCATCACGGGAAAGGTGGTGTCGCCCAGCGTGATGGATTTGGTTCCCGGTCCCAGGGAACCGGCGACGAAGCGCGGGCGATCGGGCGAGGAAAACCGCGCCGCGGCCCGGCGGGCGATCCGGGCCGCAGCGCGGTTAATCTCACGGCAGCGGTCCTGCAGGCCGAATTCTCCCAACACGATTTTCCCGGCGCCGAAAGTGTTGGTTTCCACCGTATCGGCGCCGGCGGCGTAATAGGCCGCGTGAATGGATTCAATTACGTCCGGCCGGCTTAACACCAGCACTTCCGAACAATTTTCCAGATTCCAGTAATCCGCCAAGGGCAGATCGGCCGCGTGTATCTGCGTGCCCATGGCGCCGTCGAAAACCATCACGCGCCGCTGCAGGACGTCCAGAAACGGATGACTCGCCAGCGGCTCTTCGTAGAGCCGGTGAAGGGTTGGCCCGGCGGCGTATTCAATTGGAGCGGATGCCTGTGTCAAGGCCTGTTCCTAAAACAAACAAACCGTTTTTTCTTCCTGTTCCGAGAAAGCGGCAGCGCCCCGGCCATCAGGAGCGGGATGGCGTCGCGGGCTTGCTGGTTCCACCGCCATCGCCCGGCGCCTGGCGTTCCAGGCGGCGACGTTCTTTTTGCATTTCTTTGCGTTCGTACCATTGCTCCGTAGCGGCGCGGCGAGCCTCGTGATATTCGCGCGAGCTGACCTTCCGCAGCCAGTCCACTTCCTGTTCGGTCAGGGGACGAAATTCGCCGGGGGACAAACCTTCAATGGTAATTTTATCCGCGACGGCCACACGGAACAGATCGCGGGCATGAAAACCGGCCCGCGCCAACATCCGCCGGATTTCCCCTTTTTTTCCTTCCGTGAGCTTCGCTTCCAGCACCGTTTTGTGCCGCTCGCGAACCAGCACCCTGGTTTTAATCCCCTGGGTTCGCACCACCCGCCGCGAACCGGGCGCCGGCCCGAACCACATCCCCTTCTTGATGCGTTCAATCGCCGCGGTTCCCATCTTTCCATCCACGGTTACCAGGTAGGTCTTTTCCACTCCATAACGCGGATGCGAAAGTCGATGGGCCAGTTCGCCGTCGTTGGTCATCAGCAACAGGCCGCGGGCATCCATATCCAGCCGGCCCACGGGAAACACTCGTGCGGCAACGCCGCGCATCAATTCCTGGACGGTCTTTCGGTTGGCTGGATCGCGGTTGGTCGCCAGCACTCCCTTGGGCTTGTACAGCAGATAATAGACCGGCTTTTCCGGCGCCAGCGTGGTTACGATCTCCCCGCCGACTTGTACCCGGTCATTTTCCGGATCAATCAGCACCGGCAGACGATCCGGGACCTGGTCGTTCACGCGCACCTGCCCCTGAAGAATCAACTCTTCGCAACGTCGCCGCGACGCCACACCGCAATCAGCCATGAATTTTTGCAGACGTACCTTCATCATCCTCCTCAATTTCCGGATGATTCCGGAAGATGCGCTTCGAGCCACGTGCAGGGACTGACCACCGCCAGGCGCGGCCGCCGGATTCCCGCCGGGATTAACAGCGTCTCCCCGGCGGCAAAGGCGGTGGGCGGAGAGTCCTGACACGTGAGCACGCCCTGCCCGCGAATACATATCCAGACAACTGCTTGCCCACCGGCCACCGCGCCTGAGCCCTGCTCCAGGGAAACGCGCCGAATGGAAAAATGGGGGCCATGCGCCAATTCCGTGCTCCGCCACGGCCCATTGCCAGGTCCACGGTCCATCGTCGCCGGGGCGGGCGGCGGAGCCGCGTCAAAACCAATCACCTCCAGCGCCGGTTCAATATGCAGTTGTCGCGGCTTTCCATTTGCATCCAGGCGATTCCAGTCAAACAAGCGGAATGTGGTGTCGCTGGGCGTTTGTACCTCCGCGACCAGTACACCGGCGCCCAGCGCATGCACCGTGCCGGATTCAAGATAATGGCAATCGCCGGTACGGGCGGGTACGGCTTGCAGGAGTGGTTCGACCCGGCCTGACCGCACCGCGACGGAAAAAGCTCTCCAATCCACCCCCGGCTTAAGGCCCTTGTAGATTTTTGCCCCCGCCGCGGCCGCCAGCACATACCAGGCCTCGCTTTTGAGATGCGCCCCGGGATGTTTTTGAACGTAGGCCGCGTCGGGATGAACCTGCACGGAGAGATTTTCCCGCGCGTCGAGAAACTTGATCAACAAGGGAAAATAACCACTGCCGGCCGCGCCCATGATGGCCGCCGGTTCCGCCAGAATCGCCTGGCGCAACGTCTTTCCCGCCAGTTCCCCATTGGCGATCAGGCTGCTGAGGCTTCCGTCCGGCGCAGCGCCCGTGGAATCGCCCTGGACCGATCCGGGCGGCAGATCGGCGAGTTCCCAGGATTCACCCACCATCGCCCGGGCCGTTTGCGCCGGTACGGGCCGGCGGAGCAGTTGTTGTATCTTTTGTCCGCCCCAGATCCTTTTCTGGAATACGGGAACGAATTTCAGCGGATACATCCGAGCCTCACTATGTTCCATCGGCGCTTGCCGCAGGGACCGTCAGCGATTATCATTCTATCCGGATGAAAGGATTATTGCCAGAGAAATCCCGCGCTGCCGGCGCTCTGACGGTGCAACGCTGGGCCTGCTTGTTGCGCACGCTGGCCGATCCCACGCGCCTTCGCATGTTGCGTCTGCTGGAGCAGGCCCCCGGGCCGGGCCTGCGGGTGGGCGATCTGTCCGAAGCGCTCAAATTGCCCCAGTCCACCGTGAGCCGGCATATCAAATCGCTGGTCGATGGCGGCATCGTCGGCGGGCGCCGCGCGGGAACCGCCATGCTTTATAATCTCGGCGGTTCGGCACCGCAGAACGTGATTCGGCGGCTTCATTTGCCGGCCGGCGACTCGCTGCTCCACGACGATCAACTTTCGAGCGACGCCCGCCGCCTGGCCCAGGCGATTCAGCGGCGCCAGGAGCACGCCCCCGACTTTTTCGGCGCCGCCGCGCCCCAGTGGGACGCCATTCGCAGCCAATGGTTCGGTGAAACCTTTCACCTGCAAGCCATGTTGGCGCTGATGAATCCGTCCTGGACTCTGGGCGATCTGGGCGCCGGCACGGGCGCCATGTTCGCCCTGGCGGCGCCTTATGTAAAAAAAATAATAGCCGTGGAATCTTCCCCGGCCATGCGGCGCGCGGCCCGCCGCCGTGTCCACGCCCTCAAACTGCACAACGTGGAACTCTTGCCGGGACGGATTGAAAATCTGCCGGTCCCCCCCCAAAAACTGGATGTGGCCCTGGCAATACTGGTATTGCACCACATTGCCGATATACCCCAGGCTCTGGCGCGGATTTTCCGGGCGATCAAACCGGGCGGCCTGCTGTTGATCGTGGACCTGCTGCCGCACCAGGTGGATGTGTTTCGTGAAAAAATGGGACACCACTGGATGGGTTTTGAGCCGTCCTGGCTCCAGGAACAATTAGCGGCGGCTGGCCTGGAAGGAGCGCGCTGGCATACGCTGCCGGCCCGGAAAAGCCGCTGGCGCGAAAATCGCGTCGCGGTTCCGGATCTGTTCGTCATGCGGGCCGAGCGACCCGCTCGCCGGGATTCCAACCAAACACAATGAAAAAACCACCGCCTGAAAAAAACACGCGGTGGCGAAATGGACGGAATATAGACAAGGGAAACGTTTTTACTGAAAGGTTTTTCATGAGTTGCAAATTCGACGTAAAAGATTTGTCGCTGGCGCCGGAGGGCAAAAAGCGGATCGAATGGGCCGACAAGGACATGCCCGTGCTCCGCATGGTCCGCGATCTTTTCCGCAAGGAAAAGCCGCTCCAGGGTATTCGCCTGGCCGGGTGTCTGCACATCACCACGGAAACGGCCAATCTGGCCCGCACGCTCCAGGCGGGCGGAGCCGAACTGGCCCTGTGCGCCAGCAATCCGCTTTCCACGCAGGACGACAATGCCGCCTCGCTGGTGAAGGATTTTGGCATTTCGGTATTTGCCCGCAAGGGCGAAGACCGCGCGACTTATTACCGGCACATGAATGCGGCGCTGGACATCAAACCAAATGTAACGATGGATGACGGGGCGGATCTGGTCAGCCTGCTGCATTCGGCGCGAAAAGAACTCTCCTCGAACATTATTGCTTCAATGGAGGAGACCACCACCGGCGTGATTCGTCTGCGGGCGATGGAAAAGGACGGCATTCTTCGCTTTCCCGTCATGGCCGTCAACGACGCCCAGTGCAAACACTTTTTTGACAACCGCTACGGCACCGGCCAGTCCACTCTCGACGGCGTAATTCGCGCCACCGATCACCTGATTGCCGGAAAAAAAGTGGTCGTCTGCGGCTATGGCTGGTGTGGCCGGGGGGTGGCGTCGCGCGCCCGCGGCATGGGCGCCAATACCATTGTCACGGAGGTCAATCCGATCCGGGCCATTGAAGCCGCCATGGACGGTTTCGGGGTGATGCCGATGAATCAGGCCGCGAAGATCGGCGATATTTTCATTACCGTCACCGGCAACACCGGCGTGATCCGAAGGGAGCATTTCCACGCCATGAAAGACAACGCCCTGGTTTGCAACTCCGGCCACTTCAACGTGGAGTTGGACCTGGAAGCACTGGAAAAAAGCGCCAAGAAAGTCCGCCGCAAGGTCCGGGAATTTGTGGATGAATATACGCTCGCGAACGACCGGCGAATTCTGGTCGCCGGCGAGGGGCGACTGATCAACCTCGCCGCGGCGCATGGCCATCCGGCTTCGGTGATGGACATGAGTTTCGCCGTGCAGGCCCTGGCCACCCAGTGGGCGGTGAAAAATCGCGGAAAACTGGACAAAAAGGTGCATGACGTGCCGGCCGCGGTGGACGAATGGGTTGCGGCCCTGAAGCTGGAAAGCATGGGAATCAAGATCGACAAGCTTACCAGTGAGCAGAAAAAATATCTGGTCAGCCACGACCTGGGGACGTAAGCGCAAGCCGACGCCGGGAATGGCGGCGAGATTTCGATTTATATGCGCCGGGCGATATCGCGCGCCACGTCCTTGAAATATCTATATACGACTGTTACGGCCTGAGTGGGGGCGACATGGGGTCACTTTGTCAGCGGCTCTAAATGCAGCACCTGGGCATAAATGAGTGGACTAACACCACCCAAATAGATGCTCTGGCGATGGTATTTCACGAGATTCATGGCAACCTTTCGGGCAGCCAATTGACGCCGAATATTTTCTAAAAAATGTTTCCTGATCCGACGGGAGAAATCGACAACCCACAGGCCGGCTCCCGTCTGAGCAAGCAACTGCTTGGCGGCCGGTAATTCCGTCAACCAGGAATGGCGCTGCCTCCGGAGGTACCATAACACATTAATCGGCATTGCCCCCGACTTGGCCATGAACACGATTTGTGTATTCTGATCGGCGCCGGAGAAAACTTCTTGCACGATCCGCCGCGTCTGCTCCCACCCGCGGCTGATCCAGGGATTATAAACATTTATCAGCGCGGCGATCACAGCGAAGATTGCCATAGCCGCACACGCACCTGCCACGGCGGTTTGTATCGCCAGGCGATGATTGGCCACGGCACGCAACAAAAATACCACGCCGTTGAAAAGCCCCAGCGACGCCAAAAGCATGATCGCCGGAACCAGGTGCTGTTCCACCCGGGCATCGCGCCCGTAGGGGTAGGCGCGCACGAATGACGCAGCCAGTGTGGCCAGGAATGGCGCGACCAGCAGCACAAACTCGGCCCGCCGGCCACGACACCAGAGCCGCCATGCCCCAAGCCAGCACAGCGGAGAAATCAGCAGAGAAACGCCCCATTCTCCACCCATCGGATAGCTCATCATGTTGCCAAATTGAGCTCGGATCAGCCACCAGCCAAACCGCCAGTTCAAGGGTGGAAAGGCGGTACCCCAGGCGCGCACGATACCCTGTTGATGGGTCGCGTGTAATTGCCCGCCGGTGACCTTAAAAAATAGCACACCGAAACATCCCAGCAGAATTACGTTATACAACACCCACAATGTTGTGCGTGCTGTGGAGCGAACTCTCCACCAACGCGCCGCCAGAGCCAGGCTCACCGCTCCGGCGACAAACACCGACGGATAGGAGAAAACCAGGGCCAGCGGTGTGAATAGAATCAGCAGCAGCGGCGGAACCCAGTCGTGTGGCCGCCGCAGCGCCCAGAGTCCCAGGCCCGTGTAGCCCAGGGCAACCAGGAGATCAATGGAGTACGGCTTAAAATCATTGCTGAACCGAGCCGGTGAAAGCGAGCACGCCAGCAAACCGGTCGCCAGTAACGCGACCCAAGGCCCGGAAAACTTACGGGCGATCGGATACATGAGCAATACGCCGGCCAAGGCTGTCACGAGAGGCACAAATCGCACCACGAAGGAGGATGTACCAAAATGGACCACCATCCATTTGCTCAGCCAGAGAAATCCGATCGGGCATGCTTGGTCGTAGCTGAGCGGTCGCAGCAGGCCCAGATACGAACGGTTCAAGATGTTCAGCCCCACCGCCGCCTCGTCGCCCCATATCGGAAAATTGAGAAAGTACCGCGCCAAGCGCCAGGCCAAGCCAATGGACACAAGCAGAATCAGCCAGAATCTCCGCGAATGTAGCAATCTTTTTAATAAGCGCCCCGCGTAATTCACGGCGAACATTCGCCGCTGTCTCTGCACCGGGGCGGCCTGTGATTTGGTCAAGGCTGGTATCCTCGCGGTCAATATTTCAACAGCGTTTCCACAACCGATTGTCGGAGCGTGTGGGTTATCTGGCTGAATTCCATTTTCATTTTTCGCATTTTTCTATCGGTATCGCGGTATCGACTCTTTAATTGCGGGACATTTTTTCGTTGGAAACGGCTTTCATCAACCCACAATGGATTTCAAGCCGGAGCATACCAGATGTCTTCCTGGTCTGACGTCGAACCAGGGATTATCCAGCATGACACCCGCCGTGCGGAGGTTCTCTTGAAAACAAGTTAAATTGTATGGCGGATGTAGTTCCACTACAATGTAAGCGATGCGATGAATCCAATCTCGGAAGATGACATGAAATCCTGAAAATGCTTGCGATTTCGCCATTTTCGTGAAAATGTTCTGTACCATGGATTAGCCATAACAATTCTTCCTTGTTAGAGGGTCGTGTGAATCGTGATCGGTCGGCGCTGGGCCAGTAGATCGGGTTTTTCTGCGATGGACGTGAAGTAGCGGAAAATGTTCAAGCGTGTCCGGAGAATTTCGCGCTGCGCCAGCACCGCCGGACGGCGGCGGGCGTATTCCTCCGGCCAATGGTTCCAATCGATCTTGTCGGCATCGGCCAGAGGCACGAAACATTCCGGCAGAAAATAGTCCCGCCAGTTGCGCACACCCTGGTAAACGGGTACGGCTTCATTCAGGATCACATCGGTGAATTTTTCTGTGAAATAATCGTGAATCTGATTATTCTCAATGCCGATGCTGAACGCATAGTCGCGAAGCCCCAGGTATTTCTGATTATCGGTGTCGTCGCGGCCGTGGGCGCCGAAAAGTCTGCGGCGGAAGAATTTTCCGTAACCGTCCAGCCCCCCCACTATTTTGTCCATCCGTTTGAGCAGTTGGTTGCGCCAGGGATATTTTCCGCTTTCGATGGCGGAACATTTGCGGCTTTTGGGATTGCTGGTGGGCGGCGACCAGAATAGCAGCGGCGGCGCCCACCAAGTATTCGGCAATTCGGGCGCGTTGTTGGTAAAGCGCCCGACCGACGAAGATTCGCGGCACAATTCGGCCGGTTCCGTGTGCAGACAAAATTTTATCCCCCCCAGGTTTTCCAGATAGTCGATATTCACAGGCGACGCGCCACCCACGCAAATAGTGTAATCGGCCGTAAGGCTCGCTTGTTGCGAATACGGCTTGTCGGCCATGGCCCAAGGCAGTATCCATGCGGTTTGCATTTCCCGGTCGTGGGCATACGGGAAAAGGTAGCGAATTCGCGCCGCTCCTACGCGCAGAACGAGATTATGTTCCGGTTTTTCCCAGTAATCCATGTGAATCGATATTCCTCTTGCGGGTGTCGAGAAACGCCGGCCCCGCTTACCGCGCGACTCTAATCACGCTGTGGCATCGTCTAAACCGGCGTTTGGCGCTTCGCCATCCGGTTCTGTCGCAGGGCGTCCAGCGCGCCGCGACAGGTCATGCGCCGGATATGCTGGTTTATTCGCCCCTTCTGATAGCCGGCAACCGCCGAAAGTTTTTCCATTGCGGCATAAAACCCGATTTTTATTCCATTTTCTATGAAGATTTTTCTATAATGCGACGGGGACAGATTGGACATCGTGAGAACTTTACCCAACCCCAGGCCTCGGGCCGCCCGGCCGAGATAATCCATGGTGATGCGTTCCGGCGCCACCCAATGGCGAATGGAAGCACGCGGCGCGTAGAACATCCGGTGGCCTGCGGCCAAGGCACGGGCGATAAAATCGGTATCCCCACCGCCCACCACCTGTCGGCCAACCCGGTCCACATCGGTGCGGAATTGTGAGACATCTTCCAACACACACCGGCGGATTGCCAGGTTGGCGGAGATGGCTTCGCCGGCGGTAAACAGTTCTCGAACCCGTGAACCATAATCCACGCAGCTTAATAAATGCGCGGATCGATGCGTCAGCCACCGCGGCCTGGCCACCGCGTCCCACCAGAGTTCCACACGACCGGCAACAAGACCGGCGGGGTACTGTGCGAACACCTCCAGAAGCCCTTCCAGCCAGCTGTGTTCCACGAATACGTCATCATCCAGGAAAGCCAGAATATCGCCGCGGGCCTCGGCCAGGAGGCGATTGCGGGCATGGGAGGCTCCGACGTTCGATTCCACGGTCCAGCGCAGCGGCAGGGGAAACGATGCCGCCAGCGCGGCGCATACGTCGGAGGTTGCATCGGTGCAGGCGTTGGCGACAACCACAATTTCCGCCGTGGTCTCGTGAGGCACCTTCACCTCGCGCAGACTCGCCAGCGTGCGTTGCAGCAGATCCGCACGGTTATGGGTGGGAATGAGAACGGAGATGGCAAGATGATCCGAAGCCATAATGACCCTTGCGTAATGCCGAGAGCCGTTCGCTTATCCTGATGCGTCTCGATAACACTTGCCTATGAGCGCGCCGCCCGCCGTCAGAAATTTAGTATTCACAAATGGATTGAATGTACAGAGACAGACCATCTCTTCAGTCTCGGCAGAGAGTCAGCATAGATGAAAGATCACCGTCTCTGCGATCCACAATTCTGAGTCTGGCTCCATTATCGATCAGATCGCGCACGAAAGCTTCTACATTATACGGAGGATGCAGTTCGATCGTCAGGCATCGGACGCGCCCGATCCATTCACGGCAGTTGGCAAACACTTCGCGTTCGGCCCCCTCGATATCGCACTTCATGATGTCAATCTCGGAATCGAAGCCAGCTCTCATCAGAATTTCTGGCACAGTCAAGGTATCGATGCTCTCCGCCCCCTCGGAGGCATCGACCATCGAATACCCTGATGTCAATCTTCCGATACGGTATAGCGAGGCTTGGCCGTTTTTTGCGGCGGCACAAGCCCGAATTAGCTTCACAGCGTCGCCATTGCCCGACGCTTGCACGTTCATGCGGCAAACATCTAAGTTCGCAGTGTCGGGTTCTACTGTTACGATGTGGGCCTGAGGATAGTGCAGAATTGCGAAGCGAGTGAATAACCCGCAATTGCCCCCCAGATCCACGATGAGGCGAACTTCTGAGGCAAGGTTTCCGGGCGGGTAACGGAGAAGCGCATTGTAAAACCGATCGATGAAAATTTCCCAAAAAATACCAAAATCAGCAGTTCCCGGTCGAAGAAATAATTTCCCAGGCGATTCCGGATGGGCAAATTGAACAGGCCGTATTTCTTTGAGAATTTGCTTGCGAACCATTTTCTCAAGAAAACGGAAACGCCGAAATCGCAGCCACTCGGACATGGTTGCGAAATGGCGAAACCTCGGACGGGTAATCGGGTGGCGCTGTTCCATGATGGTTACCGAAATCCGGCTCACAAAAAAAATCTGTAGCAACTGTGAAGAGGCCGCATGAGTATCTCCGCTGTTGGACGGCCTCTCTCGAATCAACATCCGAGCTTCGCTCTCGCGCAGGAAAGAGAGAGCCACTTGCGTTTCCCCCAGATCCCAGCGGAAGGTGGGAGACACCCCCAAAACCATCATTTATAATTGTATTTGGGGCCTGCGTCTATATCGGCTGCGTGTGGACTACATTTTAACCGCCGTTCCCGCAAGTGTTTTCGCCTCGCGCAGGCTCTCCCGTGTGCAGCGAATAATATCCGCACGGTTGTGTGTGGGAATGAGAACGGAGATGGCGAGAAGACCTGAAGCCATAATGCCCCTTGCGTGAGGTCCAAGAGCTGTCCCCATTCCTGGCGCGCCGTGCGCACACTTGCCCACGAGTGCGCCACCCGTCGCCTGTGTCTTCGCGGCCGGCAACCATCCAGCAACCATCCCTATTGTCGAACCAGACGGTATAATTCGCAATCGCCGCCGCTTGTCGGTGGTTGTATCAATGAGATTCCGCCGCGTATAACATGACGGCGGAGAAATCAGCAGGGCTATTCCGGCGGACGTGAAATGATCCATCTGCGCAAGCCCATTGTGTGGCGGCGATTGAAAAAAAACCTGTATCGCCCCTGGGAAAAATATGCTGGAAAAGCCGATTTTTTCGCCGCTTACCTGCGCTTCTGCCGGCTGGCCGCGGCAGATCATCGGTTTGCGATCCGCTGGCGGGATCGCGCTCCGGAGGGAGAAGACAAGGCCCCAAGAGTCGGCGGGGGAGCAAATTATGCGTGCCACGCCGCCTGGGCGGCGCGCCAGCTGGAGAGCATAAATACATCTTATCATATAGACATAACAAATGATATGTTTCTTTATGATTTAGCCATGTCCGCGGCGCCGCCCCGCGAAGGCGGCTATCGCCCGGCCCGGCTGCGTCTGGGCGACCTGGCCGCCGGCCGCGGCGATCTGCTGCGCCTGCCTTTTCCCGACGAGAGCGTGGATTCCATTTCCTGCATGCACGTGGTGGAGCACGCGGGGCTGGGCCGATACGGCGATCCGCTGAATCCGCAGGGAGATCTCCAGGCGATCCGCGAGTTGCAGCGTGTGGTTCGCCCCGGCGGATATCTGCTGCTGATCGTGCCGGTAGGCCGGGCGCGCATCCGTTTTAACGCCAACCGGGTTTATTCTCCCGCCCAGATGCTTTCCTATTTTCATGACATGACGCTTCTCGAATCCATCCTGATCCCTGATGACAATCAGCGCCCGGAATGTCTGATTTCCGGTACGCCGGAAGAAATGTTTCATCAGCAACTGGAAGGCACGGGGTGTTTCCTGTTTCAACGTCCGCGGCGGACACCATCTTCCTGAATTCCTCCCCCGTCACATCCTGCCCGTTCGCATGGCGCCAACGAGCCTCTTACCGGCTGGCGGCTTTTGCGCAGAGCCTACCGCGGCTACCGCTGGTCTGTGGTTTGCAGGCTACTCGTTCCCGACGATTGAAGATAAAATGGGATCAGGTTGCATGACGCACGCCCACCGATGGGCGGTGCGGAAGGATGCGAGCTGTTGCACCGCGCCGACGGATGGATATCCGCCGACAACCGGAAGGGAGCGCCAATTGCCTCGTCGCCCGTTCGGATTTCTGCACCGGTTGACCCGCGATGAGATGGACGCGAACGAATTTCTCACTTGTCCCCCCACGATGATTCCCCGGATGGACATGCGGGACGTTGAACATATTGTCTTTTATAATCACTTTCATAATGGCGACGTTTATCTGGCGCGGGGGATTTTGGAAGGGATGGTGCGCGCTTATCCAAACAAACGGTACACCTACGCACACGGTTGTCCCCCCGACCTCCTGCGGGATATCGACGCGATCCGGCATGATGGGGAACTGTTGCGCCGTCTGCCGAAAGACCGTCCCTACATGATCAACAAGCCGGCGGGAACGGTGTTTATCAATACCTGGATCGGGTGTCTGGGACCCTCCATTGTCCAGCAGCGCGGCGGCGTCAACATTGTTCTTCTGCATCAGATTCTCGCGGCTACGGTGAAAAGAACGCTGGGCGCGGACATCCTGCCGCTGGCCCAGTGCGTACCCGATCCGGACTATTCAAAATTCCACATCCAGACTATCCGCGAATTTGCCGAAAGCGACACCCGGCGGAAAATTCTTATTTCCAACGGAAATCCTCTCTCCGGCCAAAGCGCCCCATTTGATTTCACGCCTTTTGTCGCGCGTCTGGCCCGCCATTTTCCGGACGTTCTGTTTATTCTGACCAATTCCGGCGCACCAGAGCCGCGTCTTTCCAACGTGATTCATTCCACAGACATCATTCAAA
Source organism: Planctomycetota bacterium (assembly GCA_021831565.1). Lineage (GTDB taxonomy): Bacteria > Planctomycetota > Phycisphaerae > WQYP01 > WQYP01 > JAKBMM01. The sequence goes on from JAKBMM010000014.1 coordinate 32,759, forward strand.
AAAAAGGCCCGGATTTAAACGAAAATGGCTATCTGAGCACCTTCTGCGACGCCATCATAGGCCGGAGTTCGGGAGCGTATACATATTCCATCAATCAGGCCAATCTGCGGACGCGAAAGCTTTTTCTGAGCTTCGTCAACTTGCCTATCGAAGCCAGTCTGGGATTCGACGAACCGGTATTCTCCGGCCGCTGTTTGTTCATCGCCTCGAACGATTATCGCGAACACTTCATGCTTCGGCGCATGATTCAGGGGGTGCAAGCGGCGGTTGCGACCGGCCCGTTTCCAAGCGGACCGCCTGGCGCCCGAGACGAGACGGCGCTCGAGTACCGATAGCCCTGGGGATTCAGGCAGGGGGATTCCGGAAGACTTGTCCTTCCGCCTTACCCGACGGATAATGGCTTGGCGCCAGTGGCGTATATGGGAACAGCGATAAACAGGGCCGCCGATCCATGGCTGAAACCCTTGGCTCTCTGTGTGACAAACTGACTGTGGTCAAACTCAAGCAGTGGCATACCAGGCATATCCCGCGCCGACAATGCCTGTCGCGCCAAGAAAGCGCCCTGCAACGGGAAATCAATGAATTCATTGCTGACGCCCTGACGGGTCGAATTCCGAAAGAGCGGCTTCAATTTGAAGCCAACAAAGTGTATAGGAAAAAAGGCAATGCGGTCGCCGCCGTGCAGGGCGAACTGGGCGAGGTTTTTTCCCGATTGGCCGAGGTCAACTGCGCGCTCTGGCATGAGCAGGAAAAAGTATATGCCTTTGAGAAGGTTGCAGATCGGGAAAAATGTTCCGTAGTGAAGAAACTGGCGCTGCTCAATCTGGAAAGAAACCGGTGTATGGAGGCCATCGATAAAAACTTCCTGCGCTGCGTGCGGCGGAAAAGACGAACAGCGGGGCGGCGATGCACCTGACAAAACGTCAAACCTGCCGACTCTGTGGATGCCGATCTCTGGTGCGAGTCATTGATCTGGGAGAGCAGTACCTGCAGGGATCTTTTCTCAAACCCGGTCAAGAGTCTCCGCCGCTGCGAAAAATTCCCACCGCGCTGGTTCGTTGCGATCCCACAAAAGAAGAAAAAGCCTGCGGCCTTCTACAAATGGAGTACACGGTCCCGCCGCAGATACTATATTCCTCTTATTGGTACCGCTCCGGCACCAATCAGACGATGCGCGATCATCTGCGGAGCATCGCCACGGAAGCCGCGGCGCTGAGCAATGCCAGCCGGGCCATGGTTCTGGACATTGGCTGCAACGACGGCACCTTGCTCGGATATTATCCGGATGACTACAGCAAGGTTGGCGTGGATCCCGCGAATGTGGCCCTGTCCAGCCCGATACGGTTCCAATTGATCCAGGACGTCTTTCCCTCCGAGGAATTGCGGAATGTTCCGGGGTTCAGGAAGTTCGACATCATCACATCAATCGCCATGTTTTACGATCTGGAAGATCCGGTTGCCTTTGCGCGGGGCATCCGTGAATTTCTCGCGCCGGATGGCGTATGGATTTTCGAAATGTCGTACATGCCGTCGATGCTGGAAACCAACTCCTACGACACCATCTGCCATGAGCACCTGGAATATTACAGTCTGGCCGTCATTGAAAATATCCTCCGGCGGGCCGATCTTAAGGCGTTCCGCGCCACTCTCAACCCGATTAACGGCGGAAGCATCCGGGTGTACGCGGCGCATATCGCCAATTTTCGATTCAAGAATCCGGCGTATACGGAAGAGTTGCGCAACCTGCGGCAGAGGGAGTTTGATATGGAACTGGACACGGATAAGCCCTATCGCAATTTTCAGGACCGGATCAACGTGCATCGGCAGGAATTGAACGCTCTGCTCAAGAAGCTCAAACGCGATGGCAAGCGTCTTCATATTTATGGCGCCTCCACCAAGGGCAATACGATCCTGCAATGGTGTGGAATCGATAACCGCATCATCGATTTCGCGGCGGAACGCAATCCCGATAAATTCGGCGCGCAAACTCTCGGAACGGACATCCCGATTATCAGCGAAGAGGATTCCCGGAAAATGCGACCGGATTATTATCTGGTGCTGCCGTGGCATTTCGCGACGGAATTTCTCGCCCGGGAGCGGGAAACCATCGCCGGGGGTACGGGCATGATCTTTCCTTTGCCGCATATCAAAATTGTGGATAAGAATTCCCTCCCGGCAATGTTCTGAACGGTTCTTTTGGGGATGTGGCCGGAGAATGTCCAAGGCGATTATTTTCGGAGCCGGTGGCCAGACCGGATACTACTTAAGCCGGTTGCTTTCCGACCGTGGTGTGCACGTCGTAAAAACATCCTTGCACGGGTCGGATGTTCCGGTTGATGTGGCTTGTTTTTCCGCGGTGGAAAATCTCATTGGCCGGTGTCAACCGGACATGCTCTTTCACCTCGCCTCGAAATCAACCACGCAACATGACGCGGTCTTCGACAACCACGCCGCCATCACCACCGGCACCCTGAATATTCTGGAGGCAGCGCGGCGGCATGCTCCCCAGGCGCGGATTTTCATCACCGGCAGCGGACTGCAGTTTGCCAACACCGGCGAACCGATTGCCGAGGAGGCCCCCTTTGCGGCATCCAGTCCGTACGCCGTCGCCAGGATTTCCGCCACCTATGCGGCGCGGTATTACCGCCGCCGGGGACTTGCTGTTTACGTAGGCTATCTTTTTCATCATGAGAGTCCCCATCGGCCGCCGCAATATGTCAGCCAACAGGTGGCGCAGGCGGCGCGGGCCATTGCTGCGGGACGAGAACATCGACTGGATATCGGAGATCTCACGGTCCGCAGGGAATGGACCTTTGCGGGGGATGTGGCGGAGGCGATCGCCATCCTGACACAACAGGACCGGGTGAGGGAAGCGGTGATCGGCTCCGGCCAGGGGTATACGATCGAACAATGGGTCGAGGCATGCTTTTCATCGGCTAAACTGGAGTGGAAAAGATATGTTCATATAATTCCTGGATTCCAACCGGATTACCAGCAGCTTGTTTCCAATCCCCATCGCATATTCAGCCTCGGCTGGAAACCGGTGATGCCGCTGGGCGAGCTGGCCCGGCTGATGGTCGCCGGCGAGATACCATTCCGGCGCGCCGGGGGATAAAAGAACCAGGGATGCGGTCGATCTTTGTCACGGCAAAAGTCGATCGGTGAATCAGGGCGGACCGCGTTGGGTTAGCGTTTTACACATCAATAAACTCTGCCCGCCTCTTTTGTATGTGGACGGGACCGACGGGAACTTTTTCTATAGCCAGTGGCTCAAACCGCCCGGAGACCAAATCATTCCGCACAAAAAAAAGGTTCACCAGTCTGGTGTAGGCAACGGGAGTGTAACCTTTGGCGCGGGCGAGTTTGTAGAGTGCCGCGGCGCTGGCTCCAAAAAACATCGTGCCATCCCATTGATGACGCGGGTTGTAGGGAATGGATTTACTCTCTGCGGGTCCGAAGTTGGCGTTATATTCCGCCACAATGACCCGGGGATGAAATTGGGCGAGCGATTGGAAAATCCAGTAATCGTTCCCATCTATATCAATGCTCAATAAATCGAAATCCTCCGGGATATTCACTTGCGCCAGAATATGGTCCAGCCGCCCCTGTCCTTCACAACCGACGTACCGGCAAAGAGTCCGGATCCGGGGATGGGCCGCCATGTTGCGGCGGAGTTTTTTGAATTTTTTCGGGTCCCCCTCAATGTATAAACCATCCCAGCCTTTTTTTACAAGGGCGTAGGTATTACTGAAAAGAATTCCATCCCAGGCTCCGAATTCCACAAAGGTTCCCCTGATCACCGATAGTCGGCGAAATATCTCTTGAATGATGCCATCTTCTCCTCCCTGGCTGGCGTTGCGATCCGGGCAGAAGTTTCGTTGATATTGACTACTCAAATCACCGCCGCCGTTTTCCCGGTTGGCGGTGAATACGCCGAAACGAATGGCGAATTGAGATTTTGTATTCATATCGCGGTAGAGCAGCCGTTCTTAGAACCGCCTGTCGGCGCACCTTACGACCGGACATATTCGCGGCAAAAACTCTCCCCATTCAGGTATCACGCGAGTATAAGCGGCCAAATTGTCGCGGTCAATTTACTCTCACTAGAGATACCATGCGGGTGAAAACTACGCTGGCGGTTTGGCTGCGGATCGGGTTTACTGTTGGTTCGTCCTGATGGCCGCCTGGTTGCGTCTGCCTGTTCCGATTCCGGTAGCCGCCGAAATCGGGATGCAGATGGGCGCCACACTTGTCCGCCCCGACCAGGCAGATCCCGATTGCATATCGGGACCGGTGAAATCAAGAGGCGCAACGGTGAATTTTACGCCATCACAAGAAACCGCGGCCAGCCGCCGCAGCGGGCCGATGATGGTGCTGGCGGGCGCCGGGGCGGGCAAAACGGGGGTGCTCGCCGAGCGTTGCGCCCGGCTGGTGGCCGAAGGGCCTGATCCGTGCGGCGTATCGGAATTGCTGGTGGTGACGTTTACGCGTGAGGCGGCCGCCCAAATGCGCAGTCGCATCGCCGCGGCGTTGCGTGAGAAGGCGGCTCGGCCGGACCGGCACGGCGGACCGGAATTCCGCCAGAACGCGAGACTCCAACGCGAAGCCGCCCTGGTGGACCAGGCGCAGATATGCACGTTCGATTCATTTTGCGCCTGGCTGGTGAAAACCTATTTTGCCGAGTGCGGGGTCGATCCCGGTTTTTCCGTTTTGGAAGAACTGGAGGGAAAGCTCCTGCTTGCCGACGCTATCCGCCAAACGGTTCGGCAATGGCTCGGGCGACCGGATGAATCCCAATCGACATCGGGATTCGCCGACATATTTGATATTTACGCCAATAGTTCCGTGGCGCGGATGCAAAAGCTTATAGATCCCATCGTGCGGATACTCCAGAGCATGAGCCTGGCCGATGGACAGGCCTGGGCGGCAAAGGCCGCCGGGGAAACGACTGATGCGGCGGATTTCACCGCTTGGTACGGCGAGCAATTGGAACAATTGGCTACAGATATCGATGCCACGCTGGACAACGCCACGTTCGCCGCCGACACCAAAAGATATATGCCGACCGGCCTGCGTCAGGCGCGGGATACAGCCCGGGCCGCCGCACGCGTTCTGCGAGAGCGCGGTCTGGATGGCTGGGATGAGGCGGCGAAGGCGCTCCAGGATACGCCGTTTGCAAATTCGATATCGCTCGCAAAGGTCTCCCCGGACCACGCGGCGGCAAAAGATTTCAAGCAGACCCATTACGAAATTCGCAAGAAGCAATTCAAGACCCTCGCCGCCGAAATGGCCGACTATCCTCTGGAAGAACTGCGGCGCGATCAGCGCGAAGCGAAAAAAATGGTTCACTCTCTGCTGGATTTCACCCGCGATTGCCTGGCGGCTTACGCCCGCGCCAAGCAGGCGATTCATAAGCTTGATTTCGCCGACCTGGAACAGCGGGCCGTGGAGGCCCTGGCGAAACAAGACGGGGCGCTGGCGGCGCGGATCAGGACGAGGTTCAGACACATATTGGTTGATGAATACCAGGATATCAATCCCCTGCAGCAGCGGCTGGTGGATCTGCTGGCCGGCCGGGCGGAGGTCCTGGAGAATTCCCGGCGGAGCTTTTTCGGCGTGGGCGACGTTCATCAAAGCATTTATGCCTTTCGCGGCGGTGAACCGGGCTTGCTGGAAGAGCGAAGCGCCGCGTTGGAAGAGGGCGGGACGGGGCGCGTGGTTCGCATGGCGGAAAATTTTCGCAGCCTGCCGCCGCTGATCGCGGCTCTGAACGAAATTTGCATACCGCTTTTTCGGCAAGTCGCGCCCGCCGGCGGCCCGGCCGACACCGCTCCGGCGCGGCGAATTCCGCAGCTCGACGGAATGCTGCTGCGCCCAGGCCGTCCCGCGGCGCCGCAAGCGGCGGGAGTGTTGGACGGCGCACCAGTGGAACTGCACGTAATTGTGGGGGAGGATAAAAAAGGTGCAGCGCCCGACCAACCGGAAAGTAGTCCGGGCGCCGCCGCGGCCGGCGCGAATCAAACGCGGGGGGATCCCCCCGCCTGCACGAGAGACCAGAACGAAGATCAAGGCAGGGACGATCCATCGGCCCCCATGGAGCGGGCCGATCCATCCGGGGAAGAGCCCGCCGACGACGCCCTGGCCGAGCGGGACAACAATCAGCGGGAAGCCCGGCTTATTGCCCATTCGATCCAGACGATGTTCGCTCAGAATCGCCTCACCAGCGAGAACGACGGCCGGACTCGTGCGCTGGAACCAACCGACATCGCCATTCTGCTGCGGGCGACCCGGTCCCATGCCGGGCAGTTTGTGCGCACGCTGGCGCAGCAAGGCGTGCCGGCGGTGGCGGAACTTCGCACGGGTTTTTTTGAATCGCAGGAAGTTCTTGAAACGCTCGAACTCCTCAAGGTACTGGACAATCCCGCGCAGGATATCGCGCTGGCCAGCGTATTGCTGGGACCTTTCGGCGACTGCACGCATGAAGAATTGCTGCGTATCCGTCTGGCTTTTCCCCAGCGCCGCCAAATACCTTTTTACCGGGCCGTGGAGCTTTTCGCCCAGAGCCGACCGGTTGCTTCCGCCATGGCGGATATACGATCCGCGGACAGGGAACTGGCGCAAAAAGTCCGGCGCATTCTGGACCAGCTCCAGAAGTGGCGGCGGATCGTGCATACGCTGGGCGTGGCGGCGGGACTGGATCAGATTTTCGAGCAAAGCGGTATTCTGCTGCGGGTATTGGGCGAAACGCATGGCCGGCGGCGGTTGGCGAATCTGCAATTGCTGCATCGCCGGGCCGTGGAGTTCTCCGGCTTTGCGGCGCAGGATTTGGCGCGGTTCGCCGCATTCATTCAACAGGTCAAAGAATCCGAGGATTGGGGCGAAGCCCCGCCGGCGGACGTTCACGCCGTGCGGGTGATGTCGATTCACGCCGCCAAAGGGTTGGAGTTTCCCGTGGTGTTCGTAGCCGGTCTGGGCAGGAAATTCAATATGAAACATTTGCATGACTATTTTCATATAAGTCGCCGGAGGGGCATAGCCGTCAAACTCCACAATCCCCCAATGCGGACGTTTCGTGAAACGGCCGGCTATCAACTGACTCGCAAACAGAACTTGCAGCGACTGCTGGAGGAAGAATCGCGGCTGCTTTATGTGGCCATGACGCGGGCGCGTGATCACCTGGTTCTGATCGGCCATGCCAAACAGACAAAGATCGAACAGTGGCGGACCTACGGCCAGTCGATCGAATCGGAAGAAGACAGCGACGACAATACCCAAACACGTACCAGCCACTCCATGATTAACCAGGCCTTGGACTGGCTGGGTCCGATTTTTTCTTTGTATCAACCGCGGGAGGAAGGCGCGCGGCAATTGCTGCGGTTGACTCTCCATCAGCCGGAGGATTTTGTCTGTTCGCCGGCGCCTTCTTCCGGCGGCGAGGGCACGGTGAATCATATTCTTCAACGGATGCGTAACCTGGAACCATTGGAATTACCGCCAGCGGCCGAGGCCCTCTCCCCGGATGAGGTGGAATTGCAACGAACTCTCCGCGAGATTGAAAAACCATATTGTTTTGAGTCACTTACGCGCATACCCGCCGTGACCACAATAAGCCGGCTGAAGATGCGTCCGGAAAATGGGGACCCGGAAACCCCCGCGGCAGCGCTGGATCCGCGCGAAATTGGCCGGGAGATAACCCTGCCCGACGGCGGTGCGCCGGGCGAAGGAATCGTTCGCGGCTTGGCGATGCACCGTGTACTGGAGCGCCTGGATCTGGCTGGAACGCTCACGCCGGACGATATTCACAGGCAGATTGCGGGGCTGGTCACGACTGGTGTGCTCACGGCAGGGGAAGCCGCGTTGGTGGATGTGCCGGCCATCGCCTGGCTCTGGAGCACACCGCTGGGCCGGCGGATGCGCGGCGCGGCGCTCCAAAATCCTGCGAATGACGCATCACGGGGCGCTGTTTTGAAACGTGAAGTGATGTTTCTCTGGACTCTGCCGGCGGGAGAACTTGCCGCGCCGGCCGATGCCGCCGGCGGTGGTTTCGACGAGTCGGCGAAAGGCGATTCGGAAGATGCCGGCGATCGCGCGGTTGTGCGGGGCACGATTGACGCGCTGTTGTTGCAGGATGACGCGCTGCACGTGATTGATTACAAAACCGACCAGGCGGAAATGATCGAGTCCCGGCTTCCTGTTTATATCCGCCAGGTGCGTTGCTACGCCCGCGCCGCCGCGGCGATTCTCAAGCGACCGGTCACCGGGGGCACGCTGGTTTTTCTGACCGCCCGGCGGCTCGAAACGGTAGAGGTGGGGCCGGTGGAAGGATGCGGCTGATTGATGCGGCGCGTATCAAATATAAATATATTTAGACATATATTGATCTATGGCGTTCCTGCGGGGGATCAAGCATCCCGCCCGCGCGAGGATCAGGACCAGGACGGCCTGGAAGGCCGCCCCCCCGGGTGTTACCAGGCGTAAGCTTGCGGCGCTTCACCGCCGGGTCCAGGCCAGATCTCATCAAGTGTTTTGAGCGCCGACGCATCCAATTTCAGGTCCAGCGCCCGCATGGCGCCAACAAGCTGATCCATGGTGCGCGGCCCGATGATGGGGCTGGTAACCACGGGATTGGCCAGCATCCAGGCCAGGGCGACAGCGGCGGGCTTTTCACCGAGCCGGCGGCAGAAATCCTCCCATTTTTCCAGAGTGGGCCGCAGCGCGGCGCTGCGTTTGAGCATGGATTCGCCAACCCGCCGCCCCTCTTTACCGGGATTCAGAACGCCGCCCAACAGACCGCCATCCAAGGGACTCCAGGGAATGACGCCCACGCCGTAATGCCGGCAGCAGGGCAGCACTTCGAGTTCAATGTGCCGGCAGGCCAGGCTGTATTTGCTTTGTTCGCTGACCAGCCCCAGAAAATTCCGCCGCGCCGCGATCTGGTTGGCGGTGGCGATATCCCAGGCGGCGAAGTTGCTGCCGCCGACATAGATGATCTTGCCCTGTTGCACCAGGGTTTGCATCGCCTGGAAGATTTCATCCCAGGGCGTGGAACGTTCGATATGATGCATCTGATATAGATCTATGTAATCCGTTTGCAACCGCCGCAGGCTGTCTTCGCACGCCCGGCGAATGTGCGCGGCGCTCAGGCCGCGGTCGAAAGTCGCCTCGCCCATCGTGCCGTGGACTTTCGTGGCCAGGATGATCCGTTCGCGCCGGCCGCCCGACGCCAGCCAGCGCCCGATGATCTGTTCCGTAACCCCCTGGCCTTTCTTGCCGCCGTAAACATCGGCGGTGTCAAAAAAGTTGATTCCCAGTTCCAGCGCCCGGTCCATGATGGCGAAACTATCGGTTTCACTGGCTTGCGGCCCGAAATTCATGGTTCCCAGGCAGAATCTGCTGACCGACAGGCCGGTGCGGCCAAGGGGGGCGTAATGCATAATAAAGCTCCTTCAAGAGTATTTACGGCCGTCTATAGTACGGGCCTCTCCGGCAGCCGTCAAGCGGGCGGGGGATAATTTTTATCAATTTCATTCGCCTTCATTGGCGCGCCTTTCGGATTTCTCTGTGCGCAATGGGGCCAGGAGATTGCCACGGCCCCCGTTTTTTTTCATCTCCCGTTTATTGCGCTTCGGGTAAGGCCGCCGGCGATTCCGGCGCGAGTTCCGCGCCGTTGGGCAGAGTCTGAACGGTTTTGAGCGCCTTTTCCATGATCCGCTTGCGGCTGGCGACCTCTTCGATGGAATTGGCGGCGGTCTGGAGATTCTTTTGCACCTTGTCCAGCGCTTCGCCGAATTTTCCAAACTCGGATTTGACCTTGGAAAGCAGTTCCCACACCTCACTGGAACGCTTCTCGATGGCCAGCGTGCGGAAACCCATCTGCAGGCTGGTGAGAATGGCCCAGAGCGTGGTCGGACCGGCCACGGTGACGCGATATTGGCGCTGGAGTTGTTCCGCCAGGCCGGGGCGGCGCATTACCTCGGCGAAAAGCGCCTCCGTAGGCAGAAAAAGAATGGCGAAATCGGTGGTGACGGGCGGATTGATGTATTTCTGGTTGATGTCGCGGGCGCACTGCCCGAGGCGCGCTTCCAGTTGCCGGGAAGCCGCCTCCACCGCGTCCGCGTCGCCCGCTTCCTGGGCCAGCACCAACCGCTGATAATCTTCCAGCGGAAACTTGGCGTCGATGGGCAGAAGCACCGGTGTCTCGAGCCGGTTGCCCGGTCCGGGCATGCGGATGGCAAATTCGACCCGCTCCTGGTTGTTGCGAACGGACACGTTGGTTTCGTATTGCGCCGGCGTGAGCACATCCTCCAGCAGCGATTGCAGTTGCGCCTCGCCCAGCACGCCGCGGGTTTTTACATTGCCGAGAACCCGTTTGAGATCGCCCACCCCCGCGGCCAGCGACTGCATTTCACCCAATCCCTTATGAACCTGTTCAAGCCGTTCGGTAACGAGCTTGAATGATTCGCCGAGGCGTTTTTCCAGCGTACCCTGGAGTTTTTCATCCACGGTTTGGCGCATCTGATCGAGATTCTTGTTGTTTTCCAACTGCATTTGGACGAGGCGTTCCTCCACGGCGGCGCGCACCTTATCCAGCCGGGTTTCAACGGTTTCCCGCACCGCATCGAGCTTCTGGACGTTGCTCTGGGTGAGCTGAAGCAGGTTGGCCATCAGCGAGTCATTCGTTTTTTTGAGACCCGAAGAAAGTTCCTCGCGCGCCTGCTGTTGAAGCTGGGCGGATTCGGTGCGGTTGCGGGCGAGTTCCTCGCGGGTGGCGCGCTCCGTGCGCTCGAGGGCCTTTTCCAATACCTCCAGGCGGGCGGGAATATCGGCGGCGGCCTTATCCATGCGGCCGGCGATGTCGCCGGCGAATCGATCCAGGCGCCGGCGCAGAGTGATGGCCAGGACAAACAGCAGAGCGATAACCGCCAGGAGAAGAACGATCAGCAAAAGCGTCATGTCATTAGTTTCCCGCATCCGATACGCCGCCACTGTACAGCGTGCGCAAACCCGCGGCCAGCGGTTCGGGCGCGTTACGTAAGCCGTCAGCGGCGTGTTGTTTCCATGGTATCCGTTCACGGCGGCGCGGAAAACGGCCACGGGATTGCGATCCACGCGGCTGCGGGGCTGGGGCGGCGCGGTGATTGGCGGTCCCGGCTCGCCGGGAAAACCCGGGGCCGTTGAAACACACGAAAAACACGCCGGCGCGTGAACGGTTACCGGTAAATGACGCCTGGTGAATCGGAGTTTTATGCCGGCGCCTGGTCCAGCCCGAATTTTCCGAAACGGGCCGCCAGCGTCGGCAGCACCAGCAGGTTCAGGAGGGTGGAAGTGAGCAGTCCGCCGACGATTATCTGGGCCAGCGGACCTTCGATTTCCCGGCCCGGCGCGCCGCTGCCCAGTGCCAATGGCAAGAGTCCCAGCGCCGCAACCAATGCGGTCATCAAAATGGCCGGCAGGCGGTCGATCGCGCCCTCCATGGCGGTCTGAACATTCCAAGAGCGGCCTTCACGTTCAACCAGATGCTGATAATGCGACATGAGCATAATGGAATTACGCAGGGTAATGCCAAAAAGCGTGATAAACCCGACCAAGGCGCCCAGCGACAAGACACCGCCGCAAACCCATGCCGCCAGAACGCCCCCCACCATCGCCAAGGGAAGATTCAGCAGCAACAACAATACATTGTTGCGGTATTTGAGCACCATAAACAACAACAGCAGAATACCGATGAACGCAATAACCGAATGAACCAGCAGATCATGCAAGGCTCGCGACGCGGCTTGCGCGGAGCCGGTGAAGTTGATCAGCACTCCCGGTGGAATTTTAATCCGGGCGATGGCGGCGCGCGCGGCTTGCACAAATTGCCCGGCGGTTACACCGGCCAGATGAATATTAATCATCTGCGCCCGCTGCCCGTTGATATGGGAAATTCGGTAGAATCCCCGCCCTTCATAAACCCTGGCGAGAGCGGAAAGAGGAATCCAAGTTCCCGCCGGTGTTTGAATGGGAAGTTGACGAACTTTGGATATGCGGTTCCATGTGGGCGTAAACGTAACCATAAGCGGCCAGACACGCGTGCCGTGATAAATGTGCCCGATCAGCCGCCCGCGGGCAAGCAGATGGATTGTGCTTAATACGGCCATGGGGGGCAAGCCCCACCGCCATAATTGCCGATAGCGCAGGCGCACTTTAATTTCCGGGGCGTTCCAGGCGGTCTGCGGGACAACGCTGCGCGCCCCGGGAACATTTTTCAGAACGGCGGTCAGAGCGGTGGTGGCTTTCTCAATGGCGGCGAAGTGATTCCCGATGATCTGAACAACAACGGGCGCTCCGGAACCGGAAATGGTTTCATTGATTCGTTCGGAGAGAACCGTATTGTAAGAAAGCAGCACACCGGGAAATTTTTTGATCAGGCGATTCATATCCCGGCGGAAATGTCCGGCCTGGCCGGGGGTCAGGGGTTGCACCTTAATCAGATATTCGCTGTACTGCGGGCCGAGAATATCGCCGGCGAGATTGGGCATGCCGGATCGTTGTTCAACCTCACGTATGTAAGGAATTTTTCGTAAATCGCGCGTGACACGGTTGCCGATGGCGATGGATTGATCCAGGGATGATCCCGCAACCAGAGCCAGATGCAAGACATAATTGCGTTCATTGAGGCGGGGAAAAAACTCGATTTTCAAAAATGGCGCGGTGGCAATCCCGGCAAGGGTACACAATGCCACCAGGGCAATGACCAACCCCCGCCGGTATTCAACCACCCGCAGAATTCGCCGGTACCATTTTTTTATCCGCCCGGTCAGCCAGGCATCGTGCCCGCGGACCGCAACCGAGGGCAGCAACGAGAGGCAAAGCGCCGGCGTAAGCGTCAGAGCGAGCACTAGGGAGGAAAGCACCGCGGCAATATAAGCCACCCCCAGCGGCGCAAAAAAACGTCCCGCCAGTCCGGTAAGTCCAAAAATGGGAAGAAAAACAAGTATGACCGCGAAGGTTGCGAACACCACAGCCGTTCGCACTTCCAGTGACGCCATAAGCACCACGCGCAGGGGGTGGCGCGGCGCCGCGGACAGGGCGTTGATCCGCAGCCGACGGGTGATATTTTCCACATCAATTACCGCGTCATCAACCACTTCTCCAATGGCTACGGCCAGACCGCCCAGGGTCATGATGTTAAGGGTATAGCCCAGATGCGTAAGCACGGTAATGGCGGCCAACAACGAGAGGGGAATCGCCAGACAGGAAATCAGACTGGTTCGCCACTCGCCCAGGAACAGAAAAAGCACGATGATGACCAGAGCGGCGCCAATAAGCAGAGAATCCATCAGATTGTGCAAGGCGGTGGTGATGAAATCAGCCGATTGAAGAATTTTTCCGTGCAGAATAATACCCTGGGCGCCAAGTACGGGCGTAAGAGAGGCCAGGGTTTTTTGCACGTGGGCGCTCACGTGCAGCAGGTTGGAGCCATACGCCAGTCCAATCATCAACAGCACCCCGGGGCGGCCCATGATGGATACCGCGCCCACCTGCGGCAAATGACTGATACGGATACGGGCAACATCCGCCAGAGTAATCACATGATTCTGATGGTAGCCCACCGTGATCGCGTCAAATTGCCGGAGCGACGGAATCTGGCCGTGTACGCGTAACGTCAAGGCTTGATTGGGCGTAGTGACAAATGATCCGCCGATCAGGCCCGTGGCCCGGCGGGCGGCGGCTACCACCCGCCGGAGGGAGAGTCCATACTGAACCAGCCGGCTGGGGATGATCTGAACCTGATAATCTTTTTGAAGTCCGCCATAAATGGCTATTTCCGAAACACCATGAACGGCCAGCAATCGCGGTTGCATCACCCAGTCGGCAACCGTGCGAAGTCGCCGGGTATCGTTGGTTTTGCTGGTGATGCCGACAACCGTTACCCAACGAATGGAACTGTTCAAAGGCATCAGCACCGGAGCATGAACGTGGGGAGGCAATATTCCGGATACGTCGGCGAGTCGCTGGGCCGTCAATTGCTGATCGCGGTAAATATTGGATCCGCCGGGGAAGAGCACTTTAACAATGGAAATTCCGGCAAGTGAATTGGAGAAGGTCTCACGAGCATCCACACCACCGGCCAGCGCCCGTTCAATAGGCGTGGTCACGAGTTTTTCCACCTGGCTGGGGCTGAAACCCGGCGCAATGGTTTTAATATCCAGTTGCGGCTGGATGAAGTCGGGGTATACGTCGTAGCGCGCCTGGAGGATGGAATAGACGCCAAACCCGGCCAGAACGCAGGCCAGCGCCACAATCACACCGCGAAAGCGCAACGCGAACTTTACGATTCGTTTGAACATGAAAACCTATCCGGATGGTTTGATCTGGCCGCTCAATTCCAGAGACAAGAGCAACTGCGTTCCCCGCACCGCCACCATTTGGCCCGCGCGCAGGCCGTGTGCGAGAAAAATTCCGCCGGGAACCATTCGGGAGCGGCCCAGCATGGTGGGGATAAACACCGTCGCGCTCCGGCGCACGTATACCCAGCGCTCGCCCCGGCGCCATACAATGGCGGAGCGCGGAATCAGAACACCCTTGCGGGAGGGGCCGGGCAATTGCAGGTAGCCGGTGATCGCCATGTCGGGGCGCACGTTTCGATCGGTGGTAACAAGGTACAAAGCCGTCAGGCCGCGGGTTTTACGATCGGCGTGCGGGCCGAGGCCAACGGGTTTTCCGAGCAACCAGCCCGGTTGTCCGAGCAGTTGAATCCGCGCCGGCGCCATGGCCGCCGCGGGAGGGGTGGACGGCCTAAGAGCCAGTTCCGCCAACAGACGGTGGAAATCGCTGATTATAAGAAGCGGCTGATTGGCGGCGACAAACTCGCCGGCGCGGGTTGGCAATTCCCGCACCACTCCGGTGTGCGACGCACGCAGCCACAAGGTGGCTTGGGACGTGGAGGTCCATTGCAAGGCGCGGGCGATCATCCGCGCGGTGCGTTGGTCCGCCGCGAGCCGGGCTTTTTGCGCCACCATTTTCGCCCGGGCGATTTGCACGCTTTGTTTGGATACCGCCTGCTGCTCGTGGTAGAGATGCAAGGCCCGGCGATAAGTCGCTCCGGTTGTTCGCAGCGCCGCCCGCGCGGCGATGACATCCGCTCTTATTTTTGCCAGCTCCAACGTAATGGAAACCCGCTCGCTGGCGCCGATCACCGGCTTGATTCCCAGCAACCGCTCGCCGCGTTTGATGCGCCGGCCTATCTGCAGTGGAGGACCGGCGGCCACGAGAATTCCCGGCACGGGCGAGGAAAGCGTATACGTGGACGCTGGATCAGTCTTCAGCGAGCCGTAAACGGTCAGCTCCGGCGATTCGGCGATCGCCCGCAAGGGAGCACAGATGATTCCCAGCCGCTGTTGCTGTGAAACAGTCAGATGAATATGAACGCGGCGATCGACCATGGCGAATCTGAGAGCCGTTTTCACCGCGCCAGGGGCCGGGCGAACTTTGCCTGAACCCGCCCGCAGCGCGGTGGATGAGGTCATTATCGCGGCCACAAGGCAGCCACCCATAAGTGCCGCGATAAGCCATGAAGAATGAAACGATCGGCTGCGGCGCCGCCTGGGAATTTCTTGATGTTCCATAGTCACCTCATTTTTTCCGCGGCAAGCCTGCGCATGACGGTTGGCACCGACGGTCCCGCCGGCGAATGCATCAGCGGGCGCTGCAAGGCATCTTCGAGCGATCCCAGCGCCAATTGGGCGTTTTCCAGCGAGTCCAATCGGCTTAGTTGCAGCAGCAGAAGTTGCTGTTGCGCCTCCACCAGAGCCAGACGGCTTTCCCCGCCGGCATGAAGAGCCGCCGCGGCCGCCGTCACCTGCCGTTTCTGCAAATAGACAAGTTGCCGGGTTTTTCTAATTTGGCGCCAGGCCGCGCGATATCTTGCCCAGGCGATTTGTGTTTGATTGAAAACTCTGGTTTGCAGCGACTGGAATTCCCTGACCAGCAATATCCGGCGGGCCCGGGCCTGGGCTATCGGTCCCTGATTCTGATTGAAAATGGGAAGGCCCACGGAAAAACCGAAGATAAATTTATTTTGGCCCTGATCGAATTCATAACCCGGTCCAAGATGCACATTCGGATACTGGCGGGCGATTTGCAGTTTCAGATTCGCTTGCGCGGCGGCGTAGGCGGCCAGCAACGAACGCACATCCATGCGATTGAGCAAGGCCCAGCGCTGCAGACGGCTTACCGGCATGGAGCGCGGAGCGGGCGGACTTGCCCATTGCGGCCAAACCAAACGCACCGCGTGCAGTGCCCGAACCGGCAAGGCCAAAGCCGCGGCCAATTCAACCCGCCGCTCTTTTACCCGCCCCTTCTGACGGGTGGCGGCGAGCACGGCCTGCTGGAGCAGCAATTGGGCGGCGGTCAGGAGCGGGCGCGCGATCCGCCCGGCCCGGAAACGCGCCATAAGAATCCGCTCGTTGAGGCGGGCCTTTTGCTTCTGCCGCCGCAGCAGCGCCAGGCGGCGAATGGAAAATAGATCACGCGTCCAGGCCAGGCGAATTCGACTGCGAATTTGCCAGGCCGTTTGTCCCAAACGGTACAGAACCGCTTGCGCGAGCGCCCGGGCGGCGGCAAGGCGATCTTCCCGCCGGCCGGCGGTCTGAATCGGAATGTCGAAATTAAAGCCAAGCACCCAGGGGTTGGTTCCCAGCGGCGATTTGAAGGCGTACGCCGGTGAAAAACCTACTGCGGGATTCGGAAATTCTCCGGCGGTGATTATTCCCGCACGGGCCACGGCAAGCCGCGCCTCGACCCGCCGCAGCGCGGGACTGTAATACCAGCCGGCGGCGACCAGCGCCGGCAGATTCCAATTTTTCGGAAACGCCTTGGGCAGGCGAACGCGCTGGTGGGAAACGAAGGCGACCGCCGCCGGCGCCGCCAGGGAACGCTTCTGAAATCGGGCCGGAAAAACGGCCGGATGAAGCGGACGAGCGGTATATTGCGCGCATCCGGTTATGATCCCCGCCGCCAAGGCAGTGATCATCAGAATCGGTCGGAGCTTGGAAGTATCGGCAACATCGCGGCGGTTGACACGGGTTTTGATACTTGGCGGACTAAACACAACCAGAATTATAGGCGACATTGTTCACGCCGCAAGATAATGTTCACGCCGCAACCGGGGAAGGAAGTGGGAAGCGATTCGGTTGTGTAAATTTTTGTGTGTAAAAGCCGGATAGAACAAAAGTAAGGCTTACCCGCATAGAAAATAAAAAGTTGTGCTTGCTTTTCACAAGAGAACAGGTCTGGATTCCGCGTAACGTCCCGTCTGGATGCCTTGGATACGCAACAGGACGTTATGGAAAGGAGTTCGCTTTCCTCCGCTTAAAGTCCCCCATCGTTACATAACGATTCAATCAACTCAACAACCTTGTATACTTCAGTCCAGGAGGGATCGCGTTGGCAACGTTTTTTACATCGTTGAATCGCTTGAGTGCGAAACTCCATTAGTTTTGAGTAATCGGCCTGGGCTTTCTTTTTTTGGTAACCGTTCACGGCTTGTGGTGGCAAGCCACCACAATATATAGACTGGCGCGCTCGGGCCAAAGGTGGTACAAGATGAAGGATGGAACGCAGCTACCGCGAAACTGAGGTCAAGCGTCTCATCGCC
>JAKBMM010000015.1 GCA_021831565.1 Planctomycetota bacterium
GGCGGGACGTGGTCCAGGCGGCGAGGCACTTTCCCTTCGGCCCCTGGAACAGCAGCACGTAATCGTCCGCTCCACCAATTTTCATTCGTTTAACAAACCGGCAGCCGGCAAGTTGCGTCGCCAGCGTACGAGCCGCCAGGTAGGCGGGCTTGGGTGTGTAGATGGGAGTGCGGCCGGGATGATAGGTAAAGTTAACCAGTCCGAAATGATCCTCTGAATTTTTCGGGTTGCTTCCATCATTATGCCAGTCATACCAGATGGAAAGCGGAATTCCTTGATATAGATTCACCAGGAATTCACGGGCCATATAGCGGGCTTGTATGGCGTCATTGCTCTTAACCCACCGGCTGCTATAACCCCATTCACTGGAGATGATCGGAATTTTCTTCCCCCGGGGCGCATACCGGGTAATCATCGCTCGCAATTTGCGATAATCCGCGATAACACTTTCCGGTCTGCCATTGCGATAGGGATGAATCGTAACGGCGTCCCAATATCCAAGCAGTCCGGCCTGAAAACATTTTCTGAGAAAAGGCAGGTCCATACCAGCCAGGGCTGGGCCCGCATACAACGCATGTGGCGCCACGCGACGGATTGTTTTGCCCACATCTAACGCCAACTTGATATAGGCGCGGACATTTCGTCGAGGCGACCAGAAGGTGCCGTTGGGTTCATTCCACATTTCCCATAAGACGCCATGGCCGTGGAAATGCCGCACTGCCGCGGCGACCCAGCGACAAAAAGCGCGACGAGCCGCGGGGGTGGCCGGCGCCAGGCCGTGCTCATAGAGTGGATTGCCATAATCCAGAATCCACAGCGGACGGATATGATAGCGCTCCAGCGTCGCCAGAAGATGATCATAAGCCCGAAAATCGTAACGGCCTCTGCTCCGTTCGGTTGCGCTCCACCCAAAATCTATGCGAATCCAGTGAAAACCCGCCGCGGCGAGCATTCTCATTTCACCGGGGCGGGGATTTATAAAATGAACGTTGACGCCCAAGGCGTGTGGTATGCGCGGATGAAACAAAAAGTTGTGCCGGGCCGATGCCCCTGTTTTCGCTCCGCCCGTCCGCGCCTCTTTGCCCCTGAGTAAGCAGACGTGGGCTTTCGCGGACAAAGCCGGTGCGGCGGACAGGCGGGGCGCCGCCGCGCTGGCTATTACGGCCGCCAAGATACCGGCCGTTGGAAGCGGCCACAATTGACTCATGGATGGGCTCCTTTCGCAGTTATGCATGCCGATATATAAATACAATCTCTGTCCCGATTGTTCTCGGAATCACTATTTGGGATGCGTATGGGGATTGATCCCGTCGGCACTTCCGTCCCGGCTGCGGCCGGCCGCCCCTTGCCCGCCGGCCCATGATACTTACTCGTGCCGGGGATGGAAATGGAAGTGCTGACCACCAATCGCGGCCTGCGCCATCAATCCGACTTTCGGTTTGATGAACACAATCACTCCATGGCGATAGTTGACGGCGGTTCCGGCGCCGGCGACAGCCGCGACGGCTGAGGCTCGGGCGTCAAAAGCGAAGGCGCCGTGCTCAAAATTTTCAAGCGTATATTTATTCTGAAAAAAGATGTATTCAGTGAATTCCTGGCCGCCGATCTGGCCGCCGATCGATCCTTCGCCGACACTACAATATCCAACCATATTTCCGGCTCTGAATACCTCTCCATTTCCCCCGGCGCCGCCGATTCCCAGAGCGAGTTCTTTAACCGACGGAAGCACGGCATAACCATAGGCGCTATGAAACAGCGAAGCGGTCTTCGGGTGCTCGCGTCGGAAGGCCGCAATGGCCACCTTGACCTTGTCGTTCAGGAGCCTTTTACCCAGAGAGGTTTCCGGCGCGGCGGTACAACCGGAAATCAGAACCGCCAGGCACAACCCCAATATTCCTCCGCGGTAATGGCACAGCAGCGACTTATGCATGATATTCTCCTTTTCATCAACCATATTCTCCACAATACTTTCCATTCTATGCCGGGAACAATAGCACGATCCACACGGTCAAAATAATTCGTTTCCGGGACGCACCCACGGTGAAATGGGGCGGGGCGAGGTCAGATTTTTCCGATGAGAATGCTGGTATTGTGGCCGCCGAAGCCAAAACTGTTACTCATGGCGTAACGAACTTTGGCGTTGCGGGCGACGTTCGGAACATAATCCAGGTCGCAAAGTTCGTCCGGTTCATCGTAATTGATGGTGGGCGGCAGTTCGCCGCGGCGCATGGCCAGGCAGGTGATGACGAGTTCAATGCCGCCGGAGGCTCCCAGGCTGTGGCCCAGCGCCCCCTTGGTGGAGCTGATCGGTATCTTCTTGGCGTGCGGACCGAATACCTGGTGAACGGCTCTGGTTTCCGCCAAGTCGCCCAGCGCGGTGCCGGTACCGTGGGCATTGATGTAGTCGACCTGATCGCCCTGGATGCCGGCCGCGCCAATCGCCATTTCCATGGCCTTGGCGGCGCCGGCGCCATTGGCGTCAGGCGCGGTCAGATGGCAGGCATCGCCGGTAGAACCACAGGCCAGCAGTTCACCATAGATGCGGGCTCCCCGGGCTTTGGCCAGATCATATTCCTCCAGTACAACCACCCCGGCGCCTTCCGAGAGCACAAAGCCATCGCGGTTTTTTTCGAAGGGGCGACTGGCCTTTTTTGGCTCGCTGTTGCGAGTGGATAAAGCCCGCAGGGCGCAGAACGCCGCCAGTCCCAGTTTGGTCATAGCCGCTTCTGCGCCACCGGCGAGCATCACATCAGCCTGCCCATACTGGATGGTTTTGAAGGCGTCGGCGACGGCATTCCCCGCGGTGGCGCACGCTGTGGCCGTGGCCGAAACGGGACCACGCAGCCCCCATGCAATGGAAAGATTGCCGGCGGCGGCGTTGACCATGAGTTTCGGTACGGTAAAAGGAGAGACGCGGTCAACGCCGCGGGCCAACATGCGGTCGTATTGCTGCTCCATTTCTTCGATTCCACCGATGCCGGAGCCGACAACAACTCCCGCGCGATCGCGGTCAATTTTGGAAAAATCAATCCCGGAATCTTTTACCGCATGAATACCGGCGGCCAGACCGTAGATGGAAAAGCGGTCCAGCCGCTTGATTTCCTTGAAAGGGATGATTTTTTCCGCGCGGAAGACTTCCGGCGTGATTTCCCCACCGATGCGCACGGGATAACGGCTTACGTCGAAGCGCGAAATAAGACCGATGCCTGATTGGCCCGCCAGCAAGCGGGACCAGAATATTTCCAGATCGTCACCCAGGGGAGTGACGACGCCCAGGCCCGTAATGACAACTCTTCGTTTGAACATGTCGTGGCAAGCGCTCCAAACGCCCCCCACTCGCTCCCGCCGGGTCGGGAGCCGCGCGGCGTCCGAAAAGACCCAAACGGAGGGCGAAGTGATTAGGGCTGCGGCTTCTGTTTGGCTGCGATCGCCTTGATGTAGTCAATGGCTTGGCCGACGGTCTGGATTTTTTCCGCCTCTTCATCGGGAATGGACATCTCGAACTCGTCTTCAAATTCCATGACCAGTTCAACGGTGTCGAGGCTGTCGGCGTTAAGGTCGTTGACAAAGCTGGTATCGCGGGTGATTTCCGCCTTGTCGACCCCCATCTGTTCCGCCACGATATCGATGACCTTCTGTTCAATTTCGTCCGTTTCAGCCATGCTAGAGGCCTCCAAAAAATCAGGTTTAACAAAAAATTCCACCACCCGTACTTTTTACCGGAGCCGGTAATTTAGCGTAGAGGACCGGACTTCGCAACGGTCCAGCGCACCGGCATCACCGCACGATGATGTTACATGCTCATCCCGCCATCCACCACGATAACCTGGCCGGTAATATACCCGGCCGCATCGCCGGCGAGAAAAGCCACGGCGTCGGCAATCTCCCGCGGGGTTCCAAAACGCCGCAGTGGAATGATTTTCTGCACCTCATTCTTGATTTGCGGCGGCAGCGGTTCGGTCATATCCGTAACCGTAAAACCCGGCGCCACACAGTTCGCCGTCACCTGTTTGCCGGCGAGTTCGCGGGCGATGGATTTGGTCAGACCGATTAATCCCGCTTTCGAAGCCGAATAATTCACCTGACCGGCATTCCCGGTGATCCCGGAAACCGACGAGATGTTGATGATGCGTCCCCAGCGGGCGCGGATCATGACGCGGGCGGCGGCCCGGCAGGCGACGAAAGCCGCCCGTAGATTCGTGTTGATCACATCGTCGAAATCCTTGTCTTCCATCCGCAGGAACAGTCCGTCACGGGTGATTCCGGCGTTGTTGACCAGCACATCCAGCCGGCCGTGCTCCGCGATCACTTTTTCTATAGAGGCGGTCAAAGCCGTGGAATCGGCGACATCCAGCGCCGCCGGTTCTACTCCCAGGCCGGCGGCGGTTAGTTCGCCGACGAGTTGGTCGAGTTTTTCCCGGTTGCGCGCCACGGCTACCACATGGTGATTGGCCGCGGCCAGGGCGCGCACAACGGCTTGGCCGATGCCGCGCGACCCGCCGGTCACGTAGGCCACTCGCCTGGAATTCAATGGGGCCATGTCGCATTCTCCAAGAGCCACAGGGGCCGCGACGCCGGGGAACGTTCCGCGTCAATGAGCCGGGAGCTTAGTTCTCCCCGCCGATAGTTCCCGCTTCCTCCGGCGCCGCCTTTTATCCTTATAATCCATCCACGCTGGAGATATTAACAATATTGGCGCGCCGATCAATTTTCTTCAGCAAGCCGGTGAGCACGCGCCCCGGACCCAACTCCACGAAATGATCCACCGCCGCCGCCCGAAGATACTCCATGCTTTGCCGCCAGCATACCGGCGCGATGATCTGGCGGACCAGTAAATCGCGGATGGCGGCGGGATCGGAGTGTGGTCGGGCGCTAACATTGCTGATTACCGGCAGGCGCGGTGTCGCGATGTCCACTCCGGCGAGAATTTTACTCATTTCCGCGGCGGCGGCGTCCATAAGGGGCGAATGAAACGCTCCCGCCACGTTCAACTGCACGGCGCGCAGTTTCCGGACCTCGGCTATTTTGGCCGCTTCCCGGCAGGCGGCTAGAGTCCCCGCCAGAACGATCTGGCCCGGTGCGTTAAAATTCGCGGGAACTATAGTCCCACAGTGCGCCGCTTCCCTGCAAATATCTTCCGCGACCGCATCATCGGCCCCCAGCAGCGCCAGCATGGCGCCAGGCATGGCCGCGGCGGCGTCTCGCATGAACCGACCGCGGGCACGAACCAGTTTCAGGCCATCGGCAAAAGAAAAAGCTCCGGCAATGTATAACGCGGTATATTCTCCCAGCGAAAGGCCCGCGATCATCTGTACGGGACCGGCTGGTCGATGGAGTTCCTTGCAGACCTCGTAAATGGCTGCGGTGGTCACATAAATGCCCAGCTGGGCGTTGTCGGTGGCTTGGAGTTGATCGTCCGGTCCTTCCCAGCAAAGCCGGGAGATGGCAAAGCCGAGAATTTCGTCGGCGGTGTGAAAAATGCGCCGGGCGGATGGAAAAGCGTCATGGAAATCTTTCCCCATCCCCACATGCTGAGCCCCCTGGCCGGGGCATAAAATCGCCAACTTCATCGGAAATAACTCCACCTTGTCAGAGGTGCAAGGTTGCCGACGCCCACGTCAGGCCGGCGCCAAAAGCCACCATGATGATCCAATCGCCGGGACCACATCGTCCCTGGCGGATTGCTTCGTCGAGCGCAATGGGAACTGATGCCGCGGACGTATTGCCGTAGCGATCAATGTTGATAAAAACTTTATCCTGCGGAAAACCCATTTTCTCGGTGGCGCTGTTGATGATGCGCAGGTTTACCTGGTGCGGCACAACCAGCCGGACGCTCTGGGAGGTAAGGGAACACGCTTCCATCGCCCGTTGGATGCTCATGGCCATCTGATGAACGGCGAACTTGTAAACCTCTCGCCCGTTCATTTTCAGATAGTGCTGGCGGTTCTCGACGGACACGGCGCTGGCGGGCACGCGCGACCCGCCGGCGGGAATGCTCAACAACGTTCCGCCGTCGCCGTTGGCGCCGAGTTCAAACGCCCGCACGCCGCGCTGCGGGTCGTCGCACGCGGAGACCACGGCGGCTCCGGCGCCATCGCCGAAAAGGATGCAGGTGCCGCGGTCGGTATAGTCGACCACTCGCGAGAGCGTTTCAGCGCCTACGACCAGCACATGCCGGTAAGAGCCCAATCTGATGAATTGCGTTGCCGTGGCCAGGGCGTAAAGAAAACCGGAACAGGCCGCGCCCATGTCAAAAGCGCCGATGGGGCGATGGATTCCCAGCAGGTGATGGAGCATGCAAGCGGTGGAAGGCGTCGGCATTTCCGGAGTCAGCGTAGCCACAATAATCAGGTCGATCTGTTCCGCCGGCAGCCGGGCCGCGTCCAGGGCGCGGCGCGCGGCCTCCAGCGCCAGCGTCGCGGTGGATTCGGACGGTCCGGCAAGCCGCCTTTCGTGAATACCCGTGCGCTGGACGATCCATTCGTTGTTCGTATCGACAAGCTTTTCTAAGTCGCCGTTGGTGAGGCGTCTTTCCGGAAGAAAGCTTCCCGTACCCGAGAGAACCGCGCCGAACCGAGGCATGTAATTCCTCATAAGTCATCCCCCACGCGCGACCCGACATCGCCGGGTAAAAACTACCGCGCCGGCTAAATTTACGCCACCCCTCCGGACAGGCGGGCGGCGATGCGTCCGCTGATATCCAGACGGTTGGCCTCCTTGACCCTGCGCACCGCATTGCGGATGGCTTTGGCGCCGGCGGAACCGTGGACTTTCAGAAACAGACCGGAAAAACCCAGCAGGACGGCGCCACCGTACTCTTCGTGATCGTAGCTGCTTTGAATGCGGGCCAGCACGCGGTCCATCTCCGCCGGCACTTCCGGTTTTTCCGCGCGGATTTCCCGCCGGAAGACGTTCAGCAGGGATTCAGTCAATCCCTCAATGACCTTCAAGACCATGTTGCCGGTGAAACCGTCGGTGATCGCCACATCACAGACACCCCGGAAAAAATCGCGACCCTCCACATAACCGATGTAATTCACAGACGAATCTTGTTCCAGCAGCAGGCGCGTTTCCTTGACCAAGGGCGTGCCCTTTTCAGTTTCCGAGCCGATATTCAACAGGCCCACACGGGGATTTTTCACGTGTCCCATTGACTCCGCGTAGATGCTCGCCAGCCATGCGTATTGATACAGGTGTGCGGGCTTGGGCTGCACATTGGCCCCGGCGTCGCAGAGCAGGACCAGGCCCCCGGCCGTGGGAACGGACACGGCGATGGCCGGCCGATCCACACCCGGCAGGGGCTTAAGCAGCAGCACGCCGGCCGCCACCAGCGCGCCCGTATTGCCGGCGGAAATGATCGCGTCCCCCGAGCCGTCGGCAGCCAGTTTGACCATTCGCACAATGGAGCTGTCGCGTTTGTGGCGGACCGCTTCCACGGGCGATTCATCCATACCGATAACCTGTTTAGCATTTTCAATTCGCAGCTTGGCGCGGCCTTGGTGCGCAGCGCCGATATGGCGCCGGATGACTTCTTCCTGCCCCACGAGGATCAATTCATCCTCGCTGTCGAGAAGTTCCAGCGATTCCATAGCGCCCTGAAGAATTTTCTCGGGTGCCTGATCTCCGCCCATGGCGTCAATCGCGATCCGCATCGCCATTTTGCCCTATCCAAGAGATTAGCGCATACCCGGTGGCGGGTTATTCCGTTGTTTCACGGACCACCACCGACAGACTGCGGTTTACGTGACCGCAATTGCTGCACATACGGTGCGGCAACCGGCTTCGGCCGCAGTTCGGACAGCGCGTTACCTGTACGCCGCGCAGGGCATGATGGGCCCGGCGCATCGCCTTTTTTGATTTGCTGGTTTTGGCAATCGGTAACATCCGTTGCTCCTGTTACTCTTGCGTCGCTTTTGAAAAACTCACCACCCGCACCAGGGAGGCGGGCAACCCGCACCTGGGACGGTGATCATACGCGTGCGGTCAGCTCCGCGGGCTATTGAGAACCTAACCGTCTCTCGTTAGCCAAGCGGGTCCGCGCAACCGCGGTCCAACACACAAATCCCGCTGACTCTTCGAGACTCGGCGGGCCGCTTACGTTAAAGAATCGGCTCGGGCATGTCAAGGAGCGGAAAAATTCTCCGGTTTTGGAGTGCGACTCGCCCACGCCGGTTGCTCCCGCTACAATTGGCCAAAGTCGGGCCAGGAAGTTGTATGAAGTGGTATTCTCTACTGTGGAGGCATCATGGAAAATACACAAGAGGCAAGCTCCCCTCCGATTCTCGCCGAGGTCGCCGCGGCGCCGAAGCTGCATCGTTTTCTGGAGGCGGTGTCCAAGGTGGAGGGCAGCGATCTTCACCTCAAGGCCGATGCGGTTCCGCGCATTCGCAAGGGAGGCAAGTTGATGCAGACCAACAGTCCCCCGCTGAAAAACGTGGAAATAGAAGCCATGGTCCGGGAAATACTCACACCCGAGCAGTGGGCGAGTTACCAGGAGCGCGGATCGCTGGACATTGCCCACGCTCTGACTCTCAGTGAGCGTTTTCGCGTCAACATTTTCCGTCAGCGGGGAGCTACCAGCCTTGTCGCCCGGCGCATCAATCCGACCATCCCGACGTATTCGCAAATCAATCTCCCGCCGGTGCTTGAGCGAATCGCCGAGAACCACCAGGGAATGATCATCCTTGCCGGTATCACCGGCAGCGGCAAAAGCACCACCATCGCCGCCATGCTCGAACAGATCAATCAGCGCCGCTCCTGCCATATTGTGACCATTGAAGATCCCATCGAATATCTTTACGTCGACAAGAAGGCGTACATCAATCAGCGCGAAATCGGTCTGGATGTCGATACGTTTGAATCCGCCCTCCGCTACCTCATGCGCGAGGACCCGGATGTCATTCTCATCGGCGAGATGCGCGACCGCCACACGTTTCAGGCGGCGGTGCAGGCCGCCGAGACCGGTCACCTGGTGTGCACCACCATTCACGCCAGCAGCGCGGCCGGCGCCATCACCCGCATTCTGGAACTGTTTCCGCCCGATATGCACACCAATATTCGTCAGGCGCTGGCCGCCAACATGAAGGCCATCGTCTTTCAGAAGCTGGTTCCCGCCATCAAGCCGGGGGTGGATCGCGTGCCGGTCGTGGAAGTGATGCTCGCCTCGCCCTCGGTGCGCAAGTACATCCTGGAAGAGCGGGAGAATGAGTTGACCCAGGTGATCCGCAGTGAACGCGGCACCGGTATGATCGACTTCAACGACATGCTGGTGGACCTGGTGCAGCAGGAAATGATTGCATCCAAGGAAGCCTATGCCGCTTCGCCCAATGCCGACGAACTGCGCATGCGGATGAAGGGAATCAAAACCAGCGGTGGGTGACCGCTTAAGGAATATGGAGAACATGTCGATACGAGCGGTCCCGGCGCCGGGTTATCCCCGTGTCGTCGCGGCCTGATCCCCGGCGGTGAGGCTACCCCGTGGCGTGCGTTGTGTGAACCTTTCCGGCGCGCTGGCAATCGGGCGAGTCTCATGGTAACTTCCGCCAAGGGTGATGATTCGTTCGCCACCTGGGACGGTGTGCGGCAACGGTACAGAAATCAGGTATGATTGCATTCGTTTATATAAACGTATTTTACTTCGCGGTCGCTCTGTTCCTGGCGGTGTTCTGGGCCCGACTGGTCGTCTGGATAAGCCAGGACCTGGAGAATCTTCCCGAGCAGCCATCGCTGGTTTGGAGATCATTCCTGCTGGCCTCTCTGGGCGTGATGCTTATTTTCTGGTTTATTCCGAACTTTTGGGTGGCTTTGCTCCTGAACCTGTTGCTCGTGGTTGCGCCAACCGGCTGGTACTGGCGAATCCGGGTGCGGCAACTGGGCTCCGCCGGAGATATATTCGGCGTGCTCTCGGGGCGCATGGAAAATTTGGCGCAAGGGAGGCAAGCCCGCCGGTCCACCGGCCAACTGGCGTTGAGTTACCGCGTGGCCGGCCGACCTGGGCCGCTGCCACCTCCGGGGGACCCCGCCTGGAACAGCATGATGCAGATGGACCGGTTGATTGTTCAGGCGATGGAAAACCGGGCGCAACGCATCGATTTAATTCCCGGCCCGCAGACGTACGATCTTCTTTTTACCATCGATGGAGTGGCTTATCCACAAACCGGCCTGCCGCGCGCGACCGCCGAAACGGTGATCCAGACGGTCAAATCGCTGGTCGGATTTTCACTGGAAGAGCGCCGTCGGCCGCAAAAAGGCGCTTTCGCCGTTACCGATTCCACCCAGGCCAGCACTGCTTGGACCGTGCACAGCAGTGGCACCACGGCGGGCGAACGTCTGGCCCTCTTGGCCAACGAGAAGCAAAACTGGCGGGTGCCGCTGGATCAGTTGGGATTTTCCAGCAAGCAACTCACCGCGTTGAACGAGATTCTCAAAACGCCGAATGGTTTGTTAATTGTCGCTTCGCCACCTCACATGGGCCGTACCACCACGCTTTATTCCTTCATCGCCGCGCACGACGCCTTCACTACCAGTATTCAAACTCTGGAAGCGAATCCACGAGTCGATTTCGAATCGGTCACCGTCAACCACTTTGATCCGCAGGCAAACGAGGCCGGCCATGCGCGCACGCTCCAAAGCATCTTGCTCAAGGATCCACAAGTGTTGATGGTCGCCCAATGCCCCGATCCGGCCACCGCGAACCTTATCACCCGCTATGCTGCGGAAGAACACCGCATTTACCTGGGGGTGCGCGGGTTGGACACGCTTTCCACACTGGCCATGTGGCGAAAAATTGTGCCCGCCAGTCGCGCCTCCGCCCAGGCAATCCGGGCTATTATTGCACAGCGACTGGTGCGTCTGCTCTGTCCGACCTGTAAGGTCGCCTACCGGCCCGACACGGCAATGATCGCCAAGCTCAATTTGCCGGTAGGCCGTGATCTGCAGGCATTCCGCGCCAATCCTGGCGAACCGGTTTCTGGACGCGACGCCCGCGGCGGATCCGCCAAATGCCCGGACTGCAACGGCTTGGGTTACCGCGGTCAGACGGGCATATTCGAAGTCTTGCTCGTCGATGACGAAATTCGCCAGGCGATCGCTGACGGCAAGCCGATTGAAACCATCCGCACCTTGGCTCGCAAAAATGGAATGCAGATTTTGGTGGAGCATGGCATTCATAAATTCGCCATGGGCGTCACCTCTCTCCAGGAAGTATTGCGTGTCTGCGGTGGCGATAAGAAGCCCGCTCCCAAGGATCCGCCGGAAAATACCGGCGACATACGTTAATAAATAAATGGTCCAATTATGATTTTGCAATTGATTGTGTTGACGCTGATCATCCTGATCGCCCTTTTTTTGGCTAACGAGGGTGCTCTCTCCGCCATCCTGCTGCTTTTTGCCGCGGTGTTCGCCTCCACTCTGACGATGGGAATCTATGAGATCGCGGCGCAGCCGCTGCTCGGATGGCAACCGGATTACGCCCGTGGATTGGCCTTTTTGCTGATTTTTTTTCTAAGCTTCTCCGCCATCCGTTTTCTCTTTGACTACCTCATCCGCGGAGACATCAACCTGCCCCTGTTGCCCGGTCGCATCATCGGCGGCGCCGTCGGATTTTTTGCCGCCCTCGTGATTGTCGGAACCACCCTGATCGGCATCGATATGCTCCCACTGCCGACGACCATTCTCGGCTATAACCGCTATCCGACATCGTCTGGTATGGCCGGCAAGCCCGCCGGTATGTGGCTGGCGCCGGATTCTTTTACCTCATGGATTTGGAGTCATCTCAGCGGTGGCGCCTGGGGCGGGTCCGTTCCCTTCGCACAAATTCATCCGAATATCCTGCGTGAACTTTATGGTTATCGACATACAGTTCAATACGCCGGGCGTAAAGCGCTTTCGCCGAATCTTCTGACCGTTCTGGCTGCCAGTCGTGTCCCGCTCAAAACTATCTCGGCCTTGGGAATACCAAATCCCGGCGCGTATCACTATATTCTTGTGGTTCGCAGCAAGGTGCGCCGGGGTTCCAAACCGCCCGATATCAGCGACGATGAGGGCTATTTCCGCTTAACTCCCACCGAAGTTCGCCTCGTGACAACACACCAAAGGCAGTATTACCCCATCGGTTACCTGAAATTCGGCAAGCGATTCCGCGCTTTGCAGCTCCATTCACCGATTGTGGATGATTACCGCTCGGTTGGCGGGCATCACGTGGTGATTCAAAATTGGGTATTTCGCATCAAGGACAACGAGTCTCCGCTGGTTTTTGAAATCAAAAGCACCGCGCGTGTGGACTTCCAACAAGTCGCGATTTCAAAAAAACTGGCTCCTCTTTTAGCCGCGGATTATCCACAACTTCCCTACAATCGCGCCGCGTTAAAGCTGACCCTGTCCCTACATGCGCCGCCGGGACCGGTTCATTTGTGGATTCTGCGCGCCACGACCGATCTCTCGCACGTTCGCAATGCCGTCCAGCAGGCCTATCGTCGCCTGGGGCGCATTGCGCAGGCGGTGCAGGGTCACCAGCCCGTCTGGTCGACGGCGGTGCGGCGGACCATAGGAAACCCCAGCGCGGCCAACGCGCTGCAATACCGTAGCATTGCCAATGCCATGGTGGGCCAGACCGGCCATTTTACCGAATCGTGGACCGAGCTGGTTCCGGTGTTGTTGGCTTCGCAGGTCGGTCATAACACCACCGAATGTATGTCTCGTCTTCACCACTATCTGCAAATCACACTCAAGCCGTTGATGAAACGGGATCAAATCGCTGCGCTCACACCAGCGGTTTCTTCGCCGGGCCAACCTCTCACGATTCGTGTTGCGCCGGGAAACTATGCACTGGTGGCTTGGAGTTCCTCCACGGCGGGGATGCGTGTTTGGGTTTCCCAGGCGCAGGTGGAACCGAACGGTTCGACGTCCGCGCTCCTCAATGACTCGCAACTCGTGGTCAGTTACCAGTTGGGAAAATAATATCTTGACATGATGCCGAGAACCGGCCTATAAACAATTCGCGAGGCTGTTTGTTTGTGATCCGAATCGTTATGGCTTCGCCATAGAATGCGTTAGGAACGTTTTTCAGTCCTCTTACCAGGAGTTCCGCCATGGCGTACAGTCTTCCCGCCCTGCCTTACGATTTTTCCGCTCTGGAGCCGATCATCGACACCCAAACCATGCAGATTCACCACGGGAAACATCACGGAGGTTACGTGACGAATCTCAATAACGTGATCGCCGGCAAGCCGACCTTGGAAGCCAAGACCGTCGAAGCGCTCATAGGCGATCTGGCATCCGTGCCCGATGATGCTCGTACCACTGTACGCAACAATGGCGGCGGTCATGCCAATCATTCCATGTTCTGGAGGATCATGGCGCCCAAGGGTAAGGGTGGCGGCGGAGAACCTACCGGAGAATTAGCCATGGCGATTAAATCGACCTTTGGCTCTTTCACCGATTTCAAAGCCCGGTTCATGGATGCCGGCGCCAAGCGGTTCGGTTCGGGATGGACTTGGCTTGTTCTCAAGGGCGGTAAGCTGGCAATCGGTTCCACCGCCAACCAGGACAATCCTCTCATGGGAGACGCCATCGCGGGATTTTCGGGAAAACCGGTTCTTGGTCTGGACGTGTGGGAGCACGCGTATTACCTGAAATACCAAAATCGCCGCGCCGACTATATGAACGCGTGGTGGGACGTGGTCAATTGGACCAAGGTGGCCGAGATTTACGTGGCGGCTAAGTAACTTCTTTCCCGGCAATCCGCAGGAGCCACTTACGATCACGCAAAAAGAACTCCAAAGACGGCAAAAGGAAGCGTATAACTACTTCCGAAAGACGGGGCTGGTCATTACGATCTCGGAACGGGAGCGAATCGAGATCGCTGATTTTGGCCTGAGCGAATTTGAGAAAACAGGACTGGGTGTGCTGGTGTACGTCAATACCCGGCGCTGTTGTGCGAAGGAATTGGCAATGTGGCCGGGACAGACCTGTCCCGAACATCGTCATCCCAACATCGACGCCGAGCCCGGCAAGGAAGAGACCTTCCGTTGCCGCTGGGGTAAAGTCTTCCTCTACGTGCCCGGTGAGAAAACACGCCGTCCCCATTGTCGACCGCCGGCGGGCTCCCGGAAAGCCTGTACCGTCTGGCACGAAATAGAGCTGAATCCCGGTGATCAATATACCATTATGCCCGATACGCTGCATTGGTTTCAGGCGGGCGACCAGGGCGCAGTGGTTTCCGAGTTTTCCACGCGCAGCACCGACGAAAACGACATCTTTACTGACAAGCGAATCAGACGAGTCACCAAGGTTGTCTGAATATTGTTCTTCTCCTCGCCCTTTGCCACCGTACCGATATACTCCACGCCGTAGGGTTTGACATATCGCAACCGGCAAAAAAAGAGCTGCTTGTTTATTAAGCGATTGAATCTGAATACAATTGGCTAGGGAAGAGAATCGTGCGCCTTGCCTTCGGCGCCCCTTGGTCCGGATGGTATTGGAGACTCTTAACAATCGCACGCAAAGGGCAAGAGATGCGAAAATCGTTACCCTTATTTACTGCAACCGCGATCTTGGGGATTGGATTTCCAGCCACACTTGCGGTGGCCGGGGCGGCATCCTACCCTCTGCCTGTCAATTTCACCGCCGGGATTTATTCCAACAGCGGCTACGCCCCGCCCGATACCAATGGAGCCGTCGGGCCAAGCGCCATCGCCGAGATGATCAACGGTTATTACGCCGTCTATCCGAAGATTTCCAGTGGTGGCTACAACACCGCCAGTTTAAGCGAGGGGTTGAAAACATTCTGGAATAATGCGATCGCGAATGGTGGCGGAACCTCGCCCTTTACCACCGGCGGCGCCACCGTGAGCAACTTCGCCAGCGATCCACGCCTTATTTTCGATCCCGTTTCACAGCATTGGTTCGCCAGTGCAATCACCGTACCGTTAAACTCCAGCGGCGATTTAAGTCAGACTAACGACCTGCTCGTGGCCGTTTCCGCTAATTCCGATCCGGCGGGATCCTGGACGGGCTTTGCGATCAATTCCGTTTCCGGCAGCAGCGCCATCACAACCAACAATGGCCAATATTATACAGCGGGCAGCATTTGGGCCGATTTTCCAACATTGGGCGTAAA
This sequence comes from Planctomycetota bacterium, assembly GCA_021831565.1. Classification (GTDB taxonomy): domain Bacteria; phylum Planctomycetota; class Phycisphaerae; order WQYP01; family WQYP01; genus JAKBMM01. Next base: position 15,119 of record JAKBMM010000015.1, read on the forward strand.
CAGCCAGGGCGTTTACCTCGCCGGCAACATGTTCACCGTTCCCAATCCACAAAACCCCAGCAGCACACCGGCCGCCGTGGACGTCTTGGCCATCCCAAAATCATCTCTCACGGCGGCCTCGCCTTCCATCACTGGAGCGACGCTGTTTTCCAACCAGAATTACAACACTTATGGCTTTACCAACCAGCCTGTGAACGACTTTACCGGCGGTAACAATCCGGCTTATCTCTTCTCCGCCTATGACCAAACAACGACACCGGTTCAGAACCTGAATCAGACTACAATAGCATCGGTTACCAGCCCGACACTCAATAGCCCTTACAACCTGGCGGCATTTTCCTACCAGTCCGGCGGGCCGGTCGCGGCATCTCAACCCAACACCACCGATACTTTGGATGCCGGCGACGATCGGTTAAGTTCCCGCCTGATCTTGTCGCATGGCCAGATATGGGGCGTTCAGACTGTTCTCAACCAGTCCAACATCTCTCTGGACGCCATTCGCTGGTTCGGAGTAACCCCGGCTACATCCAACAGCGGCGCACCCACAATCCAGGAACAAGGCATTATCACCGATCCGAACCATCCCAACAGCTCGCTTTTTTACGGTTCCATAGCCGTGAGCAACAACGGTGATATTGTGGTCGCCTTCAATGAAAGCGGCAGTGGGCAATACGCCAGTTCCTACGCAGTTGTCGGACACATTTTGTCCAATGGATCGGCGTCGTTCGGAACGCCCTTTGAGCTTAAGGCCGGCGCCGCCGATTATTCGCTGTTAACCGGCACGTATCGCTGGGGCGACTACAGCACGACGGTTGTCGATCCATCCAATCCCAATAACTTCTGGACTTTTCAGGAAATTCCGGTTCCCGGCGGCTCTTGGTCCACCCAAATCACGCAAATCGTTGTTCCCGTCATCTGGTTGTCGACCAATGCTCCTTCGGCGACAGCTTATGTCTGGAGCGCCCTGGGGCTGTCCACTTCCACTGGTTCCAACTGGAGTACCCAAAGTTACCCCAACAGCTCTACGGTTATCGCCACTTTGGTTAACGGAACCGGCGCCGCCGGAAACACAACGATAGATCTGGGCGTGCCTATCACGGTTAACAGTCTTGTGTTTGGTCCCAGCGCCGCGGCAAGCACTTGGACCATCGGCGGCGACGGCGGCCATACCCTTACGCTTGGCGGAAGCGCACCGTCTATCAACGTCAACGCCACAGCAGCCGGCGGCGACATTGCGACGATCAACTCGCCCTTGGCCGGGACGGGCTGGACCCTCAATGGCGGCATTGCGACCGGTGATACCCCCGGTACGCTCATTCTCACCGGTAACAACACCTTCACCGGGACTCTCAACATTCCTTTCGGCACACTGCGGGTCGCCACAACCAATGGGAGTGGAATTAACAGTGGAGCCGCTACTCCGCCGGCCATCACGGTGGGCCAGTCGGCTGGCGCCCCGACCAATGCGGGCCAGATAGTCTTGACCGGCAGTGGAACCTACAACAATGCGTTTACGATCACCGGCAACGATACCGGTTCGGCAAATAGTGGCGCCGACAATCGTGTTACTTTTGGACCGGGCGCCCTTGTATGGAGCGGCGCCGGCATATTCACCATGTCCGGATCTATTACGGTGAACAGTTTCAATCCAAGCCCCACCAGTAGCCCCGGCAACGTCAACACGTTGACTATCACGGGTGGCGCCACCGTGAACATCAACGCGGCTATAGCCGGACAAGACAACAGCGGATCCGGTGATGTCCAGGTGGCTTTTGTAAGCGACGGGACCAGTGCCTCGCAGATCAATACCTATAACCTCAATGTATCGCCGAATTTTCATACTCCCCAGGGCGGCTGGACCTATGTAAGCGCCGCCGACTCCACCCTGGATTTCAACATGGCCGGGGGCGTCACCCTGCCGCAGGGCGTAAGCGGAGGCGCCGGCAGCGATCAGATGGTAATATCCACTTTTAACAACCCCGCTACCGGCGGGCTGTCGCGGGTGGTTTGGAACCTGGGCGGTAATACCCAAAACCTTTATGCACTGAATATTTCCGCCAATGGCTACGACTATGCCAACCCCATCATCGGCGCAAGCGGTTCCCTGAATGGAGGCCAAGTGGTCATTGAAAATGGTGCGATCGCGACGCAAAATCTGGTAATTGCCGAGGGGGCCACTCTCGATATCGGGAACAACGCCACAGCGATCACTTCCGCCCTCACTGTGAATCCCGGCTCTACGTTGAACCTCGCCAACAGCGCTACCGGCAATGGCGTGACCATCAACTACGGCTCCAGTGCAAGCCCCAACGCCACCATTCGCAGCGAATTGGTGGCCGGGTATAACGCTGGAGCCTGGGACGGAACATCAACCACAAGTGGGGTCATTAGCAGTGCGACCGCTCAGTCCGCAGGCCTGACCATCGGTTATGCCGATGGCGCCGATGGAGTTGTCAGTGGACTGGCCGCTGGCCAGGAAAAGATCATGGTCACCCTGCCCGGCGATGTCAATTTAGATGGCACGGTTAACCTGTATGATTTCGCGGTACTTCGCAAAAATTTTGGATTGTCATCCGGAGCGCAATGGGACCAGGGAGATTTTAATTACGATGGAAAGGTGAACTTAACAGATTTCCTGCTTTTGCGAAGCAACTTCGGTAAGTCTCTGGTGTCTGCCGCAACAACTACTGTGGCAACACCCGAACCAGCTACACTTGGCCTCTTCGCCATCGGCGGTCTGGGTTTGCTGGTCCGTCGTCGGCGGGCAAGACAACGGTCACGAAAATAATCCGCCGCAACGTAAATGATCCTCACCATACCACAAGATTGCACCGGCGCCATAAGTTTTCCCATGCCTGAAAAGATTCCCGCGCCGGCCTCTTCCTTGGCGTCTTGATGTTTTCTTGATGAGGAATCGCCCATTTTTGATTATTTTTTGATTAGACCTCTTCCTTCTGTCCGCCTAAGCTCGCTCTGGTGACGCGTGCAGGGTCGCGACGTGTCATCCGATGGAGTTTTCTTATGTTGAACGGAAGGTGATTTCAATGGACCTGTTGTATCCGTTGGCGGCGGCGGTGTTTTTCGGCGTCTCCTGGGCGCTGGTAAAACTTTGCGAATATCTGAGGGGAGGGCCTCCATGAGCGTCCTTTACTGGATATGCGGAATCCTGGCCGCGTTGATTCTTATCTATCTATTCATCGCCCTATTATTTCCGGAGAAGTTTTTATGACTGGTGAGGCCTGGCTATCGATCGGCTTGCTTATGCTGGTTGTGCTGTTGCTGGTCAAGCCCGTCGGCGCGTTTCTGGCCCGCGTATACGAGTTTCAGCCCTTGTTCGGTCTGGACAAATTGTTCGGGCTGCTGGATCAGCTTTGCCGGGCCGCGTGAGACTCGAAAAATCGGCAAAAGTCGAGCTCAGAGAGCATTGCCTAATTTTTGGGCGTCCGCCGAAATGATATTTATAAAAATGTTGGAAAATATGCAATGCTTCGCACAGTACTTTTCCACCAGCGCAAGCAATACATTCGTAAAAACCACCATATATCGCAGGATTGAGCGATTTTTGCATTTATCTTATCGTTTTGGCATGACATTTGCACTTCCTAAACAGTCATCCGCTTGGAATGCGTAATTTTTCAAGAGGTGATCTATGGGAAAACGTTCGTTGTCTATTACGCCGGCCATTGCCGCCGCAGTGACGGTTTGTATGCTTCAAGAGGTGAACTATGAAAAAGCGTTCGTTGCATATCTCAATGGCTATTGCCGCCGCAGTGACGGTTTGCCTGACGGTACACGGTTGGGCACAGGCTCAGGGCAATACCGCCACTGGCGCCGCGGGAACCGCCCCTTCCTCGGCCAAAGTTGACAAGCTGGTCATTGCAGCGCTTGCTGCCAAGGTTCCGGCCACCTCGCCGGCCGACACGCATCCCGCGCTCATGTACGGCTTGGACAAGATACCGGCCGGCCCTTCCACCGTCGGAGAGGATATTCAGAATCTCGGATTGAATATCTACGGCTACCTGGAAGTGGGTTATACTTCTGATTTGAGCGGGCGCCCCGCCGGCGGGGTCATTCCCACCCGCGTATTCGATACGGAGTATGGCAACCATCTTCAGATGGATCAGCTTGATCTGACGGTTGCCCGGGCCATCAACTTTTCCGATCCCAACTACATCAAGCGTGGCTGGGCCATCGGCGGGAAAGTCGAGTGGCTCTATGGTTATGACCCGGCCACGGCCGATAATATCCATGCCAATGGCCTGAACTTTTACCACAGTTACGCCACGCAGAGCAGCGCCATAACCAGCGCCATCCAGACGCCCCTGTATCAATTCGATCTGGAGCAGGCGTATGTCACCTTCGCCTTGAACCTTGGCAGCGCCGGCAACATCAAATTCAAAGCGGGCAACTTCGTGACCCTGCTGGGGGAAGAAACCATCAATCCGACCACCAACTTCTTCTATTCACACTCGCTGGCCTTTGGCATGGGCATCCCCTTCACACAAACCGGCGTACTGGCGGAATACGTGCCCGACAGCCGATGGACGTTTTATGCCGGCGTGACCCGCGGATGGAACCAGGCTCTTAACGACAACAACACCGCCGTCGATTTTCTGGGTGAAGTAAGTTACGCGCCCAATTCGCAGTGGACTTATACCCTGAATCTTTCGGTGGGCCCGCAGGACACCGGCACCAACAATCCCTACCGCACGGTCATTGAGCCGTTGATCACTTGGGTCCCCCCCATTTTGAACAATGCCCTGACCTTGGTTTCAGACACCACCATCGGCTATGACGGCGCTGGAAACGCCAGCAACGGCAGCGCGGCCGGATGGTTTAGCGAAGCCCTGTATCAAAGCTACACCCTCAATAGCCACCTGACGTTTAATGCTCGCGAAGAGTATTACTACGACGGCGCCGGTTTCACCATGGACGCCTTTGTCTATAATCCGCCGCCGGCCGGCGTGAGCGTCCAGTACGGGGAACTCACCATCGGCATGAAAATCACGCCATTTCCCCGGGGTTCTCTGAGCAAGAATTTCTACATTCGTCCGGAAATTCGTGAGGACCTGGCTGACCACGGCGTGCTGACCAACGGCAAGCACTACCAGACTACCTTTGGAATTGATGCGATCTATACGTTTTAACACAACCGCGCCCACCCCCGGCCCCGTCCCGACACCCGCGGGACAACTGCCTATCGGGCTCCGCCGCGCTGGCCCTGGTTTCCGCTACGGCGAGCCAAGGCCTCGTTGCAGGCGGCGGATTCGCCGGGGGAAATCGTCAGATGCCGCCAACTCGCTCCTTTGATATGATTGCCGCTGCAAACAATCTGGCCGGTATGCCACGCCGTGTGCGCCAGCGACCGCAAATTTGATTATAATCACCGCGGTGTTTTCGCGATGTCCGGGAGCGGTTAAAATGCAAGGTTCGATCCCGGCACGCCGGGACGCAGGAGTATTTCGGCATGACGTCGCGTGAAATACGCCGGCAGTTCATTGATTTTTTCGTACAGAAGCACGGGCATACGTTTGTGCCGTCGAACCCGGTGGTTCCGCGCGACGATCCGACGCTGCTGTTCACCAACGCGGGCATGAACCAGTTCAAGCCGTTCTTTCTGGGTATGGCCCAGCCGGCCTGGACGCGCGCCGTCAATACGCAAAAGTGCATCCGCGCCGGCGGCAAACACAACGATCTGGACGATGTGGGTCTCTCGCCGCGTCATCACACCTTCTTTGAAATGCTCGGCAATTGGAGTTTTGGCGATTACTTCAAGGCCGGCGCCATCGAAATGGCCTGGGAGCTGCTGACGGAGGTATGGAAGCTGGACCCCCGCCGGTTGCACGTGACGGTGTACGAAGGCGACCCGGCCGGCGGAGTGCCGGCGGACGAAGAGGCGGTCCGGCTGTGGCGCCGCATCGCCCAATTGCCCCAGAACCATATTCACCGGTTCGGTGCGGACAATTTCTGGGAAATGGGCGACACCGGTCCCTGCGGGCCGTGCACGGAAATTTTCATCGACCGCACGCCGGACTTTTCCGGCGGGCAACGGATTAATGGCGATGATCCGCGGGTAATGGAGATATGGAATCTTGTCTTCATTCAATACAACCGGGATGCGGACCGCAAACTGGCGCCTTTGCCGGCGGAACATGTGGATACCGGTATGGGTTTGGAACGTCTCTGCCAGGTGCTCCAGGGCTGCGGAGACAATTACGCCACCGACTTGTTTACGCCGCTGTTCGCGGCCATCGGCGATTTATGCGGCCGCCGGTATGGCGGGATGTTTCCCGCACCCGGCGCGGCCGCCAGCGCCGCCTCGCACAATCCCGATCTGCTGCGGGATATCGCCTTCCGGGTGATTGCTGATCACGTCCGCTGTCTGAGTTTTGCGCTGGTGGATGGCGCCGCGCCAAGCAACGAGGGCCGCGGCTACGTGTTGCGGCGGATTCTGCGCCGGGCCGTGCGCTTCGGACGCCAGACGCTGAATATGCGCGAACCGTTTCTGCATCGCCTGGCGCCGGTGATCGCGGATATGATGGGCGACGCTTTCCCGGAACTCAAAAATGATACCCCGCGCGTGGCCGAAGTTATCCGGGCCGAGGAAGAAGGCTTTATACGTACGTTGGATCGCGGCCTGGAACTTTTCGACGCCGCCGCCCGTGCGGCGCGGACTTCTTCGGCCGCGCGGCCGGTCATTTCGGCGACCGACGCCTTCCAGCTCCACGATACCTACGGTTTTCCCATCGACCTGACTCAGATCATGGCCCGCGAACGGGACTTGGACGTTGACGTGGCGGGCTACGAAGAACTGATGTCCCAGGCCAGGGAAAAGGCGCGCGGGGCCGGCAAGAGCTTGCCGGCCGAACCGGGTGAATTGCCGCCGCATGTCCTGGCCGAACTCGCCGCCCGGCGCGTCGGCGCGACGAACGACCAGGCCAAGTATGCAGCCAAACCCTTGCGTACCATGGTGGCGGCGATGGGGGACGGTTCGCGCCTGCAAAATTCCGCTGCCGGCGACGCGACGGATCAACTGGCGCTGATTCTGGAAAAGACCAACTTCTACGCCGAAATGGGCGGTCAGGTGGGCGATCAGGGAGAAATCCGATCCGATCAGGGGGCGGTGTTCACCGTTCAGGATACGCGGCGGGTGGAGGGTTTTGTTCTGCATATCGGACGCATTGTCTCCGGACGGTTCCAAGTCGGCGATATGGTCACGGCGGAAGTGTCTCCCATTCGACGGCAAACCGAAATGAACCATACCGGCACGCACCTGCTCAACTGGGCGCTCCGGGAAACGCTCGGTACGCACGTGGAGCAAAAAGGTTCCCTGGTTGATCCGGACAAGCTGCGGTTCGATTTTGTTCATCCCCGGGCGTTGGAAGAGGCCCAGCTTTCGCACGTGGAGGAACTGGTGACGGCGGCGATTCGCCGGAATATGGTGGTGTACACGGCTCCGGCGGCGTTGCCGGAGGCTGTTCGGATCAATTCCTTGCGTGCTATTTTTGGAGAAAAGTACCCGCCGGTGGTGCGGGTGGTCAGCATCGGCGCGCCGGTGGAGGAATTGCTCAAGGATCCGGCCAACCCGCGCTGGCGGGAATATTCCATCGAATTCTGTGGTGGAACGCATTTGGCGGCGACCGGACAAGTAGGGGAGTTCACCATTACGGCGGAGGAATCGGTAAGCAGGGGCGTGCGGCGAATCGTGGCGCTCACGGGCCGGGCCGCGGCGCAAGCCGGCGCCCAGGCGCAAGGGGTACGCGATCTTATTGAGCGGGGATCAGCAACCAGGCCGCAGGAACTGCCCGCGCTGATTGCGGCTCTGGAAAAGGCGTCTCGTGCGCCAAACTTGCCGGTGCTCATTCGGCGGTGCGCTCAGCAGGCGCTGGCCGAGTTTCAGGAATCGCTTAAGCCGTGGCTCAAACAACAGCGGGAAGTTCGCGGCCCGTTGGCGAATGGGCAGATTGAACAGCTTATAGCCGCGGCCCAGGTGATAGGCCACGCCCGTCTGGTGGTGGGGCGGATTGCCGATGGCGGCGCTGATACCCTGCGAACCGCGATGGATATGCTCAGGAAAAAACTCGCGCCGGCGCCGGTAGCCATGCTGCTGGCCGCCACGCAGGTGGAAATGGACAAAGATGGCAATCCCCTGCCGCCGAAAGTAAACTTGCTGGCGGCGGTCAGCGATGGCCTGGTCGATAAAATAAAAGCCGGCGATTGGATCAAGCAGGTGGCGCCCCTGGTGGGTGGCAGCGGCGGCGGCCGCCCGCAGATGGCCATGGCCGGCGGTAAAGACGTGGATCACATTGAACAAGCGCTTGCGGCCGGGCGCGAATTAGCCCGAAATAAACTTCAAGCGTGAAACTTTGCAAGGAGACATCATGAAAAAAAACACGGAGAAAATTTCGGCCGGTACCGTGAAAAACCTCATGCCCCGGCGGGAGATGCTGGCCAGGGTGGCCCAGGGCGGTTTGACCGGAGCGGCTTTGCTGGGTATGGCCGGCGCCGCCGGGGCGGCGCCAAAAAAATGGCCCCCGATTTTGGAAATACCGGGTGCGGCCGGCCTCCATGATTTTAGCGCGATCCTCGCCTCCGCCCCCCGTTCCAGAAACTTCAAGAAAGTCCCCATGATTCTCACCCATCCCGGCCAATGGGACGCGGTGGCTCTGGATATACTCCTGCATTATCGTGGCGGCCCCAGACAAGTCTGGGACAACACGGATATCGCCAGCCCCTGGCTCAACCTGATGCGCAACGCCATGAACGCCCAGATATGGTCGTATCGGCATCCTGATTTTCTCGCTGTTTCGGCCACGCACGGCACCTGTCACCTGGCGCTCTTCGACCCCTACGTCTGGGAAAAATACAATTTACCCGCCATGATCGGCCACCAATACAAAAGCAACGTCTTTCTCCAAATTCCCCCGGCCGTCAAGGGCAAGCCGCGCGGCGACTACAACGATCCCCATGGCCTGTATTCTCCGTCCGCCAACTGCATTCCGTTGCTGATGGAGCGCGGCGCCGTTTTTCTGGCTTGTCACAACGCCATCTGGGAATTTTCCGGCGGTTTGCTGGCCAGGGGGCACAACCCGGATCATCTAACCCACGAGGCGCTGGCCGCGGAACTTACCAATCATTTGATTCCCGGAGTCGTGCTTACGCCGGGCATTGTTGCCACGATTCCCCAACTGGAGCTCGCGGGGTACCAATATATTAAATAATACGACATATCAAAAATCTTATGTTAAAAGGAGACGGCTATGGTCCCGAGGCGCAGGGCGATGGGCGCCGGTCTGGTTGGCGCCGCCGTGGTTGCCGGCGGCCTTACGGCCGCAGTCACTTACGCCGCCGCCGGCGGCTGGCGGGGCCGGGCGCGGCCCCCGTCTTATCAAGAGCGGATATTCCCGCCCTGGAGCCATGGCGCCAACGACCCGGCTCGGACCAAGGGCCTGCAATTCACAGTTCCGGAAGTGGATGATCTGGCCGATTTTCACGGCGATCCTTGCAATGCCAAACTGGTTCTTTACGTCGGCGGCAATTACTACTTCGCCATGGCGCCTCTGGTGGCGGCTTTTGAGCGGGAACACCCGGCCTTGCAAGGTCGAATTTACTCCGAGACCCTGCCGCCGGGAATTCTACTAAAGCAGATACGGTCGGGCGGAACCATCACCGTTGGCAATATGACCTGGACCGCTCGACCGGATGTTTATGCCGCCGGTAAACGAAAGGTGCTGGCGCTGATCGCCCGGGGTATTCTTCGGGGACCGGCGATAAGCTACGCCACCAACGACCTGGCAATCATGATTCCGCGGGGAAACCCGGGACACATCCGGAATCTGCGGGATCTGGCTCGGCCCGGCGTCCGCGTGGTCATGCCCAATCCCGCCTGGGAAGGAGTGGCGCGGCAGATACAACTTTCGCTGATCAAGGCCGGCGGCCCGAGCCTGGAGAAAATGGTTTATAAAACCAAGGTCGCCCGGGGACAGACCATTCTCACGCATGTGCACCATCGGCAGACCCCCCTGTTTTTAATGCAGGGATTGGCGCAGGCGGGGGTGACCTGGAAATCGGAAGCTATTTTCCAGGAGCAGGCTGGGCATCCGATTTCTTACGTGCCCATTGCCGCCCGCTGCAACACCACGGCGATTTATGCCGGCGGGGTGTTGCGCCATGCGCCGCATCCGCAAGCGGCGCGGGAGTGGCTCGCGTTTCTCCAGTCTCCCCCGGCGCAGGCGATCTTGGCGCACTATGGATTCCACCCGGTAAGCGGACAAACAACCCCGCGCGCCGCGCCGCCGCGGAGGGGCGGCGATTCCCCGCCCCCATCCCTCGCCCCGGCGGAATCTTGGCGCCATTTTACGCCGCCGCCGGATTCCCGGATTCCCCATAACGCCTTTGGCGGGATGGTGCGGCTGGGCGAGAATATTTTTACTCATACCCAAACCTATGCAAAAAAATATGTTGGCGACGGTCTTAACTGCGTCAACTGTCACCTCGATCGCGGCCGCCGGGCGGGCGCCGCGCCGCTCTGGGCGGCCTACGTGGCCTATCCGCGCTACCAGGCCAAATACCACGGCGTCGTTACGTTCCAGAAACGCCTCCAGGGCTGCTTCCGCTTCAGCATGAACGGCACACCACCGCCCGCCAACGGCCGAATCCTGACCGCTTTGGTGGCCTATTCCTACTGGCTGGCCCACGGCGCCCCGGTGGGCGCCGCGATGCCGGGCCGGGGCTATCCGAAACTCCTTCGCCCGCCGCTTCCTCCCAGCGCGGCGCGCGGCACCCGGGTGTTCACCGTCAACTGCGCTGCGTGCCACGGCGCACATGGCCAGGGTCTTCTTGTGAACGGGGCATACCAGTTTCCTCCGCTCTGGGGACCGGAGTCCTTTAATCAAGGCGCGGGTATGTACAAAGTCCGGCTGGCCGCCGCTTTTATCAAAGCCAATATGCCGCTGAACAAACCCGGCAGTCTCAGCAATCAGCAAGCCTGGGATGTCGCCGCTTTCGTGGACAGCCATCCCCGGCCGCCGCGGCCCCGCCAACCGGTAAAATCCCCGAATTGATCCAAGCGGGCTTGCGGGCGGTTTTGCCACCGGCGGCGGCGATTTCGCTTTTCCTGGGATTACGGTATTTCGGAATTTTCTTCCCGCCGCGCGAAGGTGAGCATCTTTCCCTCCATCCGCACGCGAACGCGGTAAATCGGCTCCAGGATGGCGGACGTGAGCACCGCCTCCGGCGCGCCGTTTGCGGCTACCCGGCCGCCATGCAGCAGGATGATCTGATCGGAAAATTGCCGCGCCAGGTTCAGTTCGTGGGCGACCCACCCCACCGCCCGGCCTTGCCGATGGGCCAGTTCTCCGAGCCGATGCAGCAGTTCCAGTTGATGCCACAGGTCCAGCGACGCCGTCGGTTCGTCCATGAGAATAATCGGCGCGTCCTGAGCCAGGGCGCGGGCGAGAACGACTCGCTGTCGTTCGCCGCCGGAAAGTTCATTAAACGTGCGATCAGCCAGATGGTGCACGTCGGTTCGCCACATGGCGTCCCGGGCGGCGGCGTGATCCGCGGGTGCATACGCCCCCAGCAGCGATTCGAGCGAACCGCCCTCCCGCCGGCGATTCCGCAGCGGCCAGCGGCCCATGAGCACGATCTCTTCCACGGTGTAGGCGAACGCCACCGCGGGCGTCTGCGGCGTAAAGGCGATGGTCGCCGCCAGTTCGGCGGCGGGAATCACGCCCAGAGGGCGGTTGTCCAGCAGCACCGCGCCGGCGCGCGGCTTGAGATAGCCCAGCAACACGTGCAGCAATGTTGATTTACCCGATCCGTTGGGGCCCAGAATGGCGGTGACCCGGCCGGGCGCAATGGCGACGCTCACGTTCTCCAGCACGGGGGCGCCGGCGAATGAAAAGGAAATATCACGCCCGGCCAGCGTCGCCGCGTGCGGTGGGGCGGTCCGGATTTGCTCGGTTGGCTCCATCGGCATCTCCGTCATTGCCAGGTTCGCCGGCGGGTCAGCAGGTAGAGAAAAAACGGGCCGCCGCACAAGGCGGTGATTACGCCCACCGGCAGTTCGCCGCCAGGAAACCATGCGCCGGTGCTGCGAACGAATGTGTCGGCCAACATCAGGAACACCGCGCCAAAAAAGGGACTCGCGACCAGCAGCCGGCGATGGTCCGGCCCCAGAATATTCCGGCACACGTGCGGGCAGATCAACCCCACGAAGCCGATCGGCCCGGCCAGGGCGATCGAGGCCGCGGTCAGAAGAGCCGCTAGAATGAAACAGATCGCCCGCAGCGATCCCAGCCGCACGCCGAGACTTTCCGATTCCACGTCGGATAGCGCCGCGATGTTCATGGCCCCGCCGATGGCCAGCGCCGCTCCCCAGCCGAGCAGCACCACCCCCAGGGCGATCCAGAGAGTGGTCGGTGCTGTGCCCTCACTGATGTAGCCGAAAAGATAATCGAGAATGTCGGCCCGGGCGCCGTAAGGAACCAGGTTGTCCAGGAACATCACCAACGCGCCGTTGATGCTGCTGATCACCACACCGGACAGAAGCAGGGTCAGGGGATCAAGCGTGCCGCCGCGTTTGCGGCCCAGAAAAAACACCACCGCGCAGGTAATCAGTGCGCCGACCAGCGCGGGCAGCGTCTGCCCGTTGGCGAAGAGCCCGGCCAGCCAGGGATGATGCAGCAGAGCGCCGGCGATGAAGTCGCCCCAGACGATCCACATCATCACGGCCGCCGTGGCGCCGCTGGAAATACCCAGAATGTACGGATCGGCCAGCGGATTGCGGAGCAACCCCTGCAACAGCACGCCGGTCGCGGCCAGGGCCGCGCCCACAATCGCCGCCGAACCCACGCGAACCAGCCGCAGGTCGATGAATTCTGACGCGGGGATACCGAAGCTGATGCGATTGGACCCGGGCATACCGGGGCCGATCGCCAGACACAGCAACAGCACGCCTCCGGTCAACAGGCAACCGGTCAGGAACAGGCCCGTCAAACCAGGCGCCGCTGGCCGGTATCTCATGGTTTTTCTCCCGCATCGGCGGACGCCGCGGCCGCGCCGTGAATCAGGCGGGCCAGCAACCGCACCTGCCGATCCGCCGCCAATGAAAGCATTTCAAAATTCGCCGCCGTGATGAGAAAAATGCGATGATGGACCGCCGCGGGAATCGGCAGGCGTCTCCAGGCGGCAAGGCGCGGATCATTCGGTCCCTCCTGGCGTGGTTGGCCCGGAGCGGCGATCAATAAAATCTGCGGCGCCAGCCGAACCAGCGTTCCCCGGTCAATCGCCGGATAACCCGAGCCGACTTTTTCCGCCGCATTCATTCCGCCGGCAAGTGAAATCATCTGATTCAGGAATGTGTCCGTTCCCACGATCCGTATCGGACTTGTGCCGATAAGCAGCGCCACCGCGGGATGGGATCCGCGGGCGTATCGCCGGGAAATCTGGCGCAGATTCCGTTGCAGCCGCCGCCACCGCCGTTGCGCCGCCGGCAGGCGACCGGCGGCTTTTCCGAGCATTCGCACGGTATGGTAAAGCCCGCGCAGCGTATTCAAGTTGATGTTTAGAATGCGGAAGTGATGTTGGCGGGCCAGGGCAATAAGTCGCGGCGGTATGCGGAGGCGCGATCGTTGAATCACCAGGGCTGTCGGATGCAGCCGCAAAAGTGTTTCGTAATCAATGTGCAGGTAATTGCCCACGACGGGCAGACGCCGCAGAGCCGGTGGAAGCAGCGGCCGGTCGTAGGATGAAACGCCGACCAGAAGTTTCGCCGCGCCAATCTGCAGGAGGATGTCGGTCGCGGCGGGCACGATGCTGACAATGCGCGGAACGGCGGATTGGCCGGCGGCGACGGTGGAATGCCGGCAGGCCGGGCAGGCTGTGAGCCATATCGCCGCTAGGCTGCACCCCAGGATCAACCGCCCCCGAAACATCATGCAATTCATGTTAAAAGCGGCGGTGGGAAATCTCAAACCGGAGGATATACCGCGTGCCCCAAATGCAATAAACCCGGCCCGAAAATTTTGGAGCTTCCGGCCGCCGGCCACGTGGACGATCGGCCGGCGCGGGAATTGTCCTCCATCAGCGGGTAGAATAAGGGCATGTTCACGGGATTGGTACAAGCGGTTGGACGAATCAGGCAAATGCGGGAAACGCCGGCGGGTAGAAGGATCGTCGTCGATCTGGCGGAACTGGGCCAGGCAAAGGCCGCGCCAATTAAACCCGGCCAAAGCATTGCCGTTTCAGGGGTGTGCCTGACGGTTGCCGAATTGCCGGCGCCGGCGGAGGCGGGTTTTGATGTGGTCGCGCAAACCCTGCGCCGAACCACGCTCGGTGCTAAAAACACCGGGGATGCGGTGAATCTGGAGTTGAGTTTGTGCGTCGGCGACGCCCTCGGCGGGCATTTTGTCCAGGGACACGTCGAGGATGTCAGCCGCGTGCTGCGCGTGGAGACGAATCCCGCCGACTGGATGGTCACATTCGAATTGCCCCGCGCGGGCCGGGAAGCGATTCTTCCCCGGGGAAGCGTGGCGATTGACGGCGTGAGCATGACAGTGGCCGACGTCGCCGGCGATTGCTTCCGTGTCGCGGTGATTCCCACCACGCGCGAAAAAACCACGCTGGGACTGCTGCGCGGCGGCGAAGTAGTCAACATTGAAAGCGACATTCTCACCCGCACGGTGGTGTACTACCTGGCGCGGTTCGGCCGCGGGAGTTTTTTACCCGGAACCTCACCCTGGGAACCGGAACCGGCTGGAACCACGCCATGAGCGCAACAGACGAATACTTGCCGACCATTGGCGTTACGATGGGTGATCCCGCCGGCGTGGGGGCGGAGGCGATCGTCAAGGCGCTGGCCGATCCGGCGATCCGCCGGCAGGGTCGTTTCGTGGTTTTCGGATTTAATGAACTGATGGCGTATTGCGCCGATCTGGCGGAATTGGAACCGTTCTGGTGGCGCGATCAGCATGAAAAAATTCGGTCCTACGATCATGACGTGGTGGTGTTGGATTACGACGAATACTCGTTCCTGGGAATGGACGTCAAGGCGCCCTCGAAAGAGTGCGGAATGGCGTCGATGCGTTTCGTGCTCGACGCGTTGGAGGCGGCCAAAAAACGCCGGATCGACGCCCTGGTTACCGGTCCGATCTGCAAGGAAAGCTGGCGACTTGCCGGCTACCACCGCTGGCCCGGGCACACGGAGTTGCTCGCCGAGCGAACCGGCGCACGCCGTTACGCCATGATGTTCGTTGCCCCGCCGCGCGGCGCCCCGGCGGCCCCCGCCACGGGTACGCCCGGCGCCTCCAATGGCCTTTTCGCTTCTCACAAAGGCCTGCGCGTGGTGCTGTGCACCATTCACGAGGCGCTCTTTGAACTGCGGCACAGTTTCAAAATCGGAACGGTCTTCGACCCGATTGATTTGGCGCATCGCGCGCTGCGCGAATGGTTTGGAATCGAAAATCCCCGCATGGCGGTCTGCGGCCTCAATCCGCACGCCGGTGAAAACGGACAGTTCGGCGATGAAGAAAAAAGGATCATCGCGCCGGCGATTCTCATGGCCCGTCAGCAGGGAATGGACGTTCAGGGGCCATTTCCCGCGGACAGCATCTTCTACAAAGCGGCCCAGGGGGCGTATGACTTGGTAGTCGCCATGTATCATGACCAGGGACTTATACCCGTCAAACTGCTGGATTTTTCGGGAAGCGTGAATCTGACTCTTGGCCTGCCCATTGTGCGGACCAGTGTGGATCACGGAACGGCTTTCGATATCGTGGGAAAAAACAAAACGGATCCGGCAAGCATGAAGGCCGCCCTGGCCATGGCCTGCCGCATCGCCCGGCGGGTTCATGCCGAGCGGGTGCGCAATTCCGCCGACCGAGAATAAATTTCTAACCGTTCGTGGGCCAGAACAGCGGAATTATTTCCATTGGTCTTATTGCTCCTCAAAATCATAATTTTCAAACTTTAACGTCCGGCAGTTTTCGGTCACGTCACGAACAGTCTTGTCTGATGCGCCATCGGCCAGGTCGGCACGAATCTCGATGGTGATTTCCACGTTTGCGCCGACCAGGCCGGTTAAATGCTGAACTACTTCCTCCGCGATTTTTGCCGCGTCGCGGCCAAGCCGCAGTGGGTCCACCTTCACCGCGCCGTGGAAGCGGCGGAGTGCGCGCTGCGGGGGTCGGCCATCCTGGCCGACATCCGTCCCTCCTGGGGTTTGGCCTTCCATGCCGATAGCTGACGTCTGAACAGTCCCGCTACCAGTCGGGCTGGAAGCCCGACACCCTTCTTCCGCGAGTTGGGCTGCGGCCGCTTCCGGTTTCACCAAGAGATCTCGCTCATCCGCGATGACGCGGATGGATTGTCCGGCGCGTAACCCCTGGTAACGCTTCCGCTGCTCATCCCAGCCTTCCGCATAGGCAAAGGTCTCCGTCTGCCACATTAGGCTGGCGACGCCCTCCTGAATGGCGGCAAACAGCACCTGTTCATCACGGAGCCTGGGCAGGTAGAGGTAGCGGGCCATGTATTCGGTAAGCTGCTTTACGCTGACGTGGTTCCCCGTCCACAGCGGAACACGATCCAGTTCCGTGCGAAGCCGCACCGCTCCCATTTGCACGAGCAGCGATTCTTCATTCTTGAGTTTCTTCGCGGCACGGGCGGCAAGACTTTCCTGCCCCTGCAGCTTTAACTCCGTCCACGAAACGTCCCCCTTCGGGTCTGTTTGGCTAGGGACCAGAAGCCATTGATATGCCTCGGAGATTCGCAGATCCGCAGCTTCGTCGGCGTTTTTCTTCTTCGTCACGGCCTGGCGTTTTTGGAATTCGTCGAGATTCAACGTCGCATGATCGTCCGAGATAGATAACCACGCCAGGTACTGCCGTACCGACTGTTCCAATTCGCGTAAGCGGTTCGTATCGCCGGCAAGGAACACAAGCGTGTTCCTGTAATTTCGTGGCGATGTTCCCCGCGAGTCGAGAATAGCCGCCGCCTCACGGCGGGCATCGCTCGAACCATTGCCGTTCTTTGAATGCGGGAACTCCGGTCCCAGGATTACAAGGCGGGCATCTTTCTCGTCGGGAATGTCGCTGCCTGGCACGCACGCATGGACTTTGGAAAAATCGGCTCGCGTACGAGCCTGCTCCCGCAGTCGTTTAATAATCT
The DNA here is from genome assembly GCA_021831565.1 of Planctomycetota bacterium. Classification (GTDB taxonomy): domain Bacteria; phylum Planctomycetota; class Phycisphaerae; order WQYP01; family WQYP01; genus JAKBMM01. The sequence goes on from JAKBMM010000015.1 coordinate 32,285, forward strand.
CATCAGAAACCTGATCGTCACTTAATTGTCCTGCCCGGTCGTCAGCCAGTCGTGTGACAGTCGGCTGCGTCGAATACCAGTAGCGTTTGCCATCCACATAAAGGTAGGTGGCGCTGTCTGTCAGCCGCCGCAGCGCATCGCCAAATGTGGCGACCGCCTCGCCGGGCTGAACACAACCGAGCTTTACCTGGCGGTCATCGATGCCTTTGTGGGCGGCTCTGAGTGTCGCGGCCGATCCCATGTAAATGGTTCTGGAGACGCGACGACAAGCCGAATATCGCCCAAGATTCGGATTGTCCCGATCAAGGCCGAGCGGCAGGGAGTTCGGACCATCTACGTCCTTTTCAAGCACGGGCACCCATTGATCTTCAAGGTAGCGCGTCAGTTCAACCTGCACCATTTGATCGTCAATGGGCACGTTTCCCGGCATGATGAGCAGATTGCCATCCTGCCGCTCCCACAGCGAATGAATCACCGCAGCCATCAGGCGCAAAACGCCACGGGTACGCTGAAATTTATCCAGCGTGGACCAGTCGTTGTAGAGCCGGTCAAACAGTTCCGGGTGAATCGGGTAGGCCATCTTGATCCGGCGTTCATAATCCGCCTCCCGGCATTCGGTCGGAAATTCCTGCCGTTGCGATCCGTAAAATTCGACAAACGCGCGGGCCACCGCATCGCGCGCAACATACCCTTCGCCGGACAGCGGCTGAAAAAGTCGCCGGCGAACTATTTCAAATCCCTCGTCAGGACTTGCTGGCCGCCACGATGCTTCGACGCGGCCAATAGCGTTTTTCAGGCGGGCCAGCGCCTCGCGACCGCGTTCGCCGCCGACTTCGATGTCATTCACGGCGCGATCCGCCTTCTGGTGCGGACTCTCGGATGCGGGAATACTCACGACCAGCAGTGTGTTCTTAGCGGCCTTTACGGCTTCGCTCAGCGCCTGGGCGAACGTAAAGTGTGTCTCAAAACTTCCAGCCGGCAGATCGGCTGCGCCGTGCAATTGACGGGCGTAAGCGACCCACTCGTCGATCAGGATCAGACACGGGTTGTATTGGTTGAACAGTTCTTTGAGCGTGTTGCCGGGGTTGGTGGCCTTTTCATCGTCCTCTTGGACAAGCTTATAGCCTTCCTTGCCGCCGAGTTGCCAGGCGATTTCACCCCACACGGTTCGTACCACCGTGCCGTCCGGCTTCTTGTGCGGTTTGCCGGGGGAAATCTGCGTACCGACGAATACGGCGCGGCGGACATTCTTTGGCAGAGTTACATTCAGTTCCTTGACCAGTTCCTCGGCGCCGGGAAGGTCGGCGGGCGGTGTGCCCGAAAACAGGTGATACAGCGCCAGCATGGAGTGGGTCTTGCCGCCGCCGAAGTTCGTCTGTAATTCGACAACCGGATCACCGCCTTTGCCGGCCAACCGCAGCACCCCTTGTGAAAGCAGACGGCGTAAGCCTTCGGTGATGAAAGTCCGGCGGAAAAACTCGGTCGGATTTTTGTATTCGTCCGATCCTTCGCCCTGGTATACCTGCCACAGGTCGGCGGCGAATTCAGCCTGCTGATATCGGCCACTGGCTACATCCGGATGTGGGGTGACAACCTCGCGCCACGGCTTCAAGCCGCCCTGGGGTTTGCCTTCGGTCGCCTGGAACGCCTTTTTGCGCATTTCCGACCGGCGCTGTTCTTCAAACATGGACCGCATCACTTCCATGCGCATCTGGCCGACTTCAATGGCGGCATCCGCCGCGGAAACCGAGTTCAGCAACCGTTCCACTGAATCAAGCGCCCGGATGGCGTCATTGCTGCCGAATTGTTCGTTGTGTGCCCATTGGTTGCGGGTGTTCCGAAGCTCGCTGACGATGCTGCGCTCGGCGGGACCGAGCACGTTGCGAAAAACGGTGTTCCACTGATCCCACAGAACGGATAACAAAATTTGCGGATCATCCAAGTTGGGGGTCGGCCATCCTGGCCGACAGTTAAAGTCGGGCTGGCTGGGGGTCGGCCTTCCAGGCCGACGTTCTCCAGAGTCGGGCTGGAAGCCCGACCCCCTTAAAGCTCTCTGCCAATTATCGCCCAACTGCGATTTCAATTCGCGTTCGACAAAGGGCCGAAGGCCGTTGGCCAGAAGATCAAGGCCCTTGCCAATTCGTTCTCGGTTAGTGATTGCCATGTATTAGCCCCGGGTTTGTAAATCCAGACAATACCCTTATTACTACCCTTATTTAAGGGTATCACTACCCTTATTCAGACCCGTTCTCTCCCAACGTGCTCCAGCACCGTGGCCGAACGACCGCAATTCGCCAGCCGCTTTCATTTGTCGCAAGATACTTCGAATCCAGTCGCGTCCCACTGCGGGGCAAGCACGTTCCAAATCAGCTACTCGAAAGCTACCCTGCTGACGATAAATCGCCTGTCGCACCAATTCCGCTTTAGCGCCCAGCGGCTCCGCAATCTCTCCGACGCGCTGCTCAAATTCCTTGTAAGCCTCCTTGAGCACCCATAAGACATAATTGACAAATGGACAGGGATTGTGCCGACCTTCATGCCAGCCCTGAGAGCTTTGCTCCAGTGTTTCGTAATACCGCTGCTTGTTCTGCTCGATCAACCGCTCAAGACTGATATATCTGCCGACTTCGGCCCCGGCGTGGTATGCCTGTTGGAGCATGAGCAGCCTGGAGACTCGTCCGTTGCCGTCGCGAAACGGATGGATACATAAAAAGTCCAATGCGAAGCCGGCCAGGACTACCAGCGGATTAACTCTCCGATCCCGCAACAGGCTGCCCCATCGTTCAACGAGTTCCACCACTGCCGTTTCAGTCGCCGGGCCGGCTTCCACCGGCATGAACCGCACTCGGCTGCGGCCGTCGGAAAATCGCTCAATGATCGGTTCGGTCTTTTGTTTATATTTGCCGGTATCCCATATTTCGCCGCGCGCCAATTGATGCAATCGGCGGATGTTGGATTCCGTCACCGGCAGCGATGCGCCTTCACGATGGATCAGGTCCAACGCGGCCCGGTACCCGCGCACTTCCTCCTCGTCACGATCCTTCAGTACGGGCGAACCGAAAATTAACGTGGCCACCCGCTTTTGATCTACCTCTACACCTTCTATGCGATTGGAGGACACGGCGCTTTCGACCAATGCATGCTCCCGCAGGACTTTCAGCTTTTCGGGTGATTGCCGGGTAAACAATTCCTGCCTGCCCAGCGCCAGGCCCAGATCGCCAACCAGCCATGTGTTGGCCAACGGTACGGTGGCCGCCGCATCAGAAAATAGGCGCAGAGTCATCATTTGAACATTTCCTCCTGGGTTTGCGGGGGGGTGAGCGCTCCCCGCGCCAGCTTGCTGATCTCCGGCCAGGCGATGACCAGGCTGTTGTAGGCCAGGGCTTCGGCGGCCCATTTCTTGCGTTCGCAGACATTGTAAAGCCGATAGGCCAGATCACGCGCGGCTTCGCCGACCGACCCAAGCCGGCGGAGCATATCGCCGGCCGCCACTTCGCCGCCGGTGTCCAAGGCGCGAATTAAATGCTGCACAACTTCCCAATGGGCCGGGGGGGACGGGCCTTCCGCCCGACGATCGTCGGCCTGGAAGGCCGACCCCCGCTTCCATGTTGTCGGGAGTTCATCGCGCTTCAGCAGGCGCACTTTGCCAGCGCGGGCGGCGATGATGCCCGCTTCCACCAGGCCGTTGACCGCGGTGTTTTTGGCGCGGCTGAGTGTTTCCGCTTCCCCGAATGGGCCATCTTCCATACCGAACTGTTCGAACCAGGCCACCGCCCAGCGCGTATCGGGATCGAATTCGCCTTCCTGCTCGGCCAGCACTTCATCGAGCATCTGGTTGATAAGCCCCAGCGCCTGTCGCACGGTCATGGATGATCCGTCGGCTTCCATAACCTTCGAGTAGCGCGTAAAAATAGCCATTCCCGGCCCGATGGCGGCTTGCGCCAGATCGACCGGGGCTATATTGCCGGCCTGCAAATGGCGGAGGGCATCCGGCAATTCGCGTTTGAGCGCGGCAAGAAATTCGCGCCGCGTGGCGAGAGGAGCGTCGATTGCGCGCGGGCGGCAGGAAAGAACAATGGAAGATGCCAGGGCGTTGGTACCAATGCCGATACTGCGCGCACCGCGCTCCGTGCGCATTGGCCACGTTCCATCAACCGAAAAACCCGAGCGAATCAAGCCCTCTAGCATAGTTTCCCAGCCGGTGGAGGAAATGTGAATGGCTTGGCTTTGGGGGTCGGGCATCAGGGGGTCGGGCATCTTGCCCGACTCTGAATCAGTTAATAGTCGGGCTGGAAGCCCGACCCCCGTTGGGGGCTGGCGGCCAGGATGGCCGCCCCCCGGATCTCCTTCCGCGGTTTCCTCCGACTGTTTGAAGGCGTAGAAAACCGTCAGCGGGTAATCCGCGTGGCCGGCGGCGCGCATGGCCTCGAACGCCTTGCCGAGTCCCTGCTCGAAAAACTGTTGGGCTTTTTGTTTGCTGCCGCCGTGGCGGTAGGGCGAAGAGATCAGTTCGTCTGCCTTGGGCGTAAGCAAGGTTTTGAAAAGATCGGGATAAATATCACCTAACGATCGCCGGAGCCAGACGTAAAAAAAATCGCTTAAATCGGCGTAGCCGATGTTGTCGTAATAAGGCGGGTCAGTTGAAATCAATAGGCTCGGCTCATTCTGTCGCTCCGCCGCCGCGGACGACTGGATCACGTGGGCTGCAGCGGATGCCGGCAGTTGCAGGAGGGCAAGCGCCGTCCACTCCACCGCAGCACTCCAATTTGCAGTCGACGTACTGAGAGGATTACACTCACAGTAATCCCACGTCATTGGTAGCGCCTGCCGTGCAAAGCAACCTCGGATGAACTCTGCGGATGACGACCAAGTAGCCACGGTGCACCAATAATCGGCTGATTTATCCACCGCAAACGCCAAATACGTCGCCACGGCGTCGGCGTAGGCTTGGGGGCCGGTGCCGCCTTGGTCAATGCCGCGTGAATCCCATGGGGGTTGATCTCCTGGGTGTCGACCTTCTGGGGGGCGGGCGTCTCGCCCGCCAATTGCTTCCGTCTGGCAAGATGCCCAACCCCATTTTTGATCCAGAGTCGGGCCGGATGGGGGTCGGCCTTCCAGGCCGACATTCGAAGTCGGGCAAGATGCCCGACCCCCATTATTCATGATGTACATTGATGTCTTTTGGACATCCGTCTGATCCCGCATATAACGATCAAAATAGTCATCCTGCCAGAATGGGCCGGAGCGCCCCAATAATTGATTGCACTCCTTGGCCGTAAATGATTTCCAGGAATGCAAAATGTTGGCAAGGCGCTGCCCTTCCTGCGGCACAAAAAGTACATGCACATGATTGGGCATGATGCACCAGGTATGCAGGTGGTAGCGCTCGCCATCAAAATGCTCAAGCGCCGCTTGGATCACATCGGCGATGGCTGGTTCGCCAAGCCAGCCCGGGCCGTGGCCGCGATCGAGCTCTGCTTCCAGCTTTTCCCGGTACTGCTCGGAAGTTATCTGGCCCGAAGCAAGCTCCTGCTTGGCGCGGGCCAGGTACTCCGCAGGCAGACTTCCGGCGAGCCGGAAGGTAACGTGTTGCAGTTTGCCGGGTTGGTCGAAGTGCGGAGGATGCTTTTCGCCGCGGCGATAGAAGCCCTTGGGAGGCGGGCCTTCTGGGGGTCGGCCTTCAGGGGGTCGGGCGTCTCGCCCGACATCTACCTCCAGAGTCTGGCTGGTTGGGGGTCGGCCATCTTGGCCGACAATCTCAGCATTTACCGTCGGGCAAGATGCCCGACCCCCTACCCGCGCGTCGGCCAATACCTTCTCACGGGCTTCTTTGACCAGATCGCTGAACGTGGTCAGCGCGGTCAGTTGGCGCGGGGTGAAAAGGTCACCTATATTTGGCATCCCATACGCTGGTGTCTGGAAATTGCGGTGTTTAACGGGGAGTTGGCAATCCGGCCGCCAAGTCGGCGTGGCCGATTCCGCTGCCCCGACATGCGATTCCAGCGGTGACAGATATACTCGGCCTCGCGTGCCCTCTGCGACAATCGCCATGAGCCGCTGGCTCATCCGCCCGGCCTTGCCTTCGGCGCGGACGTGCGTGAACGGCATCGGTGAATCGCTGAGAGCACACCGACCGCCCTTCCGCCCAATCGTGCCGATTCCCGGGTCAAATCCCTCCGACGGCTTGCCCACACGCACTTCAAAACGGTAGCTGTTATTTTCCCGGTCAATGATCGGTTCGACCCACGCTTCTTTGCCTTTTTTGGTGGAAAGCCAGAAGGACCGCACCAGCGGTACATGGGCACCGCCCACAGCCGGATTCGGGCTGGCGACTGTTCTGGCCCAGATCCACGCGATGACTGTAAGCTCTTGGCCGAGGTACGGCTCAAGATCAGGCCGAATGGGGAGCCTCTTGGGGGTCGGCCATCCTGGCCGACAGTTAAAGTCGGACTGGCTGGGGGTCGGCCTTCCAGGCCGACGTTCTCCAGAATCGGGCGAGACGCCCGACCCCCATTTTGACCCCCAGACCATTTCTTCCGTTATTTTTATTTTCGGATACAGGTGGCCAATTCTTTTCTCGGCTTCGTCGCGCATCCACTTCCCATAATAGCGCACATCTTCAGCCAGTCCTTGTGCACCTTTCCAGCCATCCTTCAGCCGCGCATTGGATTCCGGATTCACCGGCGGCTTGCTGGCAAACTTCGGCGGAATTTCGATCAGTGCCTTGGTAATCAGAACGGGAACCGGATTCAAATCGCTGCCGTACGCCCGTAGTCCCAGCCGCTGGGCTTCCAGCGGGATTGATCCGCCGCCGCAGAAGGGGTCGAGTACAGGCGGGGCGGGGCCTGTGACAGTTTCTGCAACCGGATAAGTTTGGGGGTAACCGTTCACGGGCCAAAAATCGCTTAAAATCAAAGAAATAATGTGGAATCTGAAGTTTATGGGGCATAAAAATCACAAAAAAAGTGCTCTGCAAAGCAAAAAGTGGCGTTTTTTTGCTGATTACGCCACTTTTGCAGAAACTGTCACAGGCCCGGCGGGGCGTGTTCGATGAGAAATTGGTTGACATTTTCCGACTTGGCCAAACGGCAAACATAATTCCAGGATTTTTCACGGCAAATGGTCTGGTGTCTGGACCATTCCTTGGTGTCGTATATTTTGCGCGAGGCGATGCAAGCGGCAATTTCGGCACGGGCTTGATTGAGCACTTTTTCGTTATTGGAATTTTCCCATCTGACCAGTTCCTCGATCAGGCTGAAAAGCTCGGCGCGGCGCACACCGGCGCGGTCTTCATCGACTGTTCCATCAGCTTTACGAAACGACGGATCAGAATCCGGATCATCCACCAGCGAAGCAAACAGCACCGCCCGGCAAGCCGCCAACGGCCGCCGCGCCCACCAAAGATGCAGTGTGGACGGATGCCCATGCCGGATGGATTTTTCGCGCGCCGATTCGCGATTGATCGCCTCCAGCGGCAAGGCGACTTCGATGAGCTTTTTGCGGTAGGCGGTCACTGGCGACTCCATAGTATTTTATTCAGCCATTGGAATTGCGCCGGAATTGCACCGGCGCAATTCCGGCGCAATTCCGATCCTGCATAAGTTACGCTATTAGCATTAGTTAGAGCGTCCATTATGATTGCACCTTCTCCGTCGGAAATATCGGGCTGGCATACCAGCGAGTCCCTTTGGTGCGTCCCTCATTGCGAACCCGGCCTTCGGCTTTCAATTCCTTGAGCAATTTTTGGATTTGGCTACGCGAGAGCGCGGGCAGAACCTGCTGGAGCTCGTCGAACCGCGCACCATCCGGATGGTTGCCCTGAATATGCTTCAAAAGCAGTTCCTTGTTCGTTCCCCGATCCAGACCGCGCTTGCGAGTGTAGACGCCTCGTTTACCAGTAAGGCGGTAGAACTGGCGCGGAAGCAGGTATCGCGTCCCTCGGCCTCGACCGAGTGATTCAATTGTGCCTTGATCCAGCAATTGGTGCAGTCGGGTCTGAAGTTCAGGTGGCACCGGTTGTTCGCGGTGCACCAAATCGAGGACGAGAAGATCCTCGGTAGCAAAAGACCGCACCCGCTCTTCGCCTACTCTTTCCAAAAATCTGAGGAATGCCGGGTCTTGAATCTCGCCGTGCAGCGTTAAGGCTACCTGGTAATCGTCGGTGTGCGTAAAATCCGGCAGGGGTTTGCTCTGCTTGATGCTTTCCTCGAACATCCGGTTGGCTCCCTGGCCGGATCGCTCCACCAAATCGCATTTCTCAAACACCTCGGCAATGCGGCGGTTGCGCGGCGACTGGCGGTAGAGGATGTTTTGCGGGGTAATCCCCGCCGGAAAGCCACCCGGACTGACTATTTCGATGCGACGCTGGTATTGGCGGATGAAAACTGAGCCGCTCAAACGGTAATCGCGGTGGCTCACGGCGTTAAGAATAGCCTCTCGCACAGAGCCTTCGGCGAACGTGGGGACGTCCATCATGAACAGGCCATCTTGAAAATGCTGCACATCATTGCGCAGATTGATTGTTTCCCACAGGTTCTCATAAAAAAGCAGAAACCCCTCACGGAACGCCAAGCGTTGGCTGGCTGGGCCCGCGGCTTCGGAGGAGCGGTACTCGAAGATCACTTCGGCCTGCGGCAAAAATCGCCCCAGAGATGCCCCCTTGCCCATCAACGCCAAGGCCGCGTAAGTGATGCCGCGGTGATCAATCAGTTCGGCATCGGCCAAAAACTGGTCGGCGGGTAACCGGGACAAGGCTTCATTCTTCGACCGCCTGATCCAGCGTTTGCGGAACACTTCTATGGCGTCCGGATTAAGGTCGGTGAGTGTGGCTTTGGGGCAAATTTCGGCGGAGAAATCGGGGCCAGCCTCATCAAAGATGCGCTGCAGCATGTCGGGCGTCATTGGCGCCAGGTCTTCACCGGCGCGCATCCAGTAGGCTCCTTCAACGGCGATCGGCATGCCGATAGGTCGGGATGGAGCGGTAAACACCAATACACGGCCGTTCGAATGTATGATTTCGTCAGCCTCAATCCGCAGGCGGAGCTTTTCAATCAGCCCAGCCTTGGTTCGCTCCAAGTCGGTAAACGCCCGGCTACCCACCACTTGGCGAGGGCGCGTGTCGGTGACGCCCAGAACCATAGCCCCACCTCCTTCGTTGGCCAGAGCGGCGCAGTATTTTACGAGCTTCTCAAAATGAAAATTGTTTTTGGCCTCCTTGAATTCCAGGTGCTCGTTCTCACCGGCATTCAACCATTCCTGAAGTTGCTGGTTCGATACAGTCATGCCGGCTCCTTCGCCTGGGCCAGCAGTGCGGCCAAGTCGTAATTGACGCTTGTGGCTTTGAAATCCGGCTCTTTCTCAAACGGTTTGCGGACATATCGCACGTCGGTCTTGTCTTCATCAATCAGGGCGATGGCGAGAATGAATTCGTCGGGCTTGTTGAGGCCGGTGAGAATTTCGTTCTTGGTGAGAGTGACGGTCTTGGCGCCGTTCACGCGACCCTTGGCTTCCAGGAACCGCAGCAGGCCGGTTCCTGGTATGGCCGATTCGATGTCGTAACCAAGGTTCTGCGCGCTTACGTCCTTTGGGACAAATCCAAGTCGGCGCTCCGTGGCCATGATTGCGTCCATGGCGAGCCGCTCTGAATGCTCGGTTTCGATAGACTGCGGGGGTCGGCCATCTTGGCCGACCTCTGTCGGGCTGGAAGCCCAACCCCCAAGTTTCCTTAGCAGCCCTGCGGGCACGATCATCGCGCCGCCGAGTACCACCGGCGGAAGCGGAGCAAGCTTGCGCTGCTGTTCCAACTCGGTGAGGCGTTTGCGCATCCGGGCCTCCAACTCGTTGGCACGCTGTCGGGCAAGGCCGGAATTCAGCCGGGCGTTGACCTTGCCGGCACGTTCCTGATCCGCCAGTTGTGTAGCTCGGTGATCCCAATAGTTAATCTCTTTGGTGAGTCGGTCCTGAACAGCGGCCTTGGTTTTGTCCAGCAGTTCTTCCTTCCGGCGGCGCAATTCGTCAAGATGCTGCGGCACCAGGTGAATCGCGGCGTGTTCCATCGCCTTGGATTCAAGATCGCCGCGAATCCACTCAGGCATCGTCATGTCCTGGAGGGTCTTCACTTCGTCCGCCGTCGGCGGGCGATAGTCGAGGTACGGGGCAGGCCCGGCGTTCAGAGCGTTTCCTTCCCCGTCAATCTCAACAAACTGCATCCGCTTCGACACGACGCGCCGGTTGCCGGCGCGGTCGGTGCGGGCGTCCTGAATGGCGTGCTCCAGGTAGAGCAAGGCCCGCGACTGTTGGCCGTCGTCGGTGTCATCGATGAGGATCGCGCCGCGTTTGAGCAGATCGCGGTAACGCTCGATGATCAGGTCGAGCGTTGCATCCAATAAAGGGTGGCCCGGGCACACAAACGCGGCGAGCGGTTTGCCGGGAATGCTGATAAGGTCCTTCTCGAACGTGATGCGTTCATAGCGCGGCAATACGGAATCACCGCGTCCGATCTGGCGATCACGGTTACGGATGAGAGCGGGGACATGTTTGATCTCGTACCGCTTTGTTTCCCGTTCGTGAATTGTCCCGCCAAGCAGCGTAAACGCCTCGATAAAGAATGAGGCGATGAAATGCGGCTGCAAACGCCGCGCCTCGGCCCGCTGCATATCTTGGCGAATTTGCCGGACCTTGGTTACATCCATGGCGTCGTGCGCCAGGGCGCGGCTTTCAATAAGTTCACGCAGGCGCTGCCGGTCCAAAGCCTTTTCGACAACTTGGAATAAACGTGCTTTCACCACTGGCTGGTCGCCGTAGCGTATCGCTTCAAGCAGAAGCTCGCGAAGCGGTCGGTCCTCAAAGGTCAACTGCCCCAGTACGTCAAAGACCTGCCCGCCAAGCGCGTCACGCTCTTCAGCGATCTTTTCCAATAGCCGAAAATAGACCTCGCCCTCCCGTGTGTCCTTGGCGACGAGGTTCCACAGGTGACAAACTTCGGTCTGCCCGATGCGGTGAATGCGGCCGAAACGTTGCTCAAGCCGATTGGGGTTCCACGGCAGGTCGTAATTGACCATCAGGTGCGCCCGTTGCAGGTTGATGCCTTCGCCGGCGGCGTCGGTCGCAACCAGGATTTCGACCTCTTTATCCTGGGTAAAGGATTCCTGGGCTTTGCGTCGATCCTCGCGCCCAATACCGCCATGAATAACGACAACAGCCTCCGGTCGGCCCAGTAGTGCTCTGATCTTTTCCGACAGGTAATTCAGCGTGTCGCGGTGCTCAGTGAAGATGACGAGCTTGCGGCGATGACCGTGGGCGTCGAACATTTCGGAATTATCCTGAAGAATCCGCGAGAGCTCATCCCATTTGCGGTCGGTGCCGGACTGACGCACGCGAAGCGCTGTGCGCTCTAAATCCTGTAACAAGGCGATCTCGGTCCGCAGTTCCGCGATGGTCCGGGCGGCGGAGGCCTGGTCAACGACACGCTCCTCGGTTTCCTCGATCTCGCGGTCGGGAGCATCATCAAGGTCCGCAAGGTCGTCGTTGGTCATTGCGGGCAGCTCCGCCGTCATGTCGATTTGAGCGCCGCGTTTGAGAAGCTCTTCTTCGCGCAGGCGTTTTTCAAGGCGCTCGCGGCGGCGGCGCAGAGATTGAAGGATCGCCTCCGGAGACGATGCCAGCCGGCGCTGAAGGATTGTCAAAGCAAAGCCGACGGTTCCCTTGCGGCCCTCGTTTTCCAGCGCCTCGGCCCGATTGAATTCCTCCCGGACATAATCGGTAACCAGCTTGTAAAGCTCGGCTTCCGCATCGGATAGCGAATAATTCACCGTGTACGCCCGCCGCTCCGGGAACAGGGGTGTTCCGTCGAATTTAAGCAATTGTTCTTTGACCAGACGGCGCATCATGTCCGCGGTATCAGTGACGTGAACGCCGTCGCGGAATTTCCCCTCGAACCGGTCGCCGTCGAGCAAGGCCATGAACAACTGGAAGTCGGCTTCCTTCCCGTTGTGCGGCGTGGCGGTCAAAAGCAGGAAATGCCGCGTAAGTGCGGAGAGTAATTGGCCGAGCCGGTAACGTTTGGTGTATTTGATTTCGTTGCCATCGTACGTGGCACTGAGCTTATGCGCTTCATCACAGACGATCAGGTCCCAATCCGTCTGTTGCAGCTTGGCCTGGGTATCTTCATCGCGGCTGAGCTTGTCCAGCCGGCAGATGGCCAGCGGAGTTTCGCTAAACCAATTCCCGGTGCGGGCTGATTGAAGCCCATCGTTGGTCATGATCTCGAACGGCAGTTGGAAACGGCGGTCGAGTTCATCCTGCCATTGCTCTACGAGATTGCCGGGGCAGACGATCAAGCAGCGCTGTAAGTCGCCGCGGGCGTGGAGTTCCTTAATCAACAGGCCCGTCATAATCGTCTTGCCGGCGCCCGGGTCATCCGCCAGAAGAAAACGCAGCGGTTGGCGGGAAAGCATCTCGCTGTAAACCGCCGTGATCTGGTGGGGCAATGGCTCGACAAGTGATGTATGAACAGCCAACAACGGGTCAAATAGATACGCCAGCCGGATACGGTTGGCTTCGGAGAGCAAACGGAACAGCGCACTGTCGCCGTCAAAACTCCATGGTCGGCCGGCTTCGACGATATCAAGCGTCGGCTCGCGGTCGCGATACAGCAATTCGCCGCCGAGCCGCCCGCCGGCGTCTTTGTAGGTCACCTCAATGGCGACGGCGCCGATCCAGCGCACGTCGCTGATCGTGACAATGCCATCCGGCAGAATGCCTTTGACTGCCGCACCACGGGTGATTTGTTCAAGTGTCGCCATTGATTCAATTCCGTAAACCGCCGAGTCATCATTATTTCGCAAATATTGCGATTGCAGCCAGCCCAACCAAGCCTACGGCTACAATTACTTCAAGCTTTTGTTTTTCAAGTACCAATTGCTGAACAAAGGTTTCCACGCGCGTATGTATGTGGCGGGCATCTTGTCCTCGTAAGTCGAGGGCCTGGTATTCGCGGAGCCAACCAGAAAGCTGCGCGGGATCCATGTCCCATAACACCGGTATAACTTTTTTGCCATTGAGGGCCGCTGCTCCTGATTCCTGGTTCACCATGGCGGAGTGTATAGCCTTGTGACTTGCGAGAACGAGAACCGTGCGTGCCGTCTTAAGTTCTTCGCGAATTTTTTGTGACCACGGAGCGCCGGGGGCCAAGCTGACGGTATCGAGAAAGACACTCAACCCTGCTGCGGCCAAACGGTGGTAAAACGCTTGTGCGACGTTGGCATCCTCGCGTGCGTAGCTGATGAAAATATCTGCCATTTTAGGTAGCTCCTTTACACCTTTCCCCATAGCGATGGTGTACCAGCGTCCGATCTGCGATGCCGCGGCTTTTGAACTGACTTTGGCCAAAGAATTGCGGCAACGGAGGTCTCACCATTAGCGCCAGTTTCTTCCTCTGCTGTCCACAACGGAATTGTCCACACCCGGTAGATGCCTGCGGCTTGACCTAAATCGAGAAAACACTCGTCTTCGGCTGGTGAGGCTGTTGATGCGGCGTGGTAGATCGGGCCGTCGTTTTCAACCGATTTATCTTTCGGAAGAAAATGGCCATCTGCTTTGAATGCCTCGCTTATGATGGCGTACTCGATTCTCAAGCGAAGGGCATCACATACTTCCTGCTCTGGCGTTACGCCAAAGAAATTGCCTTGATCCTTTCGCCCGATCCTCGATTCTTGGGTGGGTTTAAGCTTCCAGGCAAAAAAGACCGCTGCGACTGATGTGGGTGATTTTTCGGCGTATCGACGCATCACTGCTTCCCGGGAGGCTTGGTACGTCGCCGCAAGGCGTAGTAATCCATTGGCATCGGTGACCGCAGCAGCGTTTTTCGAAAACCACGGTTCCGGAAATATCAGTTCGGCGGCACCGATATCACACAGCATTTCAATGTATTCGTCCGGATTCGTGCGATCTCGATATCTGGCGTCAGTGCGACACCAAGGCTTGGTGGTGTAGTCAGGAAAAAATGTGTGGCTGATTTCATGCGCCACACTAAAACGCTGCCGGGTTTCGGGGCGGTCAGGGTTGACACGCATTGTCAAGCCACCGGTGCTATTGGGCACGAGTTCTGCATCCGGACTGTGAAGAGGCATTTCACTGCTGCGATGGATGCCGCGGAGACTGGCCAGGGCATCCATATTGAGTGGCATGGTCGGTTCGCCAAACGATGAGACGTAGGTCTGGATAAGCTCGCGCGCCTTCTGGCGGATCGCAGCGGGTGGGTCAGTGGCTCCCGTTGCACGAAGCAATTCCTTGATGAGGTCCCCGGTTGAACGGCTTGATTGGATCAAGATTTGGGCCTCCCAACCGAGTTTTTCAGCAGCAAATAGAGTTGTTGCCAATCATCCGCCGTACGAGGCTGGCCACCACGAAATTTCATAACCGCCAAGTCACGCAGATCGTCCTCAGAAAGCGGCGCTTTTTGTGCCTTCATGCGGTCCTGAAATTCTTTCAGTGCCGGTGGAAGCTGAACTTTCCTGTCCTGCACCGTGACCGTTTCCAGCGAAAGAAGCTCTGCCAGCGTCGTTGAAAGCGCCGTAGCAACGCGAAGGAGGACATCGGCGGACGGCTTTTTTTCGCCGGCCGTATCTCGCTCTAACTCCCAAAGATATGTCTTGGAGATTTTGGCTCGAGACGCCACCTCGTCGAGCGATAACTCTTTTGATTCCCGAATTTTACGAATATTCTCAGCAACGGTCATTGGCACATTCCATGAAACCAGAACCATTTCGTCTCCTAACCATTTTAACGAGGCTATAGGTTATAGCAACAAGAAGCGTTCGCTATAGTTGACTTCACCATAGTGAACGGTTATGTTCGTTATGGAGGAAGGCAGGAGCAAAATGAAAGGCGTAAAGCGACCATGAACAATCTAAAGCCAATAGCACAGAACTCAGGGAAAAGACGTGATGTATATAGTGCGGATACGTGGAGTTATCGGCCATGGGTGACATTGAAAAGATCGTCCTGAACGCATTGCAACAGCTTGATTCACCTTGCAGTGCTGTTACGTATCCGGATGTGGCGGATCGCCTTCGCAAGGCTATCGGCGTGAAACGTTTGGAAACCTTTGGTTCCCTTCCCGTGAGTGTCCAAGCCGAACTTATCGCGTTTCAAGCCGCAGAATTGCCCCAAGGGGAACTATGCGTGCTGTGCCCACTGGGTTCCGGGCTTTTACAAGGGTTGCAGGACTTTGTGGATTATTGGTGTAGTCGTGCAAAAGCTACCCAGAACTATCGATTACGTGAACGATATGCGGCGATCACACTGCAGATTTCCGCAGCAAGGAGCTTGAAAGTGAACCGCCTTGATGTGGGGACAATTCAAATCCAAGCCGCCATGGAAACAGCCGCGAAATGCGAACCAAATGCTTGGAGCGAAGCCATGCCACCACTCAAGCGGGCGTTGCGGTTGGCTCTCTCACTGGGACAGCGTGACATGGCCGCTCAGGTCGCCGAAGCGATGGTCGCGCTGGCGGAAAAGTGCTGGTCCAATAAAGTCAAGGAGGTTAACCTTTGGCCACAGTGTTTTGACGCGCTCTTGGTGGAACAAGCGGGCAAGCTGAAGGTTCCGACGACAATTCAGGATAAGTTACTTGCAGGAGTCGAGGCTTCATTTCAAGCGACTCTTGATTCGATCTCCGCAGGTATCGGTGAAGCGTTTATTATGCTCGGCCAAGATACAAAACGGCTCGTCGATTACTATCGGCGTGAAAACCGTCTTGGCGACGTTGATTGTTTAGCAAAGTTATTGCAGCGAGCGGCGCTTAATGGATGCAATCAACTCAACCCAATGCACGTCGCAATATGCGTGCAACCTATCGTCCAGGTTCTTCACGACAACGGTTTTCCTAAACTTGCGGATGAACTCGCGGCCGGAATGTTGGTCCGCTTAAAAACGCTCCCGGATATGATGCAAGAGTGGGGATTTTCGATAAAGGTACCGATTATGGAAGTACGAAAAGAGATCGAGAAAATTTGCGCCTTAGAAACGCCCGAAGCGATCCGGCGATGGGTACTGATGCGGGTTCCGCCACAACCAACTACGGATGGCTCCCACTTATTGGTTGCCAACATCGCCACCGTTCAGACGAATGACGAATCTGGTCGAGTAACATCCTCGGCGGGATCGGCAAAAGAAGCCGGCGAGCAGATTGTAGTTACCAGCTATTGTAACGCATTGCAGGTTGATTGGCAGATTCTCGGATTTCAATTTGATGAAATAGTGAGCCGTAAGGGCATCACGGCCGAGGTCTTGGCGGGGTTTTGTGTCGGTTCGCGTGCATTTAGCGTGGATCGCCGTGAAGTTCTTCGTCGCGGTTTCGCGGCTTGGCTCCAAAGGGACTATGCGGCGGCGATTCTATTTCTCCTGCCACAGATAGAACGGGCGGTGCAACGTATTGTTCAAAACGCCGGTCGTTCCGCGCTTCAGCCGTCAAAAGGTGATCCAGCAATGGATTATAAGTTGCTCGACGGCTTGCTGACCGACCCAGCTACAGTCAACACACTGGGAGAGCAGTGCATCTACTATCTGCGGGCCGTCCTGACGCATCGGGCTGGGTGGAACGTTCGGAATCAGGTGCTGCACGGTTGGCTGGACCCCTGTTCGTTGGGGCGACCGGTGTGCGATAGAGTTGTTCACGCAGCGCTGCTGCTGGCGTCGAAGACGATGGATGCAGATGGAATACTGACACCATGACCATGGTCTGGTGCATTGTGGGTGCTACGGGTTTTATCGCTTGGCTGTCTGACAAACTCCATTTCCGCCAACTGCGTCACCAAAAATAAACTCGCCATCATGAAATTTCGTGATGTGCTGGATCTGCGATACCTGTCGTTCGGGCAAAGACGCCGTGCGTTCAATGAAAACCACCAGATTGTTAGCCGATGCGATGGAGCGATGCGGAATTGTCTGGGTGACCTCTCCAATCAGGTCTTTCAGCCGGTGCAAGGCATCTTGGGCGCTGTTGGCGTGGAATGGTGGCGACGCCACCGGGATGGCCGGTGTTCCAGGCCTTGAGCATGGCCAAGTGTAATACCGCCGTTGCACTTGGATTGTCCCCACGCTGCTGACCAGATATTTGGACACGCATCACCGGCGCCGACCGTATCGACCACGCGGACGGCTTGGCCGGGATTTCAGCCGCGCCGCTGTCAGCGGGCGGGCAAAACCGGCCACTTGCGGGCAGGTGAAAACCGGCCACTTTAAGGACGATGCAAGGAGTTCGTAGGCTTGACGCTTTTCGTACTGGAAAGCGAGGAAGTTACGAATGTCC
>JAKBMM010000016.1 GCA_021831565.1 Planctomycetota bacterium
TCGACATGCCGGGAGGAAAAGCCCGGCGCAGAATGGCGCCGGTGGCGGCGTCGCGTAACACGAAGAGGGTTTGGTTAGCGGGAATCTTGCCGCCGGGAAACTGCCGGGTTGCATTCGCATATACCCAAAAGTCCATACCAGAGTAATTAAAGGTGATGACGCGATCCGTCACGGTAAAAGGCTCGCTGCGCAGCGCGCCGCGGACTCCCCGCGGATGGGTGGCGTAGACGCCTGTCTTCGGTTGGTGGGCCAACGACCAGCCCGGCCCCGCCTTCCAGGGCCGCAGGCTATGACCCTGAAAAGGAAATATCGGAATCGCGGGTCCGTTCACAATCGGCGCACGATCAACCCAGCTCCAGGCGCCGCCCGGGTTCAGGGTGATTTCATGGAACGCGCTGACAAAACGCACGGTGAAATGGGGATTGGAATAGGCCGGCGGCGCGCCGAATGACGCGCCGGTGAAAATGTTTAACAACGGCTTGCCATCGAAATGCTGCCAGAGGCGGGCGTATTCAGGCTTGGCCAGGATTTCCCGCTCGATGCGTTGAATCTGCGCGTAAAATTGGGGCGTGGAAACGCTGCCGTTATCCAGCCCCAGCAGCAGCGCGAATTTCGGACGGCGCTTTAGATGCGTATATTCCGCCAGCAGACGCATCGTGGCGCCGATAATTCCGTCGGCGACGCCATTGGTCCAATTGCCCCCGAGATTGTTCGACCAGTCGATCAGAATGAAATCGAACCCGGCGTCGTGAATCCAACGGGCATGTTGACGGATTACCTTCGGATCCAAAGACGAATAATGACCCAACACCGGCCTGGCTTCCGCATTGCCCCACCCACCACCGCCAACCGCGGGAACGAACCAGGTTTCATAGCCGATGCCAAAGAGAGTTTTTTTCCGCGCTCCTAGCGCGGCGCCGGACAACGGCGGCAAAGATGCCGGCGAGTCATCGGGTGGGGACGAATGGAGCTTTCGCGGGGTCAGCCCCGCCGCCCTGGCGTTGGCGCCGCGCGCCGACGCCGCGGCGATGCCGGCGGCGGCCAGGCCGGCGCGTTGCAGAAAGGTCCGCCGCGCCATGGCGCCCGGCACGGGTGGAGCGACGGTCGCTGTATCACCAAGACGATTCTGCTCGTCATGAATTATCTCCGCGGATATTTCATCCGGCGAACCGGCCGGCTCATGGGGATTCTGAATATTTTCTGACATGTCATATTCTCCTGAAAAAATTTATTTTTCCCCGGCGGGAACAATGCGCAACAGTTTGGTCTCATACCGGCCAAGACGCAACCGGTAATGGCGGACGTTGGCGGCCAGTTTTTTCCCATTAAGAATATCGTAAATGGAGCTGCGCTGCGGCAAGGTAAGCAGTCGCGGACCCGCCACGCCATCGCTGCTGATCATCAGCAGCCGGCCATCGGTCTGGAAGGCGTCATTGGTGTCAAGATATACCGGCACGCCCAAATGCGGGAACAGCGCGCGCCAGAAGGCGGCGGAAGGTCTGGGATCACCAATAAACAGTGACTGATACCCCTGGAATCGTTGCAGGGCCATGGAAACCTCAGGCGTGTTCCGATAGCGGGCCAGAGGCATGACGGAGGGATCGGCAACCATCCAACTTGGCGCATCGGCTCCTTTCAGGCCGGCGATATTTTCCGCCGGCAGGTGAAGCGCATTGCCCGCCATGATCGCGCTGGCGGCCAGATTGCCGGCGGAGGCGCGGAGGCGCAAACGCATACCGATCAGACGGCTGGCCGCCGCCGTATTGACTTTGCCATTTCTGATGAAACCGCCGCCATAGATCCAAATCAGGGTGCGGCCGTCGCGTTCCAACTTCCGGCGAATCACTTTACGGGTGGCGGCGTTCACCCGCCAGGCGTTGAGGAAGATAATGACTTTGGCGTGCGGAAAGTTGTTCTGCTTAATGTCGGAGAGCAGATAAAAGCCGACGCTGGCCCCACAGTGAAAAAACTGCGTCGGAACATTCACCAGAGCTGGCAACAGCGGGAGCACGCGGTGCGGTTCAACTCGTGCGTAAGACGGTGATCGCTCGTCATAAATGACCGCCACATCCGGCTCGAACTGACCCTCTGGTGCATATTGGGAGTAGGCTGCCCGGAGCCGGCCGAGGTCCTTCCAAATACCGGCATTATTCAGCCAGCCGGTTCCCCGGGGGTCCATCCACATCATGGGATCCATCCACCAAGTTCCGAGTCGATGGATCATCATCTGACCGAAGTTGCGGTCATGAACCACCACCGTCTGGGCGAGATTGGCACAGTAGGCGACCGCGTCCCGCGGTCCCAAAAAAGTGGTCGTGTCATCTTCTATCATCCACAGTTTTCCGTGCAGGGTGGCGCTGTCCACCGGACCCATAAAAGCGGGAGAGCCACCCGGCTGGCGGTCGGCGTAAGATACCGGCGAAGCGATGGCGTCAATATACGGAGAACTTAACAGGCGGCTTAAGGCACGGTCCGATGTATCGGATGTCGGAAGCTCAAAATCGTAGCCATAAAATGTCACAACCAGCGAACGATCGGCGGTGACGCGTTTGACGAGAGCGGCCAGTTGCGCGATACGCTTGGCTGTGATATCACTCTGATAAGTCAGGTAATCCACATAGCGACGTTCGTTTGGTCTGTAAAAGGGATAAGCCATAGCAGGTTCCGCCGGCGGTATGGCAACCGTTTGGAAGGTGACCGTGGGATCATGCCAGGCCGCCCGCAGGGCGGTATCGGTTTGGTAATGCCGCTTAAGCCAACGTATGAAGCCCAGGCGATTGGGCACCGAATAATCGAAACCGGGATGTTGCCAGTAATCAGGTGTAAACCACTCGTCGGTGTTGCCGTGGCACAGATGATAACCGATCACCCGGTCCGCGTAGTTTGATCGCTCTATGTGCCGTATGAACGCGGTCAATGCCCGCACCGTGGTGAGATACCATACACGCGAAGCGACCGAACACATCGGATAAGGACCGCTGGCATAAACGATTTCTTGCGACGGATGAATCGGATACGAATCCACCGTTCGCCTGTGGGCGTACGTATATTGCATCGGCGATGGATGTTTGGCCGGGTCAACTCCGCACCAAACCCGGGGAAGAAGCCAGGCCTTCGGATCGTTTTTCAAAATGAAAGCGCACTGGCGGTCTAACAACCGGTATCCCCCCTGCGGGTGGCGCGGGTCCGGCAAAGGTCCAACCGGGAACGTGATGATATGGATTCCCCGGGCGGCGGCGAGGCGGATTTCAGCGGCGGATTGGGGGAGTGTGTTGTTGTGCGGTGAAAACGAAAACTGCACGAAAATAGCCAATGGAAGCGTTCGCTTACCGTTAATAAAGAGTTGGGGACGCCCGTGAACCATTCGCACCCGCGCATCGGCCAAATCACCGCGGGTCGCTCTGACCGTCACCCCCAAACCCAACAAAAGACCCAAACCCAGAATCAAGTTGCGAATCGGGTACGACATGGGGAATCTCCTAAGACTCATGCACTGCGTTCCCCCGCTTCGTTACGCCGTATCAGAGTCGGATGCGCCGGGCGACGATCCCGTCGCCTGAAGATGTTCCAACTCCTGCTGCGCCAAATCTCGCTGCCGGGGATCGTGCAGGCGCGTGAGCACTTTTTGCAGCAGCTCAATCGCCCGTTGCGGCCGGCTGTGGTAGCGAGCGTAGATCAGCGCCAGAATGAGATGAACCTGATCGGCATCCGAGCCGGTGGGATACCGCGCCAGGTAATCTTCATAGCCGTCGGCCGCCTCACGATAAAGACCGTCGGCCATAAACTGATTGCTGATATCCAGTTGCGCCTCGGCGGGCAGCACGAATCGCGGGTCGATTTGCCGCAGTTCCAGGTATCGCCTGGAGGCTTCGGAGAGTTGATGCCCGCGGCGCAATTGTAAAACCGCGTCGCGCAACTGGATCACGCGCGGGTCGGGCGGCGGCATGACTTTTACCACCTGCGGCTGAGCGGCCGCGGTCACGGAGGCGGCGCTGGGAGGCGGCGCGCTGGAAAAAGGATTGTATCCCCGGGCAATCAGTCTCTTATAGGTCCGCCGCCGCCGCCAGCGGTTAAGCAAGGCCAAAATATCGTAATGATCCCGCTCGACCAGACCGGCTGTCAGCAGGATCACACCCACAATAAGTCCGGTGGCGTAGCCGGTCAGGTGGGCGTAATGAGCCACGTCGCTGGGATGCAACGTGCCCAGGACGTCGAAGAACACTATCTGGAAAGCCACAAAAAAAATGCTTGGAATATCGAAAATAAAAAAAAACCATACGCGAATGTTGACCAGCGGCGCCAGCACGAGAAACAGTCCCACGACGGCGGCGATGGAGCCGGAAGCGCCCAGGGTGGGAGCCGACGAAGTCAGCGCTTGACCGCAGCCAGCCAGGATGCCGCCGGCAAGGTAAAACAGCAGGTATGGCAGGTGGCCGAGTTTTTCGTTCATCATATTGCCGAACACCCATAAGAACAGCATGTTCCCGCCAATGTGCAGCAGGTCGGCGTGCAGAAACTGATAGGTGATGAACTGATAAATCCGCAAATTCAGCGGCTGAAGCATAAAACGATTCCAGCCGGGCGATAGTGCCGTGGGTTGAAGCGAGAAGGGATTTCGATTGCTGATAAAATAGATAAGAAAACAGGTGGCGATGATGGCCCAGTTCATCCAGGGAGTGCGTCGCTGCGGGACATCGGTTCCAAGGGGAATCATTGGCGCCTCAAAATAAACAACCCCGACCACTCTCGGGAGTAAAAAACAACCTTCTTATTTGGAAATATTCCTGCTTGGCGTCCCGGATCCGACAGGATCCGGTGGCGAGGCCCGAGCGCCGGGCCGCGAAAGTTCCGCTGTCGCCGGCTGCACTTTACGACGAATCACCCATATCCAGAAAATCAGGCCGACCATAAGCAACGGAACGCTGTAGATAACTCCCAGGCTGATCCAGTGGCCGAAGATGAGCTTGGGTTGATCGCCATCGCGGAACTGCTCGCCGATGATGCGCATGATGGGGTAAAGCGTGGCGAAGGCCCCGGCGGCGACCCCTTCCTTCCACCACCGCCGGCCGAT
Source organism: Planctomycetota bacterium (assembly GCA_021831565.1). Lineage (GTDB taxonomy): Bacteria > Planctomycetota > Phycisphaerae > WQYP01 > WQYP01 > JAKBMM01. The sequence goes on from JAKBMM010000016.1 coordinate 5,072, forward strand.
GAAATAACAGAGTAGAAACAGCAGCAGCCCCTCCAGCAAGGCCTCGATAAGCTGGGAGGGAATGCGGGGCGGAAGAATTTCGCGAAGCCGGGCGATTACAAACGGATGTCCTTCGCGCGCCAGATTCACAATGGTCAGGCGCGGGTTTACCGCCATGGCATGCGCCAGGCTCGGATGGCGTACAACGATTTGTTCTTCCAGATGATGCACCGCACCAGGGCTGACCCTTCGGTACTCTTTGAGCTGGGGTGGAAAAATAAGTTCCGTGGGAAACTGCACCGCCAGCGGGCTATGCCACACATGCCCGTAGAGTTCGCCGTTGATAAAATTGGCGATGCGGCCGAAAAAAATACCGATGGGCGCCACCATGGCCGCACAATCCAGCAAGTTTAAAAAACGGTAACCGTTGCGGCGCGCGAAAATCCACACCGCGACCAGCACTCCCACGATTCCACCGTGCGCCGCCATGCCGCCGTCTTGAACTTTCAGCAACCCCCAATAGGGAAAAGGCGGCGAAAAATTGGTGAACATGTGGGGGCGATAGAGTATGGCCTCGCCGAGCCGGCCGCCGACAAGCACGCCAAAAATGGCCACAAACAACACAAAATCGGGAAGTTTCTCGCGTGGAAGCCGCATCCGGCCGGTTTTGATGAATCGCTTCATGAGCAGATAGGCGATGATGAAGCCCATTAAGTACGCCGTTCCATACCAGCGAATGCCGAAATTGGAATGCCCCCATTGCCAGATGAACGGGTTGAGCGTTTGAATGTAATAGGCCAGCATCAGGTTGGGTTACTCCTCTAATTCGGACCATAATCCCGGCATCTCTCGGGATACCCCGCCGCGGCGGAGGCAAAGTATAGGCCCGTTCTTTGATTACTTTACCCCATTTGAAAACTTTCTTACACTGCCACCTTGTTTGCCAGCTCTTGCCGGGCGCCAAACAATTGCGCAAAACGATCCAGAGCAACCGTGTTCTACGCCAAACGTGTGAAGGAACGTCGATGAACTTTAACGAATCTCGGCGATTGCAGACGCTGGAGCCTTATCTGTTTGTCCAGATCGACAGGAGAAAGCGGGAACTTCTCGCCGCCGGCAAGGATGTGATCAATCTCGGCGTGGGGGATCCGGACCGACCGACGCATCGTTTCATCATCGATGAAATGGCCAAGGCTATTTACGAACCGAAGAATCATCGTTATCCCTTTGACGAAGGCGTACCGGCCTTTCGCCAGGCGGCCGGGGCGTTCATGCAGCGCCGGTTTGGCGTAAAGGTGGACCCGGACCGGCAACTGATTACAACCATCGGGTCTAAAGACGGCATCGCCCATTTGCCGCTGGCCGTAGTCAATCCCGGCGATCTGGTGCTGGTTCCTCAGCCGGGCTATCCGGTATACGTTGGCGGGGCGACATTCGCCGACGGCCGGGTATATATCATGCCGTTGCTGGAAAAAAACGGCTTTTTACCCGATTTCGACGCCATCCCGCAAGACATCCGCCGGCAGGTGCGACTGCTCTGGCTGAATTACCCAAACAATCCGACTGCGGCCACAGCTCCACTATCTTTTTACGAAAAAGCGGTGGCGCTGGCTCACCAATACGGCTGGATCATCGCCAGCGACCTGGCCTACGGCGAGGTGTATTTTGAGGAAGCGCCCCATAGTATTTTGGAGGTTCCCGGGGCAATGGACGTGGCCATCGAATTTCACTCGTTGTCCAAGAGTTTCAATATGACGGGGTGGAGAATCGGCTGGGCGACGGGCCATCCGCCGGTGGTGGCGGCGCTGGCGCGGGTGAAGGGAAATGTCGACAGCGGCCAGTTCAACGCCATCCAGGCGGCCGGAACGGTCGCGCTGGAACAGTACGATCACCCGGAGGTAAAACAGCAGATGCGGATATACCGCGACCGCCGCGATATTCTACATGCGGGGCTGACCGCACGGGGATGGACCTTTCGCAAGCCCACCGCGGGCTTTTTTTGCTGGGTTCCTACGCCGAAAGGTATACCTTCCATGGATCTATGCGCGCGGCTGCTGGAAGAAGCGCACGTGGTGACGGTTCCGGGCGCCGGCTTCGGTCCCGCCGGCGAAGGTTACCTGCGCATGGCCTTGACCGTGGATGAACAGCGCATCCGCGAGGCGGTGGAGCGCATTGGCCGAATCAGACTATGATCTTCTTTCAACCCTCGGAGGTTCTCCGCGTGCCGGAGCAATCCATAAAAAACCAGAACCGGCTTATGGTGATCGGTGTGCTGATCGCGGCGGTGATCCTTACACTCGCCGTCGCCTTTCAGGCCCGGCAACGCATGATAAAAAAGGAGCAAACCCACAGCACCGCCCAGGTCAATGATTTCGACCGCTGGATGGTGGTAGTACCGGAATTTCTTCACCAGCGAATCAATTATACCAGCGACAGTTTTCCAACACCGCCGATCACGCTCCTGCTGTTTGCCCCATTGACGTTTCTTTCGCCGGCCAACGCCCAGTTTGTCTGGGTTTGCTGCAAACTGCCTTTTTGCCTGGTCATTTTCGGAGCCCTCTGGAAGCTGGTGGATCGTGCCGGGGTGCGGCTCGGGACGGTCTCTCTGCTGCTGGTCCTGGCGGTCTGGCTCTGGCCCGTGCTCGGCGACATGCAGGAGGGACAGACCAACCTGGCGATGCTTCTGCCGCTGGCGACGGGATTATCCCTGGCCCAACTGGAGGGAGTAACGTGGCAATGGCTGGCGGGAATTCTTATAGCTCTTGCTATATGTATAAAAGTAACACCGTTGATTTTTCTGATCTATTTTCTCTGGAAACGCCGCGGGCATATTTCCGCCGCCATTTTCGCCGGCCTGGGACTGTGGCTTTTCCTTGTGCCGGCCCTGGCCTTCGGCTGGCGCCAGAACATGCTCTGGCTGACGCAGTGGACGCACATCATGATTTTGCCCTATCTGACACAGGGCCGCGTGGAGTATTTTGTCGGTCAATCGGTTCCAAGTTTCCTTTCCCGTCTTCTGCGGCACGTACCGGCGTTTCATTACCATGCATCGGGATCACGGCGCTGGCATTACATGTACGTCAATATTTTCAATCTTCCCGCGGCGGTCAGCGACTGGATTATTCGTGGATTCCTGGCGGCCATTGGCGTCCTGGGACTCTGGTGGTCGAGGAACAAGCTGCCGAGCCTGAAAACACGGCGGTATGTGCTGGAAATCGGCGCCGTGGCCGTATTTGAGTTATGGGCTTCCCCGCGCACCTGGGTACCGCATTATGTAACGCTCGCGATGACCCTATTTGCGACGGCGATGATTTTGTGCGATTCCGCCGCACCGGAAAAACTTCGCCGACGGGCGTTTGGGGCGCTGACGCTGGCGGCGCTGCTGATGTTCCTGACCAGCGACGTAGGCAAAATTTTCGGCCATAACGGCCATCGCTGGCTGCTGACCATCGGAGTGTCGCTCTGGGCAACGGTGCTTCTAGTCTGGACCATCTTCACAGCCGGTATGGCGCTGGAACCGGCTGGAGAGGACGGCCATCCTGGACCGCAAAACCTTTCCACCGGCCAGGACGCACGGGCGGCATAAGGCGCTTGCGTGCAACCGGAAGAAGAAGAACAGTCCCTTCGACCAGAGAAGGCCCCCCGCGCCTTGCCTAATCGTTGATTTGCCACGCCGGCCCGTGCGAATACAATGTCCGCTTCGGTTGGTACAGGCGCACAGAGGTTCACTATGGCGCGGGACAAGTTTGATCTGATCATTATTGGTTCCGGACCGGGCGGCTACGTCGCGGCGGTCCGGGCGGCCCAGCTCGGGAAAAAAACAGCTTGTGTGGAACGAAGCGAGCTTGGCGGAATATGCCTGAACTGGGGCTGCATTCCCACCAAGGCGCTCATTCAAGACGCCCATCTACGGACCGAGATGACGCACGCCGCCGCCAGTTACGGCTGGGAATTCGACCAGAGCAAACTGCCCTGGGATAAAGTCGTCGCCCGCAGCCGGAGGGCCGCCCAAACGCTCAGTCAGGGCATTGAATTTCTTTTCAAGAAAAACAAGGTTGCCCGCTTTACCGGCACGGGCCTGGTCGCCGCCCGCGACCTTGTGGAAGTTCGCAATGCGCAGGGGGCAATCACCGATTCGCTGGTCACCGAGAAAATTCTGATCTGCACCGGTGCGCGAAGCAAGGAATTGCCCGGCATCCAGCCCGATGGCCGGCGTATAATCACCAGCCGCGAAGCGATGGTTCTCCCTCGTATACCCGCCCGCATGGTTATCATCGGCGCGGGCGCAATAGGGGTGGAATTCGCCTATATTTACAACGCCTTCGGATCGAAAATCACGCTGGTGGAAATGCTGCCGACCATTCTGCCCCTGGAAGACACCGATGTCAGCTCGCGTCTGGCGGATATTTTCACAAAACGCGGCATCGACGTTCGCACCAATACCCGCATCGACAAAGTCCAAACGACCGCCCAGGGGGCGACGGTAACGCTGCGGGAGGCGCAAACCGGCGCCAGTGGAGTCGTCGAGGCTGACGTTGTTCTTCTGGCGGTGGGCGTAACCGGCAACGTGGAGAATCTTTTCGCGCCATCCGTTACCCCGAAAATCAACCGTGGGGCGATTCAAGTTGATAAGACATTTCAGACATCCATTGGCGGTATTTACGCCGCCGGCGACGTCATCGGTCCTCCCTGGCTGGCCCATGTGGCCAGCATAGAAGCCACCATCGCGGTGGAATGTATGTTCGGGTCCGGCCGGCGTGAAATGGATTATTCACTCACGCCCGGCTGCACCTACTGCCAACCGCAGGTGGCCAGCGTGGGCCTGACCGAAAAACAGTGCCGGGAAAAAGGTCTGGCTTACGAAGTTGGCAAATACAATTTCGCCAACAACGGCAAGGCGCAGGCTATCGGCCAGACGGATGGCTTCGTGAAACTCATTTTCGATTCGCGGTACGGTGAACTGCTCGGCGCCCATATTCTCGGTCCCGAGGCCACGGAGATGATCGCCGAACTGGTCCTGGCCAAGCGGCTGGAGGCGACGAAAACGGAAATTTTCACCACCATACACGCCCATCCGACGCTTTCGGAAGCGATTATGGATGCCGCCGCGGCCACAAAATAAAAATGCTTGCCCCGCGGAGGCGCGAGATACGCAGAGGGGGAACGGAGCTGAAGTAGAAACGGCAAGAAATATAGCGCCGCGGACCCTTCCGCGGTGCGAAAGGAAGCAGATTGAATCCGGATGATAATCCATTTCTGAACCGGCCGCAGGCGGCGCCGCCCGCAGCGCCGCCGGAGACCGCGGCGCCGGTCACATCGTTTTTGCCGGGGTCTGCCGCACCGCTTGCGGCCGGCACACCGCCCGGCCGGGGGGCCGACGCGCACGCCACCGGGATTCGCGATACCATCGAAACGGTTCTCCTGGCGCTGATTCTTGCCTTCACGTTTCGTACTTTCTGCGTGGAAGCGTTCGTCATTCCCACCGGCTCCATGGCCCCCACGCTTAACGGCGCCCACTTCCGGGTGGTGTGCCCTCAGTGTGGTTATCGTTTCAACATCAACGCCGACGTTGACGTGCAATGGATCCCCGGACAAGGGTTGCGCCGCCTGCGCAACGGCGAAGCGACCAATCCCTTCCGCATCCGCGCGCCGGCCTACATTCAATGCCCCAACTGCCACTACGAGATTCCGGTCGGCGACCTGCCCGACCAACCGATCGTCTATCGGACGCAAACGCTGCGCAGCGGCGGGGCGAATTATTCGAAAACCTTCGCCTTCCCCTACGTTCACAACGGCGATAGAATTCTCGTAATGAAATATCTTTATTGGTTTACAAAACCGCGGCGCTGGGACGTGGTGGTTTTCCGCGAGCCGATGCGCGGCAAGCAGAATTTCATCAAACGACTCATCGGTCTGCCGGGAGACACGGTGGAAATCGCCAATGGCGACGTGTTCATCAACGGCCAGGTCGCGCGCCCGCCGCCCGTTGTGGAACGGGCCATGCTGCAGCTTGTTTACGACAACGACTACTATCCCCATGACGCCGGGCAGTTGCGCCGCAACGGGCGGATATGGACCAACCCGTGGACGGCGGTGTACAAGCCGCGCTTCACGGGACGATGGTTCACCGGCGGGCCGGTGATCCGATTCTCCGCGCGGCGGCCGACGGCGCGGGGAAGGCTTTCCTTTCTCCGCCGGCATGGCAGTTATCTCTACAACGATATCGGCTATAACACCAACCGCCTCCTCCGCGGCCACCACTTGGTGAGCGATCTGTTTGTACACACGGTCTGGCTTTCGAAATCACCCGCTTCGGCCATTCGCATCACCATCGGCCAGCGAAGCAATCGCTACCAGGTGCGCCTGGCGCACAACGGCTCTGTTTTTCTATATCGCTGGAACCCGGCGCTACACGCGTGGGAGCGAATCGCTTCGCCGAAAATACCACTTCTACGCCGTCTGCCGCCCCTGCAACCGGGCGTGCCGTACCGCTTGAGCATGAGCAATATCGATCACCAGATACGTTTCTGGTTCAATGGCCGGCTGGTTCTGCAGTATTCGGCCCCCTGGACTATTCAACAAGCGATCGCCTTTGTACGCATGCAAAGGCATTCCGGTCAGGAAACCCCGCGGGTGTTTATCGACGTCACCGGCCCGTGTGTGCTGCGGCACCTGCTTCTGATGCGCAACATCTATTACACCCAGATGCAGCGCCAGCCCCGTTCCACCGGTCCGACCGCCGGCGAACGTTTTCCCGGAACCGGCACGCGGGGTCATCCCATTACGCTCCGGGCCGGAGAGTATTTCGTTCTCGGCGATAACTCCAATGACAGCGCCGACAGTCGCGCCTGGAACCGTGTCGAACGCGTGCTCCGCAGGAATTTGCACCTGCCGCTGGGAGTTGTTCCGCAAAGATATATGCTCGGCCGCGCGTTCATGGTCTATTGGCCGTCGGGTTTTCGCCCCTTCGACTCATTGGATTGGCCGATTATTCCCAATGTCGGGAAAATGCGGTTTATCCGCTGATGGTATAGCAATATTCCAGTTGCCCAACCATTGAGAATGTTGTCTACTATCTAATTATTTATGTGGAGTCGGTTATCGACACCCCGGTTTTCTTTCTTTCCGCCGCCGAACACAGCGGCGACACCCTGGGAGCGTCGCTGATCGCGGCGCTGCGCGACGAGTTTCCCGCGGCAAGATTTGTCGGCATCGGCGGCCGGAAAATGGCCGCCGCCGGCTGCCGCCTTCTTGCCGATCCAACGGCCAATTCCGCCATGCTTTTGGTTGCCCCGGCGCAAGTTGGATACTGGATTAAACTTCTTCAATCGGTGCAACGGGAGTTTTCCTGCAACCGGCCGAGTGTGGTAATTCCCATCGATTCTCCCCCCGTCAACATTCGCGTGGGGAGACGCGCCCGGCAGCTGAAAATTCCCGTCTGCTATTATGTGGCGCCCCAACTATGGGCCTGGGCGCCGTGGCGAATAAAAAAATTCGCCGCCGCGGTCAATACCGTCTGTTGCGTGCTTCCTTTTGAGGAGGCTTACTTTCGCCAACAAGGGGTCAATGCCGTGTATGTGGGGCATCCGCTGTTCGATTCCCCCGCCGAAAGCCCCGCCTTTGATCCCGCCAGCCTGAAACCGCCGCTTCCCGCCGCGCCGGTGCGTGTGACACTTCTGCCCGGTTCGCGGCAAGCGGAAATCGACGCCAACCTACCGCCGATGCTCGACACGGTTCGCGCCCTCCGCGCGCGTTTTACCAACAGCGCGTTCGCCGCCGCCGCCGCCGACGATTCCCGTGCTTGGCAGATACGCGCCTGCCTGCGCCGCCATGGCGAAAGTGTGGACGTGCGAACCGGCGCCGCCGACGCTCTGATTCGTTGGGCCGATCTGGTGCTCACATGCAGCGGCACCGCCACTTTGCAGGTAGCCCGCCACCACAAGCCTATGATTGTGATGTATGCGCTAGCATGGTGGAAATGGAATCTGGTCGGGCGGTTCCTTGTCCAGAGCCGCTACCTGTCGCTGGTTAATATTCTTGCCGACCGGGAATTGGTTCCGGAGTTCATGCCCTTGTACGGTTCGACGCAACCGTTGATCCGCCGCGCAATCGATCTTCTGGCATACCCCGAACGAATGGCCGAAATGTCCGGTCAACTGCAAAATCTCGTCGCGCCACTGGAACAGTTCTCACGGGAAATGCCCGCCGGGCGGCGCGTAGCCCTGCAAGTGGCGCACTTGCTCAGAGCCGCGGGATAAGCGCGGGGAAAATAAGAAGGCGCCTGATGTCCATTGAACTATTACCGGCGATTGATCTGCGAAATGGTAAAGTCGTCCGTCTGTGGCGCGGCGACTACAACCGGCAAACAACTTATTCGGTCGATCCGGTGGATACCGCCCGGCGTTTTGCGGACGCCGGTTGCCGATGGTTGCACCTGGTTGATCTGGAGGGAGCCAAAGATGGAAAACCGGCTAATCTGGAAATTATTGAGAAGATCATCCGATCCGCGCCATTGCAGGTGCAAGTTGGCGGAGGAATCCGCGATGAAGAGGTCATGGAACACCTCTTGACCGTCGGCGCCCGACGATTGGTGCTCGGAACGCGAGCCATTTCCGACCGCGACTGGTTTCGAGCAATGGTTCATGACGAGCGATTCCGCGGCCGCCTCGCCCTGGCTCTTGATGCGCGCGATGGGCGAGTGGCCACGCATGGCTGGACCACTCTTGGTCGGGACAGTCCCACCGCCGCCGAGGTGGCGCGAAGCATCGCCGCCTGGCCGCTGGCGGCGATCATTTATACGGACATAAGCCGTGATGGAACGCTCCGAGGTCCGAACATCCCGGCGACCGAGAATCTGCAACGGCAGGTTCCGGATATTCCGATCATCCATAGCGGCGGAGTGGCGTCGCTGGAGCACATCGTGGAGCTCAAGCGCCTGCCTCTGGCCGGAATTATAGTCGGAAGAGCCATTTACGAAGGTACGCTCGACGTGGGTCAGGCGGTGGCGGAACTCGCCAAGGTGGCGTATACCAGTACCTGAAAATAACTCTCGCGGCGGGAATAAACCTATTGGGAGGCGCCAACTTGAGCAACACCGGCAACAGGCAGGATTTGGCCCGGCTCACCGATGAGATCATCGACAGCTACCGCCGGCATCCCGCCACACAATACATCGGTTCAACCTATTTACCGAACCGCGAGACCATTATTTCTCTGGTGAATACGATTCGCGAAGTGCTGTTTCCCGGTTTCTTTGGACGCCAGAATATTGTTGAAAGCGATCTGCCTTTTCATATCAGCTCGATGCTCGGAACGGTGCGGGATATGCTTTTTGACCAGGTGCGGCGGTCCCTGCGCCACCGGCACCAGCGCACGGGTAAGGGAGAATGCCCCGATTGCGACGCGACGGCGGCCGCGATCACGGACGAGTTTCTCGGTTCGATTCCCCGATTGCGCGGGATTCTGGCGACGGACGCCCAGGCGGCGTTCGACGGCGATCCCGCCGCCGGCAGCATCGATGAGATCATTTTCTGCTATCCCGGCTACCTGGCCGTCACCATCTACCGCATCGCGCACGAGCTGCAGCGGCTGGGGGTTCCACTGATACCAAGAATTATGACCGAATACGCCCATAGCCTCACGGGCATAGACATTCATCCGGGGGCCGAGATCGGCGAATATTTCTTTATCGATCACGGCACAGGCGTGGTGGTGGGCGAAACCACCGTCATCGGTACGAATGTACGTATCTATCAGGGCGTGACACTGGGAGCGCTTTCGACGCGCGGCGGCCAGAGCCTGCGCGGCACCAAGCGCCATCCAACCATCCAGGACGGCGTGCTGATCTATCCGAACGCCAGCATTCTCGGCGGCGACACGGTGATCGGACAAGGCGCGACGATCAATGGCAACGTCTTTATCACGCAATCCGTTCCACCGCACACGCGGGTGAGCGTCAAGCATCCGGAATTGCAGTACCGCAACCGCCGGCCGCGCGAATTCGTGCAGGAGGCTCCACCCGATTTCCAGATATAATGATACATTTAAATATACATATTTCTAATATTATTTTTTATTTCAGTCCCATTGGCTTGGCGCCGCCCGCCGCCAAGCGCAAACGCAACAGAATGTCCTTTCCGATTCTCCGGACTTGTTCAATCTCGGCGCTGCGGATCCCGGCAACGACTCCCGGCGCGATTCCCTCGACCGGGCGCCGACCCCCGGCGTCGCCGTAGAGATGCGGCGCGATAAACACCCAGGCCTCATCCGCCAGACGAGCCTGGAAAAACGCGCCGAGCACTTTCGGCCCCCCTTCCACGAGCAGATTCGTGCAGCCCATGCCGCCGAGTCGTTGAAGAACTTGGCGGATATCCAATCCGCCTTCCGAAGCAGGCGCAACAGCCAGGCATTGGACGCCATGCGATTCCAGCCGCTTTCGCCGCAAGACCGCCGCGCGGCCGGATCCTCGACGATAAAATACGCTCACCGGAACACTCCGTGCACTTCTTGCCAGACGGCTGGTTAAAGGCAGGCGGCAATCACTGTCCAGGATTACGCGCCGCGGAATCCGCCGCAGATCCGCCGCCTTTTTCGGACGCGCGGTCAGCCGCGGATCATCTTGCAGCACGGTTCCTATGCCCACCATGACGGCATCGACATGACCACGCAACCGATGCACCAACCCCCGGGAAGCCGCCGAACTGATCCATTGCGATTTTCCCCGGCTCTCGACGCAACCATCGATGGTCTGCGCCCATTTGAGAATAACATAGGGGCGTCCGGTGGTAATCCATTTCACAAAGGGCCGGTTGAGCCGCTGCGCTTCGACCTGGCAGACACCTGTGCACACTTCCATGCCGGCATTTCGTAGCCGGCGGATGCCTCGACCGCAAACCAGGGGATTGGGATCCACCATCGCGACCACCACCCGCTGGAGGGAGGCGGCCAGGATGGCTTCGGTGCACGGGCCGGTTTTCCCATGATGACCGCACGGCTCGAGCGTTACGTAGAGCGTGCCGCCACGGGCTTTCCCGCCCGCCATTCGTAAGGCGTTTATTTCCGCATGTGGTCCGCCAAATTCGCCATGCCACCCCCGCCCGACGATGCGCCGCCCCCGGCAAAGCACGGCGCCGACCAAGGGGTTCGGTTCGACACGACCCCGGCCGCGCCGGGCCAGTTGAAGGGCCAACCTCATCATTTTCTGGTCAAACTCTCGGCTATTTTGGGACATGCGGCGGCCCAATCAAACGGCGTGAGATTATTTCAGGAAGGCCGAGGTGGAACCGGCAATTCCGGCGCGCCGGGATTGCCGCCAAGACGACCCGTCGGACACATCGTCGCTTCTCCGGCTGCTCCCTGCCCACCGGCAGGCAGGCCGAAAAAAATGCCCCAACGCTCCAATCAAAATATTCCTGCAATTTCAATTTTTTTTCTTTCCAGACCTTCCGCCGGCTACAATGAAACAGGTAGGCCTGCCGGATCCCTTATACAGGAGGCTCAAGCATGCGCCCGTTTCTCCCTAACCGAAAGATTTTACAAGCGGCCGTTCTGGCGATGGTCTTTGCCGGCCTTGTGTGGTCCGCACCCGGGCGCGCCGCCGGCGCTAACGGGATGGTTTCCAGCGCTCGCACCCTGAACGAAGTCCTCCCGGCCACTCAAATGCACAACATTCCCCTGCGCGACGCCATCGCGTACCTGCGTAATACAACCAACGCGAACATTTTCGTCAACTGGAACGCTCTGCAAGCCGCCGGTGTTTCGCGCATGGCGCCGGTGAGTCTGGACGTGCGTAATGTTACTGTTCGCAAGGTTCTTTCCCTGATCCTGGCCGAAGCCTCGCCGCAAACACCGCTGGTTTTCTTTATCAGCAGCAATGTTCTGACGATCACCACGCGGTCGGAAGCGAACCGCCACCTGGTCACGCGCGTGTATCCGGTGGGCGATCTGATTATGAGCGTTCCCAATTTCAACAACGCGCCGTCGTTCAACCTGCAATCGGCCACGCAGAATACCAGTTCCTCGGTCAGCTCCCAGGGCGGAGGCGGCGCGATGGGTGCCGCCGGCGGCGGTCTTTTCACAGGCGCCACCGCCACCACCAGCAATACCCAAACGTCCGCCAAGCGCAAAAAAGAACTGGTCAAGCTCATTGAAACTGTTATTTCGCCGCGCATCTGGAGCGTCAACGGCGGACCAGCCAACATTATTTATTTCAACCGACAACTGGTAGTGACGGCTCCTGTCTACATCCAGGAGCTTATAGGCGGCCCGGGTTGACCGTTCGTACGCGGCGCATGGCTCATGATAAAGCGACAATTGGCCCGTCTGATCCTGCTAATTTTAGCAGTGTGCGTTGGGTTGCGATCCCGTGAAATTCTTGTGGCGGCGACACGGGCGACCGCCCCTGTCACCCCGGCCACGCGCCGCGCCAATTCATCGCAAGCCGCCCATGCACGAGGGAAAAACCGGACAACAACGGTTGTACCTCCTCCGGCTTGTTTTCCACACGATTCCAACTTTCGCCCGGCCGAGATCGGATGCGTCATCTTTGTGCAAAAGCAACCCGCGCTCCTGGCGCCCCTGTTGCCCCGTTTGCAATTCAACCAGATATCGCTCAATGGATCACTATCTCGTCTGGCCGATCGAACCGGAACCAATCTTGTCGTCGGGTGGCAGGCGCTGCGCGCCGCCGGAGTCAACACCAAGGTAAAAAAGACGTTTACCATCCCGGCGCAACCGTACCGACTGGATATTGTCGATGTACTGAAAATATTTGCGCCACGCGTACGCATGGTGGTCACCGCCTCTGAAAATGTCATCTTTCTGACAACCGAAGCGCAGGACGATACGCACCTGGTGATGCGCCGCTACTGGCTGGCGGATTTGGTGGCGAATTTGCCGCGTATCATCCGCCCGGGATCAAACCTGCAAGCCGCCCGAAGGCGAAAGGGCCGTGGCGCCGCAACGCGCCCGGCGAAACCCATGGCATATCGCACGAACATTGTCAAGCTTATCACCGATCACGTGCGGCCCGGGGTATGGCTTAATCACGGTGGAAAGGCCACCATTACACAGATCGGCGACAAGGTGATCGTGGTGGCGCCGGCAAGTGTGCAGGCGCTGTTGCAAGGACCGTCCCATTACAACCCCAATCGGGTACCGCTATACCTTATGTTCAGTTATTGATGCAATCGCCGCTGGAGGCGTTGAATGATTTGTCGAATCCGGGCGATCTGATCTGGCGTCAGTCGCGTCAGCTCGCGGCGCGGCAGACGGTGGTTCAGCGCCAGAGCCAGTTTCAATTGGTGGATTCGCTCGGTCGGGGTCAGGCCGCAGCGCGCCGTCCGGGCCAGGGGAATTCGCACACGGGCGTCGGTACGATTAATCCGCAAAAGCGCCAGCACGTCCGCGCGCGGGTTGATTCCCATGCGAACCTTAAGCCAGATTCGGCGAAGCAGCCACGCCTGGGAACGACGATCCCGCCGCAAAATGCGATTGAGCGCGTGGAGCGCACCCGGCCAGTTATGCTCTCGCACCGCCGCCTGGTAAGCCTTTTGTTCGCGCACCGGATCCCAGGCAAAAGCGCGTTGCTGTACGGCCGGCAAGAGGAATCCGCCCAACAGCGCCGCCCCGATCATCAGCAACGCCGCCAATAGTACGACCGGGCTGGACCGCCGCCGCCAGGACTTGGCGGGGCCGGAATGGGCTTTTTCTGAAAATTTCGCCCGCGGCGGCACCGGAACCGGGAGGTCAGGCGGCAACTGCGGCCGCGCCTTGATCGGTGGGAGCCGCACGTTGAATCGGTGGCCGAGGCGAGACAATATTTTTTTGAATCCCGGCGCGCCGGTATCCTGGCAAATATCCGACTCCGTGGCATGAACCAGCCCCTGGGGACGGGCCTCAAACGCACCCAAAACAACCCAGAACAGCATGGCCGCGCCGCCGGTGACCAGGGCCATGTTGATCTGGTCGTAAACGCACATACCCGCAGCGCCGAGAACCGCCGCCAGAGCGACGATCCGCCGCTTCTGCGGAGAGAGGATACCCCAGGCGCGATCGGCGATGAGCATGCCGGCAAAAGCGGCCATGGCATAAAAGATGGACATGAAAACAATAAAGAGAACTATCATCGCGTGACTGGTTTTCGGCCCGGTGAAAAGGAATCTCCCCCCCCACCAGCAGAGCACAAAGACGGCAAACCACCACGGCGGGATCGAACCATCGTTTTTCGGATCGGCATCGGTATGATCGCGCCGCAGGGTGCGCAGCAGCGCCAGGGACAACAGGACCGCCCACAGCCCCGCCGCCGGAAGCCCCGTCTCGGCGGCCAGACACACAAACGGATTATGGGGGTCCTGAACATCTTCCGGAGCGCCGCGCGGTTTGTATGTTGTATAGTAATAACCGAAGTTATACAGACCCACGCCCAGCAGCGGATGCCGCCGGATAATCCGAGCCGCCCCCGTCCAGTATTGCCAGCGAAAACGCAGATCGCGCGTGGGCAGGGTATGCCGGATCAGACCGTAGGTCAGCACGCCGGAAACAATCACGGCAATGCCGGCAAATACCACTCCGACGGTTTGCCAGCGATGCCCGGCAATCCACCGGCGCGCCCACCAGGCGAAAAAGAGCGCCGGCAGGCAAAGCGCCAACGTGGCGATGGAGCCTTTGCTGCGCGTGAAAATCAGCACAACCGCGCCAAGAACAAACAAAACCAGTAATAAGGCGCCAAGAAGAATCGGAAGCGGAATTTCCCGCCCGATCAGGAAACGATCCCGGGCTGTCCTGACTCGCTCGGAACCCCGTTGACCATGGGGACCAGGATTCCCTTCCGGGCGCCCCACTGACCGATTTCTGGCGACGGGATTGGGGATACTTCTCCCGGCCGTCATTAGAACCGCCACCCCCAGCGCGCAAGCCGCCAGCAGCAGCGGCAGCAGAGCCTCGGCGAACACGTCGCTTAGCGACTGGAAACCGCTGACCTCGCGCGAATTGAGCCGGGAGACAAACAACTTCAGTTCCGTGCTGTGCGCGTCCAGCCCCGCGTGCGCCAGCCAGGCCGCCTCTTTCTGGTGAAAGTAATGAATGGTCGCCGGAATTTCATAGAACCGCTGGTAAAAACCCTTGGCGCACAGGACGGCCAGCAGGCCGACCAGAACCGCGGTGACGAATCGCCTTCTTTGGTCGGTAGCACACAACAGGGCCGCCGTCCATCCGCCCAGCAGCGCCATGGCCAGATCAAAGCAACCGACCAACGCCGCGAAACGATTAGCGGCTCGAAAGCACGAAGCCAGAGCCAGTCCCACAATGCCGGCGATGATGAATAGAGACAGCGCCCGGCCGACGGCCAGTCGTCCCCATCCGAGCAATCCTATCCCCGCCAGCGCCAGGACGAGAATGGAAAGCCCGACGATTTCCGAAGGACCGGGGAACCGATAAGCTCCGGCATACAGGCTGGAAAACGCACCTATCGAATTGCTCGCGGCCCCTCCGTTGACTGGTTCGTTCACCGTCATCCGCAGGCAAACCACCAGCAGCAGTCCCCCCAGCGCCAACCATTGGAGAATTCGGCGTGTGGACCGGCTCATCGGGTGTGCTCCCCCACTCGCTCCAGCACGCCTACGATTGTTAAAATGGCCAGACATTGAATGGCGATCAAAACGGCGCTGACCCCGCCGGCCCGAGCCAGCAATGGCGCGGAAAGACCGCAGGCCAGCGTCACCGCATAGATCACCAGCACCGCCCCGCGCTGGGAAAAACCGTGTCGCGTCAGGCGATGGGAAAAATGATTGGTATCGCCGACCATGGGGCTGCGCCCGCGCCGCCAGCGGACAAAACTCACTACGACCAGGTCATACAGCGGAACAGCGGTAACCACCAGCGGCATCAAGATGCTGTACCAGCGTCCCTGGCCCGAATAGAAAGTGGTGCGAATGGTCAGCGCGGCGAGAAAAAAACCAAGCACCATGCTGCCGCCATCACCCATAAAAATGCCCGCCGGTGGAAAGTTGTACACGAGAAATCCCGCTACCGCGCCGAGATACAGCAGCAGGAGACCGCAGATGAACCATTGACCGCTATGCAGCGCGGCAATGAAAAACATTAGCGCGCAGATGCCGGCAACTCCGGCGGAAAGCCCATCCATGTTGTCCATGAAATTGAAAGCATTGGTCAACACGACAAGCCACAACACGCTTAGCGCGCCGGAGATAAATATCCCGCCCGGAACCACATGGTCCAGAAACGTAAGACTGCGAAAACCGCCCTTCTGGAGCCACTCGCCACCGGCTACCAGCGCCACGGCGATGGCCAACTGCCAGAAAAGTTTTACCGGTGCGGAAAGGGCGTGGCGATCGTCCCACAAGCCCACGAGATGAATGGCCAGCGTGCAAAAGATCAGCAGCAGCGCCAATCCGCGATGAGCGAGCAATCCCGGTACATAGGCGCGAACCGACACCGGAAGATAGTTGGCCCACGGCGGCCGCACGAAAAAACCGGCCGCGGCCAGGCCGGCCAGCAGCGGCAGCGCGATGCTCCAGAAGATCGCCATGCCGCCGTTGCGCGGTTTGGGGACATCGTGGACTTTCCGCGCGCCGGGCTGATCGATCATCCCGAGCTTGCCGGCAAAACGGCGGGCCAGGCCGGTGCCGACGAGGCTCAACACCAGCGAAGATAAAAACAGGGCCGCCCCGAGTAAAAGCATGAAGGCTCCCGTCTTTTTCATTCCAAGCCCGGCGAACCAATTGTTTTTTGAATCTGCCGAAAATAAAAATCCCGGCACTTTTCAAAAAAACGCGACGCCGTTTGAGTCTTGTAATCCGCGTAAGTCCAAGGCCAGGCGGTCCAGCAATTGGCGCTCCAGTGGAGAGTGACTTCGGCGTAAATGCCTTCGGTGAGATACACGCGGTGGCTGTGATCCTTGGTGGTCGCCAGCACCACTTTGTATCGGCTCACGTAACCGGGGTCCATATTTACCGGCCGCAGGACATTTTGCGGAAATTGCCGGGCCAGCAACACCTCGGCCATGTTGGTTTCCAACTTGCACTTGGCCAGTTGCTCCGGGGCGAAAAGAGTGGAAAACCGCGCCCATTGTCGCAGCAGTTGGTTGCCCATCTGCGCCTGATAGTAATCGGTAAAAGTGAAAGGAATGATTTCGGAAATGTCGTCGATGGCGCCGTACCATTGGGAAAGCTCCCGCCGCGCCGCAGCCAGCATCTCTTCATTGGCCGCCAGCAGGCCAACAAACCGCAGGACGGGCAACGGTGGATTGGGAACGGCCATGGAGTATTCCTTCTGCCTGCTCCGGCCGCAAGAATCGGTCGCGACCAGCGTGAATGGAAAGTTAACTCCCCGCTGCGCCGGCGGCAAGCGAGCTTGGGGAATCTGTTTTTGCTCCGCAGCTTGTTCCCGGCCGGCGAATTTATTAGGATGCGCTCGATCCCTTTTGGGGGATGGTGTAACGGTAGCACAGCAGACTCTGAATCTGTTTGTCTAGGTTCGAATCCTAGTCCCCCAGTTTTGGCCAAAGGCCAAAACAGAGCAGGTGAAATTTGAACAGGTGAACATCAGTAGAGCACATCGCACCGCTGCTGAATGCGACGATACGGTACAATCCGACCGATGCAATGCGGCTGGTTCGTTCTATGGTAACCGTTCACGGGCCAAAACTGGCGTTTTTTTCAAAAAAACGCGGTTTTATTCTGGTTTTGGCACTGCGGATGGCAATTTTACGGTGCTTTGAGCCATTAAATATCGAAAAATACCTTGTTTTTCGATGTTTCTGGCCCGTGAACGGTTACGTTCTATGTTAATCGACCACCTTCCCGGGGAGCCATGGCGCCAAGCGGCCGCTGTATGATACCGGGGGTAAGGAGCCTTAGCTCGGCTTTTGCCGTTTTTCCGAGCCTCATGCAGCCCGGCGGCAAGCTGGCATCACGGCGCCAATACGCCAGAACCCGGAAAAAAGATTATCTCACGCAACGAAGTACCGGGGATGAAACGAACTAATGATACAGCAGCAGGGCGTGGATCCCGCCATTACCGCGCTGGTGGTTACTTATAAGCCGCGAGGCCAGCCGGAACAGCGTTTTGATATGAAATTACAGGAAGTCCAAGAATCAATCACCCATGGCGATGAATGATCCTGGCTGATGTGGAAGCCGCCATCCGAGTGGCTGGGAAGGGCATAGCTGATGTGCGGATTGAACTGGTGTGGGATCCACCCTGGACGCGCGACATGATTTCCGAGCAGGGTCGCCAGCAGATGGGTTGGAAATAGTATTGCGAGGTCAACCGTGCACAACGCTTCCGCCGCACAACCACGCACCAGAAAACCAGCGAGATTCCCTTTACTGGCAATGGGCATATTCTTGTTGCTTGCTGGCATCTGGGGCGGGCTTCTGCGTCTTGGTTGGACCTGGCCACAGATCATGCCAAACGTCGTCGCAAACCATGGGGCCATCATGATCGGCGGATTTCTGGGTACGCTTTTGACGCTGGAACGCGCCGTCGCCATCCGCAGGTGGTGGTGCTATCTGGGGCCGCTGGCCAGCGGCATGGGCGGCATTTTATTGGCGTCTGGCGGTCCGGTGCGTCTTGGTGCGGGGCTGATTGTCGTGTCCAGCATCATCATGACGGCGGACTTCGGGGTGATTCTCCGGCGGCAAGTCTCGATCTTCACCGCCACGATGGCCCTGGGCGCCGCGGCTTGGCTGGTTGGCAATGCGCTTTGGTTTTCCGGATGGGGCATTAGCGACATAGTTCTTTGGTGGATGGCCTTCTTGATCTTGACCATCGTCGGGGAGCGGTTGGAGCTCAGCCGGCTGATGCCGCCGGCGCCACTACGCCACCGCATGTTCGTGGTGGCCGCGGCCATGTTGGTGGCGGGATTACTGTTGGCCTTGATAGCTCCGGGGGCCGGCGGCGCCTTGGCCGGGCTGGGGATGGTCGCTCTGGCGGTCTGGTTGGCGGTTTACGACGTGGCGCGGCATACCATTCGTAGCCATGGTTTGACACGCTTTGTCGCTGCGTGCTTGCTACCCGGCTATTTCTGGCTGGCCACTGGTGGCGTGATGGCCTGCTGGTGGCTGTGGCTGCAGCCCGTCTTGGACGGCGGTGGATTGGCCGGTACAGCTCTATATGCAGGCTTTCACTATGATGCGATTTTGCACGCGATCTTCCTTGGCTTTGTATTCGGGATGATCTTCGGCCACGCCCCGATTATCTTTCCCGCTGTTCTGGGTGTCCGCATGCGCTTCAGCCGTATCGCCTATGTTCCATTAATTTTGCTGGAATTCTCAGTATTTTGGCGCGTGTTGGCGGATATAGCCCAATCCTGGCCGCAGCGCAAATGGGCCGGCTTGCTCAATGCCGCGGCCATTGTGCTTTTTCTAATCAATACAGGCCGCCTGTCACTACCGGCGCTGTCGGTAAGGAAAATCTTGCGAGGTGTCTGAACCGATTTGCAAGAACAAGCATGGTCGTCTTTATGGGCAATGCCGACATGGATTATCTACCGCTATTGACCAATGTCAAAACCGCCAGCCTGATATGGCCAGGCAATGAAGGCCAATACGCTGGAGACCGGTATGAATTTTGGGCACGACGAATTGACGCCAACGGCAAATAACTGTGAAATTATGGCTGGCTGCCTGCAAGCGAGGCAGCGAGGTTTGCCCCTTCACCGGATGCGAAAGGAACATAGATGGCCAAACAGACACACGATACGGTGATGACCATCGTCGATTTAGCAAAATATCTCAAGCTTTCGACATCCACGCTATACAAGCTGTGCGCCGAAGGAAAAGTGCCCGGCACTAAGGTTGGTCGGCACTGGCGGTTTCATCGGACGGTCATTGACCAGTGGCTATGCAGCAACGGGAGCAAGAAGTGATCCAGATCGTTCCGCACCAAGCCTGCTACTTCGCCCACGACCTGACCCGCCTGGGCGCGATCGGCGAGTTGGACCGCCTGAGTACTACCCTATTTGACTCTAAGGTGGACCTGAACCCGCACCAGGTCGACGCGGCGCTGTTCGCCATTTCTAACCCGCTGCAGAAGGGCATCATCCTTGCTGATGAAGTTGGCCTCGGCAAAACCATCGAAGCCGGACTGGTGCTCTGCCAGAAATGGGCCGAACGACGCCGAAAGCTCCTGGTGGTGGTTCCCGCGCACATCCGCAAGCAATGGCAGAGCGAACTTGTCGAGAAATTCAACCTGCCCGCCATCGTCATCGACCGAAAAGTATGGGCCACTCTTCGCCGGGAAGACAACCCGAATCCGTTCGATTGTGACAAGATCGTGGTTATCTCCTATGGCTTGGCGGTTCGGATGAAGGACGACTTGCGTGCCATCCCCTTTGATCTCGTTGTTCTGGATGAAGCCCACAAGCTCCGCAACGCCTACCAACCCAGCCGCAAGGGTGGCCAAGCCGTACGCTGGGCATTCGAGCTGCGCCAGAAACTATTGCTGACGGCCACGCCGCTGCAAAATAGCCTGCTGGAGCTTTATGGCCTGGGATGGCTCATTGATGACCACCTTTTCGGCGACAAGAGTGCCTTCCAAAGCCGATATTGCAACGCCGGCGGTGATTTGGCCGAGCTTCGCGCCCGCTTGAGCGAGGTCTGCAAGCGCACGCTGCGTAAGGATTGCCCCTACGTGAACTACCGGGAGCGTCACGCGATGACGCACCCGTTCGCTCAAACCGACGAGGAGAAGTCCCTACACCAGGACGTTATGGACTTCATGACGCGGGAGATCAGCTTCGCTTTTCCCCAACGGCAGCGACAACTGATCGAAATGATCCTCTTCAAGACGCTCGCCTCCTCGCCGCAGGCGCTCGCCAGCACGCTGCGGACGATGCGGCAGCGTCTGATCACGCTCCGAGACGGATTGCCCGCCGGAGAAGAAGAGCTGTTGGAACAACTCGGTGCGGATGACGATTTGGACCTTGATGACCTTGTCGAACAGATCGACGCCATCGATGGTGACGCGGACGACTCGCATCCCCCGGTACAGGGGAGACTTCTGGCCGCCGAACTGGCCCAGATCGACTCGCTGATTGCCCGCGCCGAGAAGATCGGCAGCGATAGCAAATCGCAGGCGCTGCTCAAGGCGCTGGACGCGGCATTCGCCCGCATGGCATCTCTGGGTGCGGCGCGTAAGGCGCTGATCTTCACTGAGAGCCGCAAGACGCAGACCTTCCTGGCCGGCTACTTGGAGGCCAACGGCTACGCCGGGCGGGTTGTCACTTTCAATGGCTCCAATACCCACCCCAGCGCCAAGCAGGCGTATGACCGATTCATGGCTCGCCACGCCGGCACCGACAAACTCACCGGCTCCAAGGCCGTGGATATTCGGTCGGCCCTGATCGAGGAATTTCGCGAGCACGCCGACATCTTGTTGGCGACCGAGGCTGCCGCCGAGGGCGTAAACCTTCAGTTTTGCTCCCTGGTTGTAAACTACGATCTGCCCTGGAACCCACAGCGGATTGAGCAGCGCATCGGACGCTGCCATCGCTATGGCCAGCAACATGATGTGGTGGTCGTCAACTTTCTCTCCCAGGACAACATCGCCGATCGTCGCGTTCAGGATCTACTCCAACAGAAATTCAACCTTTTCGACGGCCTGTTCGGGGCCAGCGACGAAGTGCTCGGCGCGATCGAGGAAGGCGTTGATTTCGAGAAGCGCGTCCTGGCCATCCTTAAGACGTGCCGAACCGATCAGGAAATCGAAGCGGCGTTCGATGCCCTTCAACGCGAGTTGGAAACCACCATCTCACAGAAGATGACGGCAGCCCGGCAGCAGCTCTTCGAGCACTTTGATGCCGATGTTCATGAGCGCCTTCGCATTCGCGGACAGAACGCGCAGCTCGCACTCGACCGGGTCGGTGAGCGCTTCTGGACACTGGCCCATTGGGGCCTCGAAGGCGTAGCGGCATTCGACGACCAGACGTATTCTCTTGAACTTCCCGATCCACCCGATTCGGCTATCCCCAGCGGGCGCTACCGCCTGATCTCCGCGGCCCGCAGCGACGCCGACTATGCCGTCACGGAAGCGCACCTGCTCCGCCTTTCCAGCCCGCTAGGCCAGTGGTTGCTTAACAAGGCCAAAGTCGTGGCGCTTCCCGTGGTGACGGTGCGCTTCGACGTCTCCAATCATGGGCGGAAAATCAGCATGCTGCAGTCTCTGGTCGGCCAGCGCGGCTGGCTGCGCCTCGAAAAGCTCATCCTCGACAGTGACAGCCGCCAGGAGTTTCTACTGCTGACCGCCATCACCGACGCGGGCGAAAACATTGATCAAGAACGGTCCCAACGCCTGCTCGATGTCTCCGGAACCGTTGTCGGCGAAGCGGCTATCGACGCCGCGCCCGCCGCACGGTTGGATATGGATGCCCAACGCCTGACCAGCGCCAGCCTCGCACGCGCCAGCGAAGCCGGCAATGCGCGCTTTCGCCAGGTACACAATCAGGTTAATCAATGGGCCGACGACAAGATCGACGCCGCTGAGCAGGAATTGGACTCGTTACGCCGCTCGCTACGGGCCGCCCGTCGCCAAGCTGACCTGGCCGAGACGGTCCAGGCTCAGCAGGCCGCGCTGGAGCAGATCAACCAGTTGGAAGCCCAGCGCCGCCGCGCCCGGCGCAACATTGATGACGTCGAGGAGAAGGTTGAGCAGGAGCGGCAGGCGCTGCTTCGCCAACTGCAGGCGCGGTGCCAGCAGCGGCACTCACGGGAAACGCTTTTCACCATCCGCTTTGAGGCGGTCTGATTCGTTTGAGGATTACAAGTACAATGTCCACAACCATTACCGACAGCAAGTTCGCCGACCTGAAAGCCAAGCTCCGCGAGCTTTTTGAATTGGACAAGTCCGACTTAGACTTCGGCATTTACCGCATCATAGCGGCCAAGAATAAGGAAGTGAATGAATTCCTGGATCGGCAGCTTAAAGACGTGGTGCGGCAGACACTTGCCGCCCACGGCGCCGGCGCGAGCGATCAGGTGCAGGCTGAACTCGACAAAGCCATCCAGCAGGCCCAGGCGCTCGGGGCCGATCCGGATGCGCTGCCCAAGGTCCAGGAACTGAAAACGAAACTCGCCGCCGCTGGGGGGGCTTCGGCCGCCGAGCTGGAGGCCGACATCTACAACCACCTGTTGGCCTTCTTTGGTCGCTACTACGACGAAGGCGATTTTATCTCCAAGCGCCGTTACAAGGGCGACGTTTACGCCATCCCCTACGGCGGCGAGGAGGTCACCCTCCATTGGGCCAACAAGGACCAGTACTACATCAAGAGCGGCGAGTGGCACAAAGATTACCGCTTCAAGGTCAGCGGCAAGACCGTCCGCTTCAAGCTCGTCGAGGCCACGCAGGAAACGAACAACAACAAGGAACCCGACGACGCCAAACGACGTTATATCCTCGACAGCGAAAAGCCAGTCGAAGAGACCGACGGCGAGTTGACCCTGCGCTTCCAGTTCCGCCACCCCACCGAGGCCGAGAAACAGGCCGCGGTCGAGACCACCCGCATTTTCGGCGGCAAATACTCCGCCGCGTCCGGCCGGACAAAAGGTGATGAGCGCGAACAGTTCTGCGCCGACGCCGAGCAGCGCGCCCTGGCGGCTACGCCGGAAGCGTGCAAGCCGTTGGTCAGTGTGCTTTCAGCCACTGAAACTAAGCCGGGCCGCACCATTCTGGGCAAGCATCTGGACCATTTCACCGCCCGCAACACCTTTGACTATTTCATCCACAAGGACCTTGGCGGCTTTCTGAAGCGCGAGCTGGATTTTTACATCAAGAACGAGGTCGTGCGTCTCGACGACTTGGAAACACTACCTCCCGACCACTTGGCAAAGGTACAGGGGAAAGTTAAGGCCCTCCGCGCCGTCGCCTTGCCGGTCATCAACTTCCTGGCAGCCGTCGAGAACTTTCAGAAGAAGATGTGGTTGAAGAAAAAGCTGGTGCTGGAAACCAACTGGCTCGTGACAATAGACCGCATCCCAGCCATCCTGCGCGATGTTGTGGCGGCCAACCCCAAGCAGTGGACCGAGTGGGAATCTCTCGGCTTCAAGCCAGCCGACGGCGATCCGACGCTCCTCAGCAATCCGAAGTGGCAGACGCGAGAATATCTCGACGCCAATGACAAGCTGGTGGTGGATACGTATCTCTTCCCTGGCGACTTCACGGCGGAGCTTCTAGCGAGCGAGGAGATTATTGCTGGGCAGGATTCCATCGCTTCTGCCACGTCGGGCCTGCTAATCCACTCAGAGAACTTCCAAGCGCTGAGCTTCCTACAGGAAAGATACCGTCGGCAGATCGCGTGCATTTACACTGACCCGCCCTACAACACAGATGCGATCTCAATCATCTACAAGAACGGCTACAAGGAATCATCCTGGGATTGTCTCATTACCGATCGGCTGGGTGCGATCCGGGCTCTGACAGATGATTCCGTACCGATTTGCCAAGCAATCGACGACACCGAGCTGGATTACCTCTGTCAGATCACGCGGCTCATGCTTCCTCGGCATGAACTGCACAAATGCATCGTCGAGCACTATCCGGGCTCGGGGACTGGTCGATCGAACGTCTCGCGGACGCACGAGTACGCACTGTTTTCCGTTCCCATTGGCAGCGACATCTTGCGCGGTAATGTGCTTGACTCCGCCGAGCGAGTTCGCGGCTTTCGGCGCAGCGGCACCGGTAGCAACAACTTCCGCACGGGTAGGCCAAACAGCTTCTACGCTGTTCTGGTCGACCCCGCCACCCGGCAGATTAGGGGCTTCGAGCGGCCGCCTGCTCTTGGCGAGAAGTATTTGACGGGGCCCACAGAGCAGGGATGGCTGAGGGTGTATCCCCTGGGCGAGCGAGCCGTAGGCGACCAAGAAAATCCCGAACGAGTCTGGTCCTTGTCCTACGAGTCGGCTCCCAAGGCTCTGGAGAATGGCCGCCTTCAATGCACCGAGGATCTAGTGATCCAGCGTCTCTATACCGACTCGGAGCGGAGAGAACTGCTCCCCAGCATTTGGCAGGGGGCACAGTTCAGCGCTGTATCGTGGGGAACAAATGTCATTCAGTCGCTGTTCAGAGATGCTTCCGCATTCTCCTATCCCAAGTCGGTAAATACAGTGAGACGCTCCATCGACAGCATGATTCACGGCCAGTCCGATGCATGGGTCCTCGACTATTTCGCAGGCTCCGGAACGACCGGACATGCGGTGATCAATCTGAACCGAGAGGACGATGGCGACCGACGGTTTATGCTAATTGAGATGGGTGCATACTTTGACACGGTCCTCAAACCCCGCATCGTTAAGGTGCTGTATTCGCCAGAGTGGAAGGACGGTAAGGCCCAGGTTCACGGCAAGGGGGCGAGCGCTCTGGTGAAGTACTTCACCCTGGAGAGCTACGAGGACGCCCTGAACAACCTGCCCGCGCCGACGGGCGAGTTCCTGCCCAGCGCCGACCCGGCCACAAAGGATGCCCTGATCACCTATTCGCTCGATCTGGAGATGGGGCCAAACCTGCTGAATCTCGACGCATTCAAAGACCCGTGGGGATACACAATCAATGCCCAGCCGGCCGGGGAGGCGGAGATCAAGCCACATCGGGTGGACCTGGTGGAGACGTTCAACTACCTGCTCGGGATCAAGGTCAAGGCCTATGGGCAGATCGAGCGCTACGCGGCCGACTTCGAGCGGGCCAAGCACGCCGACGGCCTGGGTCGATTGAAGGTTGCCGGGCGGATGCGGCGCGACAAGGCGGGGCCATTTGTGTTCCAGCGCGTGGAGGGAGAGTTGCTGGACGGCACACGGGTGCTGGTGGTGTGGCGGAAACTCACCGGCGACGCCGAGCGGGACGCTGCGGCGCTGGAGGCATGGATGAATCGGCACCGCGAGGAAACCAAGGAGCGCAGTGAGCACCGAGAATATCACCTGATCTACATCAATGGCCCGGTGACGTTGCCGCAACCAACGGCGGAAATTCGCACTGTGCTGCCCATCGAGCAGACGTTTAAGGACCGGATGTTCGCCGATGGAGGTGTGGCATGAGTGGCGAGATAGTGCCGGCCGGGCCGGATGATTTTATATTCTATGAATCCTCTGACGGGCGAAGTCGGATTGAAGTCCGTATAAAAGGTGAGACCGTCTGGCTGTCCCTGAACCAGATGACTGACCTGTTCGGGCGTGATAAGTCCGTGATTTCACGGCACATAGCAAACATCTTCGAGGAGGGGGAACTGGTCCGGGCGGCAACTGTTGCAAATTTTGCAACAGCTCAAAAAGAGGGTGACCGGACCGTCAGCCGTCATGTTGAATTTTTCAACTTGGACGTGATTATTTCGGTCGGATACCGCGTCAAGTCGTTGCGCGGCACCCAGTTCCGCATCTGGGCGACGCAGCGCTTGCGGGAGTACATCGTCAAGGGCTTTGCGATGGACGATGAGCGGCTCAAGCGGGCCGGCGGGGGCAGGTATTTCGAGGAACTGCTGGCGCGTATCCGCGACATTCGTTCCTCGGAACGGGTGTTCTGGCGGAAAGTGCTGGACATTTACGCAACCAGCACTGACTACGACGCCAAGGCGGAGGCGTCGCTGCGTTTCTTTCAGACGGTACAGAACAAAATGCACTGGGCGATCCACGGGCAGACGGCGGCGGAGGTGATCCATCGTCGCGCCGACGCCAGCAAGCCACAGATGGGGCTGACGGCTTGGATGGGCGACCGCCCCCGTAAATCGGATGTGGGGGTGGCAAAAAACTATCTGACCGAAGAAGAAATCAAGGCATTGAACTTGATTGTGTCGGCATATCTGGACTTCGCCGAGCTTCAGGCGATGAATCGCAAGCCGATGACGATGCGGGACTGGATCAAGAAACTGGATGACTTTCTGCGGCTATCCGAACGGGAGATTCTGACGCATGCCGGGAAGATTTCCCACGAGCAGGCCCTCGCCAAAGCCAATGCCGAATTCGAGACATTCCATCAGTTGCAGGCCGGGCTTCCAGAACCGGTGGACCATCACTTTGACGAAGCTGTGAATGAAGTGAAGAGACTGGCGAAACCTAAGCCCTCGACTTCTCCGGCCAAACGACCGAAGCCCAGGAAGGATGAAGGCGAGAAATGAGTAAGGCCGCAACCAGCAAGCCGCGCCAACGCGCCAAGGGGCAGCCGAAGCCAGATTTTCACCGCCAGACAGTGCTCTTTCAATGGGCGCTGTCGAAACTGGGTGTCCGCGGTCTGCATGATTTCCGCGACCGGTTCCAGCTCTCGCCGGACAGCGCGGAAGGCCTGGACGAACGAACCGGGATGCATCGGTTCTTCGAGGCCATCGCCGGGGCATTACCCACCGTCGCCGACGGAAATGTAATCCCGCTGGAGCGCCTGCAAAGCTACGAGCAGAACATCCTGGAACATACGCAGGCGATCAATGCCGCCCGGCTGCACCACGGCCAGCCAAAAATCGACTGGAAGTACCACCAATATCTGGCGCTGCTGTTCACCGAGCTTTTCCTGGACCGGTATTTCGACGATCCCGAGGCGCTGCGCGGAGAGATCAATGAGCGGATTGCCCAGCATAACACCGAAGCACTGGAGGTGGACCGGGTCGAACCGTTCACGATTGAGGATGCGCGAGAGCAGTTGGCCCGGCTGGCGTTCTGGTGTGCCACCGGCAGCGGCAAGACGCTACTGATGCACGTCCACGTGCGGCAGTTTCGCTACTACCAGCAGATGGCCTACAGAGCCGGCAAGCGGCCAAAGCTAGACCAGATCATCCTGGTGACGCCCAACGACGGTCTGAGTGCCCAGCATGCGACGGAGTTCACCCAGTCTGGTTTTGATGTGGTGACGGTGGGCGAGCAAGGCGTGGACGGTCTGTTCGCGGGACTGACGAAGAATGCGATCAAGATCCTCTCAATCCACAAGTTGCAGGAGGACCACGGCCCAACAACAGTGGCCACCGAAGCGTTCGAGGGGTGCAACCTTGTGCTGGTGGACGAGGGGCATCGCGGCGCGGGCCGGGGCGAGGAAGGCAAGTGGATGCTTCGCCGCGACCAACTGGCCAAGGGCGGATTCTGCATCGAATACTCGGCCACGTTCAAAGAAGCGATCGGCAATGAAGAGACCATGCGCAACCGTTATGCGCGGTGCATCCTCTTCGATTATGCCTACCGCGGCTTCTACCGCGACGGGTATGGCAAAGACTTTACGATACTGAATCTGGAAGATGACGAAAAGCAGAAACGCTATTTGACGGCGGCGTTGCTGCTGTTTTACCAACAGATTCGGGTATGGAGAGACGGCGGCGACGCGATCAAGCCGTTTCAGGTGGACAAGCCACTATGGGTGTTCGTCGGGCACACGGTGGTCGGCAAGGCGTCCACGACGGACGATACAGTGTCGATTTCCGATGTGGTCGAAGTGCTGCTGTTCATGAAGGGTTTCCTTTCCCATCCGGCCGGCTCCATCGGGCTGATCCAGAGCTTGCTCGAGGAGGGCTTCAAGGATCAGAACGGCCGGGACCTGCTGGCCCACCGCCTCCCGCATGTGGATACGTCTGGTGACAAGCCCGCGCTGGCACACGAGCTGTACGCAAACATTCTGCGCGATGTGTTCAATGCGCCGGGGGGCGGGGTGTTGACGGTGCAAATACTCAAGAGCGCGATGGGCGAACTGGCGCTCAAGGTCGGCGAAGGCGAGCCGTTCGGCGTCGTGAATGTCGGTGATCCTGTGGCTGTGGCTGACGCATGCGCTGAGCACGGCGTAGTTCGGCTGGAGGATGATCTGGGACGGGACTCGCTGTTCAAAGGCATCAGCCGGGACGACAGCCCGGTCAATCTGCTGGTGGGATCGCGCAAGTTTACGGAAGGTTGGAACTCGTGGCGCGTCTCTTCGATCGGCTTGATGCGGATGGGCAAGAGCGAAGGAACGCAGATCATCCAGCTATTCGGGCGTGGCGTGCGGCTGCGAGGTTATCGCATGAGCCTGCGCAGGTCGTCTGTCCTGGCGGAAAAGCCGACGCCGCCGAAGAACCTGCGCCAGGTCGAAACGCTGCAGGTGTTCGGCGTCAAAGCCAGCTACATGAACACGTTCCGCGACTGGATCTTCAGCGAATTGCCCGAAGCGATGGAGAAACAGATTTGGGATCTACCCGTCGTGAAGACGTTGCCCGAGCGAAAGCTCAAGACGCTGCGGCTCAAGGACGTGATCGATGGAGTGCAGGTCGAGCGCGGCAGCGCTTTCCGTAAGCTCGGCCCCTTGGTGCGACTGCGCCCACCGCAGGATGCGACCCCGGAAGACGCGTGGCTGCGCGGCCACAAGACGCGCCTGAACTGGCTGCCGCGCATCCGGGGCATCACCGGCGCGGATCGACAGATCACGGCCGCCATTGGCGAGGCTGGGGATGCCCCGCACCAGAATCTGACGCCGATCCACGCGGCGCTGCTGGACATTGACGATTTGCTGTTTGGCTTGGAGGCGTTCAAAGCGACGCGCGGGCTGGATCGGCTGCATGCCGACAAGACGGCGATTCTCAGCATGTTGCAAGCGAACGGTTGGTATGAGCTGTCGGCGACCGCCGATGACATGCGGACCGACCGATATGAGAACCGCCCGCAGTGGCAGCGGATGGCCCAGCAATTGATTAACGCCTATGCCGAACGGTTTTACCGGTTCATGAGGGGCCGGTGGGAGGCACCCTACATCGAGGTTGCCGAGGTTGGGGATGTTGACTTGGAAGGCCAGGACTACACCATTGAGACGACGGACTTGGTTCAATCAGCGGAAGAAATCGAGCGGATTGCCGAGTTCGTCCAAGACCTTCGCTCCGCCTTGGAAACCAACCCACTTGCCACATGGAGTCAATGGGGCGGGCGTTGGCGCACGGTTCCGTTCGTGGGACATCTCTACCAGCCAATTCTGTACGTCGGCAAGAACGCCCAGATCAAGATCAGCCCGATCCCGTTGGATCGGCACGAAGCCCAATTTGTGCAGGATCTGGCTGTTTGGTGCAGCGACAATGCGGGACGGGAAGTCTACCTGCTTCGCAACCAGGCCGTGACGGGCCTTGGTTTCTTTCAGGCATCCAACTTCTTCCCTGATTTCCTCCTGTGGGTGCAGGAGGGGCAGCGACAACATCTGGTGTTTGTTGACCCCAAGGGCCTGCTTCACTTCGATCCGGCCGATCCAAAGATCCAGTTCTCCACGCAAGACATCCCGCGTCTCCAGCAAATCATCGATGCGCAGGTGGCTGGCTTGAAACTCCATTCCTTTATTCTCTCGAACACGCCGTTTGCGAGCCTGGGGTGGTCGAAAGGCAGTGGAAATCTCATGTCCAAGTCGGACATTGAGGAGCTTGGCGTTTTGTTCCAAGCCGATGATGCCACGACCTACATCAATTCACTCATGCAGCGAATCGTAATTACTACGACTTCACCGGAACAAGTATAAATCGGCCGGGCCGTGGCCTACATCAATCTTCTGCTTCATACCTGGGGCAAAGTCGTGCTTCGGGATGCCCTTGAGGCGGGGCTGGTATTCATGCTCAACGACGCGATCCGCCAGAGAGTCTTGCGCGGCACTCGTCCCACCCAAGCGGCGTCAGCCAATGGCCGAGGTCCGATCGTCGTCGGAATGAATTCTGTCCTTACCAGCATGAAGGCCAACGGCGCGATCGACACCAAGACTGACAAGGGCAGGATGTTCGTATCCGTCGGTGGTCATCCGGCATCGGTTGCTAATGCGCCGGCGGCGGATATTGCCAAGGCAAAGGAAGCGATTCAGGCAGTCCAGAAACTGGGCGAAAGTCGAACCACGGCAGAATACACAGAGGTGCTCGATGTCGAATATGAACTTGTTTGAGGACAAGCTGTACGAGATCAAGCCGGCGGAAGGTCGGACGGAGCCGAGGGTGTGTGTTCGGCGTCTGCGACTGGTGGAAATCGGGTCACATTCGGGTCATGGCTGACCCGAATCGAATCTGCCGGGATTGTTGTCCATGCCGGCGTGTCTGACGCTTTGTCTTTTGGCGTTACGCCGCGGCTGGTCGGCCCGGCGAATTGCCCGGGAACTGGGGATTCACCGGGAGACGGTCAGCCGGCATTTGGCCCTGGCGGCAAAACCGGCCACGAACCCGCCCCCCGGCTCAGAGGCCGCATCGGCGGGCCTTTGGCGAGGTGATCCTCCGGCGCAAACGCAAGCGTTGCGCCAGCAGCTTGAGCTATCTGTTCAAAACGCTGCTCGCTTGATTCTACATGCGATTGCCCTGACCGGAAGATGGAGTTGCCCGCGAGGTGCGCGCCGGAGGCGAATTTTTGTAGTATAATTGCGTTATGGAGCCGATGGTGCGGAAATTCAACTCGCATGCCGCGGCGGACGAAGCGGACCGGATGTGGCGCCGGCGACTGACACCGCCGCAGCGGCTGGACATTTTGCTGGACCTGCTGGCCGCACAGAGGGGAACAGATGAAGCTGCCAACCGATTTGCGCGCGTTTATCGAATCGTTAAACGCGGCCGGCGTTAAGTACCTGATCGTGGGCGGTTATGCGGTTGGATTCCACGGCTGGCCGCGGTTCACCGGCGACATTGACTTCTTCGTTGATCCCTGTGAAGAAAACGCCCAGCAAATCATTGAGGCCTTGGAACGTCGGGCTAATTTTGCGTCAAGGGATGCTGGGCGAGAGCCAGTTCCCGCGCCACTTTACGGGCCAGAGAGCCTTTCCCCATCGCCCGCAGTTCCTCTTCGAGCATCCGGCCGACTTGATACCAGTTGCTTTCATGGACAAAGACGGCCGACCAGCGCGGCGGCGGAATAATTTTCGCCCAGGTCCGCTCGTACAATTGGGGGATAAGATTGTTGCGTTTCTGATCCCGTAGAATTTGCACCGCTTTTTGCAGGGCCGTTATCACGAAAGGGCCGGCGTTGGCGTAATGATTGATTACGTAAAGATAGCATGCACCGGCGCGGTTTTCATGGCCCGCCTTCTTCCACATGGCCGCCTGGAACATTCGCACCCGCGCCGCCAGAGCGAATTGTCGCGTCGCAAACATGGCGAAAAGCCGGTTCCAGAGCAGATTCTGTTCCCGTACGTTACGGATTGACGAAGCCATCGGCGCCAGGACCGCCAGGGTAAAATCAGGATAGCGCCGCCCACACAACCGCAGCAGATGATTGGACCAGTCCTTTTTTTCAGCCAGTGTAAGTTTGCCCTTGTCCGCCAGGTATCCCACGGCGAACCACGCCAGCGTCAGACCACTGCACTGATCCACGGCACGGTGTAAAAATTTCAGTTGTGTCTGAATGTTATCAGCCCGGGGACGCTTGCGGTCGTCGTATACGCCATCCGGCGGGTGGACCGGGTTAAAACGCTCGCCGGCCTGCTTCATACCGATCAGTCGCAGCGCCGCGTCGGTCAGCGCGACCGCATTCCACCTCTGTCGCTGCGTTGTTCCGATGAGCTGCGCGGAAAGCGACAGGAAAGAATCCGGCTCCAGGCGTCGTGTCTGCGGATTGAGCACCATTCCCACCACGCCCTGATATTCCGAATACCGCCCCACGTTGAAATTCCACCATCCCCGCCGGCCCGCAGTCTGCAGAAAACCGACCCAGGCGTGTCCGACCACGCTGGAACGACCCGTGTCATAAGCCGTTGGTGCTCCGATGGCCTTGCCCGCCTGGGCGGCGAAAAAGGCCTGATCCGCGCAAACTCCGCCGTACCGCAGAATATCCGGCAGATTGAAACCATGCCGGTCCAGCGCCACGGTGTCGCCGGAGATATTCCGCAGCGTCGAATAGTCGTAGCGGATCTTGAAAAACAGTCGGCCGACCATCGGATCTCCATGAAATTTTGCCAACGCCCATTTCATGTCCCGTATGCTCGAATCCGAATCCACCACATGAATCAGCAGCCGCGCCGGAACGTGGCGAATTCCGAAAAGCATCTCGCGCCGATACTTGACGTAATACTGGAACAGCGCGACAGGATCCGGCGACCGCGCCGTGTTTTCGTTGATGTGCATAACCAGCGGCCGATAGAGCACGGCGCAAATCGCCGCGGTCAGGTTCGGGTACGCCGCCGCCTGTCGGCCAATCTTCTTGTGTATCTGGTAAAGCAGATTGTATACCGCCGGTATATTTTGCTGGTGCGGTTTGACCAGGAACACCAAAGTGCCGGCCAGGGCATGGTTGGCCAGCAGCCATCGCAACAGCGTCCGCCGCTTGTTGGTGTTCTTGACTTTGGCGAGCTGGTTGACCAGCCGCCGTGCGAAATCCGCTTGCCGGATGACTTGCAAATGGGTTATGTGGTCATAACCGATCACGGTATCGAAAAGGTTATCCAGCGACCGGCGGGCGGCGGTGAAATTGTCGCTATGGTTTAACGTGTGGAACACAGCGCGAATTTTCCCGCTTGCGTAAGACTGGAACTTTTGCCTTTGCGGAGGGTTCATGGTCGCGGCTTGGATTGACGGCGATACGCCCAACAGGGGTAGTAGAATGGCAAGAGCCGTTAACGGGCACGGCAACTGCAGCATGGCCCGCTTCCCGGCAGTACCTGCTTTAGCGGGGTTCCTCTGGGGAAAATTTTGCATGGAGTTTTTCATAAAGAGTCTCCAGTTTGGCCACCATGATATCGGCGTCGAACAGGCTTGCCGCTAACTCCCGGCCCGCCTGGCCCAGGCGGCGGCGTTTGTCGGCGTCGCCGGTGAGTTCCAGAACGGCATCGCCCATGGTGGCGATGTCGCCCGGCTGGATCAAGACTCCGGTACGGGAATGGAGGCAGATTTCCGCCGCGCCATCGCAGTCGTATACAATGACCGGAACGCCCGCCAGCAGCGCCTGCGGGACCGCGCGGGGAAGCCCCTCGCGGTAACTGGGATGTAAAAGTATATCCATCGCCGGGATCAGTTCCGCCACCTGTTCCGGCGAGACAAGTCCGGTAAGTGTGAATCGGTCCGACCAGTTGCGGCTGCGTATTTCGCTCTGAAAACGGTCATTAAATACGCCATCGCCGATCCATAGAAAATGCAAATTCGGTTCGCACGCCAGCACACGGGGGGCGATTTTCAGAATATCGTCGTGCCCCTTTAGCGGTTGCAGACGGGCAATGGTGCCGATGACGATCTTCTCGGGACCGATGCCCAATTTTCTCCGGGCCAGTTGCCGCGCCTCCGGCCGCGGTGTGAATTTGTCAATCTCCATGCCGCTATAAATAGTGGTAAACTGTTCCGGACGACCGATACCTTCCCGCAGCGCCTGGCGGGTCATGGCGTCGGCCACCGCCACAATCGCATGACAGCGACGCGCCGCCCAGCGTTCCAGAAGAATCCAACCCATATTGATGAGGCGCCCCTGGTACGGATGAAATGCCAGACCGTGCATGGTATGGACGATAACCGGTACGCGCTGCTTCCAGGCAGCGGCCCGGCCAAGAATGCCGGCCTTGCTGGAATGGGTGTGCACCACGTCCGGTTGGAACCGGGCGAAAATCCGCCGCAGTTCGCCATACGCCGAGAAGTCGGCCGCGGGGTGGGGATTACGCCGCAGCGCCGGCAGTTCCATCACCTCATATCCGCCGGATCTGGCCCGCGGCAGCAGCGATCCTTCCGGTCCCCTGCTCGGGCCCGTAATCAGAATCACCTCTTGACCGCGGCGCCGCAGACCTTCGCAGGTTAGAAGGGTGTTCTCCTGCGCTCCGCCGACGATCAATCGCGTAATCACGTGGACTATTTTCAATTGGACCCTTCCGGAGCGGCGAAGCGAATCCATTGCAGGCACAGACCGCTTGCCGGGGCGCAGGGACCCGCCTGCGAGCGATCAGCGGATTCCAGTATCCGGGTGATTTGCTCCGGCTTCCAGCGAGCGCGTCCCACCTCCAGGACGGTTCCCACCATCGTGCGTACCATGTGATAAAGGAATCCGTTACCTTCGACGCTGAAAATAATCATGGGGCCGCGGCTGTGAATTCCACAGTGGGTGATGGTTCGGACGGTGCTGCGAACCCGATCGCCATCGGGACTCCGGCTGCAAAAGGCGGCGAAATCATGTTCGCCTTCTAATCGCCGGCAAGCTTCTCCCATGGCCGCCAGATCCACCTTGCGCCAATGGTGGTATACAAAATGTCGATAGAACAGGGGCCGCTCGCGATTGCACCATATCAAGTAACGATACCGCTTGCGCCAAGCCCGCGCCACATCAAAACCGGGCGGGGCGGGAATCAGTTCCCGGATCAGGATGTCGGGGGGCAGGCGGCTGTTGATCGCCAGGCGCATTCGCTGAGGCGCCAGGCGGCACTCGGTATCCATCTGCGCCACCTGGCCGCAGGCATGCACGCCCGTATCCGTCCGTGAAGAACCGGCGATTACCACGGGATGATTCACAATTTGGCCGGCGGCTATCTCCACGGCGCGCTGCACGGTGGGGAGCGGATCGGGCTGCCTCTGCCAGCCGCAATACGCCGTGCCGTCATAGGCGAGGGTGAGTTTATAACGAACCAACGACATTGCGCTTTACGCCAGCAGCCTCTGTGCAATTTGTACGGCATTGAGCGCGGCGCCCTTGAGAAGCTGATCTCCGGCCACGAACATGGCGATCGACCGGCCGGAGGGATCGCTGATATCCTGGCGGATTCTGCCCACCAGAACGTCGCCCTGGCCGGAAGCGTCGCGGGGCATGGGAAAATAATTTCGATCACGATCGTCGACCACCTTTACGCCCGCGGCGCCGCTTAGCAGTTCGCGAACCCGCCCGGAGTCGATCGGATCGGTACACTCTATATGCAACGCTTCGCAATGCGCCCTTAACACCGGCACGCGAACACAGGTGGCGGAGATGCGGATGTCCGGATCATTGAATATCTTGCGCGTCTCCCGGACCATTTTAAGCTCTTCCTCGTTATAACCGGTTTGCGGATCCACGGCCGCATTGTGGCTGAACACATTAAAAGCATAAGGGTGCGGCAGCACCGTGGGGATGTGGTCGCGCCCTTCCAACGCCGCTTGCGTGGCGCGAAGCAATTCCTGCATGGCCGCGGCGCCGGCGCCGCTGGCGGCCTGGTAGGTCGCCACGATCAGCCGGCGAATCCGGTTCACCCGGTGGATCGGCCACAATGGCACCAGCGCGATAATTGTCGAACAGTTGGGATTGGCGATAATACCCCGATTTCGGCCTATCATTTCAGGATTGATCTCCGGAATCACCAGCGGCACTTCCGGATCCATGCGGAACGCCGAGCTGTTGTCCACCACCACGGCGCCAGCCGCCACGGCCAGAGGCGCGAACTTTCTGCTGATTGCTCCACCAGCGGAAAACAGCGCCATATCCACGCCGTGGAAACTCTGGTCCGTAAGTTCGCGAACCGTCAGCAAGGCGCCCCGGAACGGCATGGTCTTGCCGGCGGATTTCGCCGAGGCGAAAAGCCGCAGTTCCGCCAGGGGAAATTTTCGCTGTTCCAGAGAGTTCAGAAATTCCACGCCCACCGCGCCGGTCGCGCCGACAACAGCCATTACAGGATTCGTTTTCATCATGTAATCAAACCTACGCCACGCGCAAGCCTTCGGCCAGAAATTCTTCATCCACCGCATAGGGGCGAAGGTCGCCGCACAGGCCGGGCTTGGGGGAATCGTTCATCGGATATATTTGAGACCACCGCGATTTTTCCAGGTATTCCAGGCGTCCGTCGCGGATGAAATCAACCGCATCCTGACTTTCTTTCAAGTCCCATAGCGCGCCGCTTTTGAGGACCCATTCAAAACTGGCCGCTTTGGGCGTGAGAATCCGCCGGGCGTGCCGGTAAAGCCGCCGAAGCATTTCCCGGCCCTGTTCCGGCGCGTCGAGCATCGCCCGGCGCAGCGGAAGAAAACCCTCGACCGCCAAATTCCGCCGCTCGATGGCGTCCGCATGGCTGCTTACCCTGATCGCGGCGGCATAGGCGTTGTCATCAGTCATGATTTTCTCGGAGAAAGTTAAAATGAAGTCGCCGCGCTCCGCCAATCCGCCGTTTTGCATGATAATCAGAATTTCCAGATTCTTTCCCGGATTATGCAGGCGGTGAATCATTCCCGGCCAAAAAAAAACCACTCGCCCGGGCGCCAAGGCGATATGTTCGTAGCCGTTCGCACAAAGCAGTTCGAGGGCGCCTTCGCCGCTGAGTACGTAATACATCTCGGAACAAACCGTATGAAAATGCGGGCTGCCGCCGCAGACTCCGTCCGGTCCGGGTTCCGTATAAACCCGCAAATGAGAAAGACCTACGCCCGCCGGCAGAATCAATTGCCGAATGTCCATTGCTTACCAAATCCAGCACACGCGCTTTGTCAAATTAGGATGGTAACAGATCAAGTAAGCGGTCACAATGCCGAATTTCAGCGTAAGTGGGAGGCGGGTCCTGCCTACCGACAGGCAGGCATCTTGTTGTCCGACATGAACCTATAAGTGCTCTGTCACACCCCGGTGGCGCATCTATGTTTGCCCGCGGGCTAACATAGAGCAGTGGAATTTGGATCATTAATTAGTTTTTTCAAAAATTATAAAATTATGGCTTTACCCCTCGTTTGCCCGGAGAGCTGATCAATCCTGTACAATTCTCCGGATGATTTCTCTCAGGCAACGATGCTGGCCGCGGGTTGGCGGCGGGGATCGCCGGCGATGGCCGTCCCGCCGCACTCTGTGGCTTTTCTTAAGTGCGGCCATAGCCGCACTGCTTGTGCTGCTGATGCTCGCCGAGCTTCCCGTGATCGCGGACTGGTCCTTTTTCAGCTTTTATGATCCCGGCTCCGTGCTCAAGGGCGACGAGCTGATCTCGTTGGGTATGAAGCCGGCGATCGACTTCGGCTACACACACGGCCTGGCTTCCCTGGCGTTGGCGCACTGGGGCTTCGTTCTGCTGGGACGAACGCCGGCGGCCTTTCTGATCATGATGGGAATCCTCAAGTTGTTCATGGCGCTGGCGATCGCCCGCTTCGCCATGGCCATGCGATTCCGGGGCTGGGCCATCGCTTTTCTGCTCTGCGCCCTGCCCGTGGCCATTATGCCCTGCTATCTCACGCTTACTCATCCGTTGGAGGCCTTGCTGTTGCTCTGGGCGATCGCCGAAGAAGCGGCGGGCCGCCGCGAATGGTCTCTGGCTATTTGCACCGCGTGCCTGTTTGTCAAGCCGAGCATGGCGTATGTGTACGGTCTGGTGCTGGTACTATGGACACTCTGGGACTGGCGCAGACGCGGCGCAGGGTGGTTGGACCTGTTGCGCCGCACCGGGCCGGCGATGGCGACGGGCGCGATCATGATCGCGGCCATGACTTGGTGGTTCGGTCTGAAGTCCCTGATGCTGACCATCGTACCGTTGACCGGTTTGCGAACCTATCAGGACACACACTTCGGTTTTTTCCGCAACAGTGGGCTGAAGTTCTGGTCGCCGCTACGGCACTCTTTCGTTTATTACCTGGTGACGCCCGCCGGTTTATGGCTTTTGTGCATGGCCTTATTGATATGGTTCGGTGCGGGCCTGATCCGCCGGCTCAGGCGGGGAATGCCCCCGCGCGGCGCCGAGACGCTCATTTCCATCGCCGTTATGCAGGTAACATTCGTGCTTGGATTTTATGGCTGGACCAACTCCTGGCAGTATTATTCATATCTGCCGGTCCTTTTCGTCGCGGCCCTGTTGATTCCCCTGCGGCACCGCCAGCCGGGTTGGCGCTGGTATGCCAATTTTTCGGGAGCGTCTGGGAGCGCGGATATTCCCGTCCGCATGGGTCAGGGGCGCGGAACCCGCGATACAGCCGAATACCGTCCCTATAGCGGAAATTGTACCACCCCAAAAAATTGTCACACCCGTTGGCGCTGGGCGATGGCTCTATGTTTGCTGGCGCTGCTAAGCCAGGCGAGGCACGCGATGACGGCGATCAATGGATGGCAAACAAAAGTCCGTAGCCGGCAAACCGGCGGTTTGTGGGCCTACCGGGGGCAGGCGGCCGAATGGAACCACGTGGTGACTATGATTTCTGGTCGTCCTACCCTGGCGTTTTTCAATGGCTATCTCCCGTGGATGCCCCCCGGAATGATTATGCCGCTGAGTTGGTTTCCCGAACCGGGCATACCCACGCCGCTTGAACTGGCACGCGTAAAACGCCAGGTGGCCGGGGTGGATTACGTTCTCACGTGCAACGAATATGGCAAGTTGGGACTATGGAATCAGAAGGATTTTGCCTCCGTCCGCCGGCGATTTCGGCGCATCTGGCGGGGAAACTGGATGTCCCTCTGGAAACGCCGCCGGGAACGGTAACAGGAAAATTTTCTTCGGCAGACCCGTCCGGTTGGTCGCAAAGATCAATATTCAACATTCCCTGCTTGTTGCGTCAGACGCTGGTGCGCTTCGCGAACCTTTTCGATCGCCTTTTCCGGCGTCTGAGCCAACGCCGAAAGATGCCCCATTTTTCGACGCGGGCGCGGTATCTGTTTGTCGTACAGGTGCAAACGTACTCCCGGCAAATCCAGCGCCGCGGAGAATTGGGGCGGCCCGTTGTGGTCCCACAAGTCGCCGAGCAAGTTGACGATTGCCGCCGGCCGAACAACTTCCACCGATCCGAGCGGAAGATCGCAAATAACCCTCAGAGCCTGTTCAAACTGGCTGGTGGCACAAGCCTGTTCGCTGGCGTGATAGGAATTGTGGGGGCGCGGCGCGAGTTCGTTTACCAATAACCGTTCGCCATGAACCAGGAACATCTCGACGGTCAGCAGACCTTCGAGAGCAAGTGCTTCGGCGATGCCGCGCGCAATATCCTGGGCTTGCACGAGAATCCCTTGCGGCAGCGGCGCCGGAATCACCGCCCAGCGCAAGATGCCTTCCACATGGTGGTTCAGAGCGGGTGGGTAAATTGCGATCTGACCCATCGACCGGCGGGCGACCAATACCGAGAGTTCGGCCGTTATTTCGAGAGCCTTTTCGACCACAACCGGTCGATCTCCCATGGTGCTCCCGGCCGCTCCCGCGTCGGCTTGCGAACGAATCCGGAACTGGCAGCGCCCATCATATCCATCCTGGCAAGACTTCACATAGCAATCGAAGCCGAAGGCCGCGGCCGCACCGCGCAAAGTCTCGGGCGATTCGGCCGCTTTCCAGTCGCCGAGCGGAAAGGCATGGCGTGCCAGCCAATCTTTCTGCCGCGCGCGATCCTGCACTACGAAAAGAACCTCTACACCCGGCCGTACGGGTGCGTATTGAGCCGCCTGGGCGAGACTGCTTGTCGCGATCTTTTCGATCTCGATAGTTACCGCCGCACATTCTTGCGCGAACCGGCCCGCGGCCTGGCTATCGGTGAAAGAGGCCGTAACCAGCCTGTCGACCAATGCGCGGATGGGGCAGTGCGGATCCGGATCAAGCGAATGAACTCTGTAGCCCATCGAACGGGCGGCCAGCGCCATCATCCGTCCGAGTTGGCCGCCGCCGAGAATTCCGAGCGTCGAGCCGGGAAGAATCGGATTGCCGTGGCGCGGCTTGAATCGTTGCGGTCCCGGCGTCATGGCTACCCGACTCCCAGGCGGCAAAGAGTCGCTCCTTTAATTATTGTCCCTGACCGAGCGAATAGCCCGGCTCTGCGTCGAATGTGCATAGATTTTCGATCTTGATGAAGTCGATGCCCGTGGCGGCTATCCGCTGGAGCAGATTCGTGATCTGCGCGTGCCCCATCGGTCCGCGGCCCTGGCCGGTTCTCTGCATGTAGCGGCAGCGCCAGTGATCGGTGCAAAAGGTCTCCGGAATCCCTTGCGGCCAAACCTTGGTGCCACGATTGGTGATCATCGTCAACTCCAGTCCGTCGCCGTTCGCCCGGATCAATTCCCGCGCCAGCAACTCGGGATCGCGATTCAAACCATTCCAGTCCACAAACACATCGACACCCACGATCTCCTTTTTTTTCTGAGGCGCCGACGGCGGCGGCGGAAGCGGGAGCGTTGCTTCCACGGCGGAGGCGTAGTGCGCCGGCGCCAGCCGCGCGGGACTTTTGCCGATGCGTGCGATCACGGCGTCGGCAAATTGCGCAGTCCCGACTTTCTCGCGGCTGACGTTTTCCTGGAAGATGTCGTAGGTGTGGACGCCTTCTTCGATGGTGCGCAACCAGGCATTGTGGACGGTTTCGGCGACTTGCGGCTGCTGGATGTGAACCAGCATCATGACGGCGGCCAGCAGCAATCCCGAGGGGTTGGCCAGATTTTGACCCGCACGGCGCGGCGCGCTACCGTGGATGGCCTCAAACATCGCGGCATGTTCTCCGATGTTGGCGGAGCCGGCGAGTCCGATCGATCCGGCAATCTGAGCGGCCACATCGGAAAGGATGTCGCCATAGAGATTGGGCATCACGATCACATCGAAAGCTTCCGGCGTGTCGGTCAACTTGGCCGCGCCGATATCGACGATCCAATGCTCATGTTCAAGATCGGGATATTCCGCCGCAATTTTCTCGAATACCTTGTGAAACAACCCGTCGGTCATTTTCATGATGTTGTCTTTGGTGAAACATGAGACTTTGCGGCGGCCATGTTTACGGGCGTACTCAAAAGCGTAGCGGACGACCTTCCGGCAGCCCGGCTCTGTAATCAGCTTGAGGCATTGCACGACCTCCTGGGTCTGGCGGTGCTCAATTCCGCCGTAGGTATCCTCTTCATTTTCGCGCACAATCACGACATCCATCCCCGCGTGGCGGGTGCGCACGAACGGATGGTACGCGGTGCATGGCCGGACGTTGGCGAACAGCCCCAGGGTCTTGCGCACCGTGACATTCAGGCTCTTGAAACCGCCGCCTTGCGGCGTGGTAATGGGCGCCTTGAGAAAGACGCGCGTGCGGCGCAGCGACTCCCAGGCCGCCGGCTCAATGCCCGCGCTGCAGCCGCGCTGGTAGACACTCATACCGATCGGAATGGTTTCGATTCGGAGTCGCGCTCCGGCGGCCTGGATGATGCGCAGAACGGCCTGCATGATTTCCGGTCCGATGCCGTCGCCCGCGGCCACGGTGATGGGGGTTGCCTGCGTCATTCGCGTTCTTCTTTCTCCGGCGGATTTGCCAGCGTTCTCAATTATACGATATTTAATACGCGAAACAAATCTCGTATATTTTGTCTTTATATACGACATCAATTTCGCGTTGTCAAGCGCGTATGTCGCGGTTAAGATTTTTTTATGAAAAAATCAGCTTCGCAGCCCGCCCCGCCGCCGGCCTGGACGTTTCTGAGCAATCACGGGCACGTCCTGCTATGCCTGGCCGGTAAACCCGCGATGCGGCTGCGCGACGTGGCCGCACAAGTCTGCATCACCGAGCGCGCCGTCCAGCGCATCGTCGCCGATCTCGAAGAGGTTGGCTATCTGCGGCGCCGGCGCTGCGGCCGCCGCAATCGCTATGAATTCCACGGCGGCATGCATCTGCGCCACCCGGTCGAGGGGCATCGAACCGTGGGCGAACTTATGGAGTTTGTCCTCGGCGCGCTGGCGGCGGATCGGCCTGCCCGGCAGAGGCGTCGCGCCCCGCATTGCCCTCCCGCCGCCGCGCCGGATCACACGCGCGGGAAGCAACCGCGCCGGCGCGGTGTACCGGCGATGTAAATATCGCCGCTAGGACCGCTTTTTTCCGTTTTTTCGAAGATGTCGGAAATTTGACGGACCTGCGGCCGGGACATAACAATTTTCTCAAAGAGCAAAGAGCCTGTTTGATTTGGAAAGGCCCAAGCGTTGCGCCAGGTCAGGCGCGGTGTGGCGGGAATATGGAACGGGCCGCCGGCGGATTGGTTTGGTTCGTTGCGCGCGGGCGCCACGATTCACCGAGATAGGCGCTGCGCACGTCCGGGTGGGAAGCGATCTGCCACGGATCACCCTCGGCCAATACATGGCCTTCATGCACAATGGTGGCACGATCGCATACGCGCAAGGTCTGATCCACATCGTGATCCGTCAGGAGCACCGCTTTGGAAAACTGATCGCGCAGTCGCAGCACCTCCCGGCGGAGTTCCTCGGCGGCCAGGGGATCCACGCCACTGAAAGGCTCGTCGAGCAGCAATAATTGGGGGTCTCCGGTCAGAGCACGGGCGATTTCCATTCGCCGGCGTTCTCCCCCGCTGAGTCTCTCGGCACGCTGATTGCGCACGTGGCATAACTCAAATTGCGCCAGTAGTTCCTCGGCCCGGGCGATGCGGTTTCGCCGCGGCATGTTGAAAAGTTCAAGAACGACCTGCAGATTTTCCCAAACGGTAAGGGTGCGAAAATCGGTACGTTCCTGGGGCAGATAAGGCGTCGTTAATAAATAAAGGTAGCAAGTAGGTCCAGGAGTGAGTATGCTGTGGGGGCATGAGAACCTTCAGCCAACTCCAGGAGAAATTTGCCTCAGTCTGGACGCTGCTGGACGAGCGGA
>JAKBMM010000064.1 GCA_021831565.1 Planctomycetota bacterium
TCGTCCATCAGTAAGGACAATGCGGCGTAGCGGGATTCAATCCGTTGAATCGCTCTTGCATCCTGCATAACGACATCATAACAGTAAACCAAAATATAGTCACTTTATTTTGACGCGAATCCTCAGGCTCATGTTCTGACGTGCGGTGTAATAATCGCTCCATTTACACATCCCATACACACGTGGTGACTGGACCGAACGATGGCCGTTGCGCCACGGCAACGGTTCATCGGGCACTGGGCACAAGCTGTTTTCCGCTCCCTCACGGTCGCGGCTCTGGCCCCATTCGGCGAGAATTGCTTTGAGCCGCTGCTGCGCCTTCCAGACGGCATGGTAATCTCGCTCGGTCGGTAGGCGGTAATGGCGGCCCGGTTCACCGGGGCGCAGCGTCACGACGACCAGCATCCGTGCGCCGCCAACTCGGTTACACCGCAGAGGCGCTGAGGACGCAGGGTTTCCGTCATTTTCATTTTCCCCCTTTTCATCCTCCGCGCCCTTTGCGTCTCCGCGGTGAAGTTCCTCGAATATCACATCCGCGCCGCCGCGCTGCGCGCTCAGTTGAGCCCGCACCCGCTCCGGCGGCAAAACCGCCCCGCAACAAAGGCATGTCGCCTTGGCGCGTGTCACGGTACCGACGGGAACATCTCTTTCCGAGTTCGGCTCGAAAATCTCGAATGGCACCGTACCGCAGGCATCTTGCCTGCTTTCGATCGACGAGGCAGGCGGGACGCCTGCGGTACAGACTCGCAACGCTCGCTTGCGATTGGCTTTTTTGCAAAGCCAGAATGACCGTATCAGCGGGATTTCCGCGCCGCAGTTCGGCGACTCGCATTTCACCGTGCGCGCCCAAAGGTAAGCAATCGGCGTCGCGCCGTCTGGGTCTTTGGGATAAAGCTCAGCCAGCTCTTTCTCCGCCTCGTCCCTTATCTGCTTCCCCACCCGTCGTAGCTCGTCTGCCAATGACTCGGCGTTCTCTGCAGCCGCTCTGCGTTGAGCTTCACGCGGAATGTCTTCCAGCATCACTTTGAGGA
Source organism: Planctomycetota bacterium (assembly GCA_021831565.1). GTDB lineage: Bacteria > Planctomycetota > Phycisphaerae > WQYP01 > WQYP01 > JAKBMM01. The sequence continues at coordinate 1,032 of JAKBMM010000064.1, forward strand.
TCAGGCACGCCACGGGATTTAGATCGCTGGCGAAGGCATCGCAGCCAATGCGCAGGGCTTCCAGCGGAATCGACCCTCCGCCGGCAAAAGGATCAACGACCAGCGGGGTTTCCTCCGGGTGGGCGGCCTTGACCAATTCGCGGGCCGTTTTCAGATACGCCGGATTGGCCGCATTGTCCCAATTAGCGAAATCGGCGATGAATTCATGCAACAGGATATGACGCAGTCGTTCGTCCGTTTTGACATCCTTTTCCCAGCGCGACGGTCGTTTGGGAAACGCCAGCAGAATTTTCCGGGCGGCGTCTTTAAACGCCTGTGGGCATTGCGGATCGCACGGGTCCGGCAGCAATAGCGCCATGAGCACCGCTCGGCACGCCGCCAGCGGCCGCCGCGCCCACCATAGGTGCAGTGTGGACGGATGCCCATGGCGGATGGATTTTTCCCGAGCCGAGTGCTTCGACACCGCGGCAATCGGAAAATCCACTTCGGCCAGACGCTTACAAGATGGTGGAATCATTTCGCCGTCCCCTTCGGCACAGGTTGCCAGCCCGTCGGCAAGACAATGACACCCGCGTCGTTTTCCTGCAAGGTTGTGAAAAGCGGCGGCGAAGTGTAGCGGAGCGCGTATATGGTTCGGGGGATCGACAATGTTTTTACCCGTTCACACAGCAGGTTATGTAGCTGCACCGACAGCCTGCATTCCGTTACCGTTTCACCCATGGTCACCGGCGCAATGGGTTCTATGGCCTGCTCTAGGAATGGGAACGATTGGGCAAGGTGCGCGACAAGTGTTGACGAGTTTATGCTCGACGATCCTGTGGGCGGCACAGTGCACATTACCAAATAGGCATCCTTTGGGAAACGAACCGCGTGTGCGAGGCAGGTCAGTTCATACCACAGGCTTGGCTCAGGCATTCTCAACTGAATCTCGTCCTCGATGGTTGTGGCGAGTTGGCTGGCACTCCAGTCGAGATACTCTGTATCCGAAAGCATTCGGGATAGCTCGGACTCCACAACTTTCCGACGATCAGGGTTAATCGAAGTAACGTGCTTCACGTAGTCGCCGGCCCTGAAGCGCACCAGCACGTCAACAAGCCGAGCGTGAAATAGAATATCCCGTCGTCGAACCGCAATGCGGCACCAAGAGCGAATGCCGCCAAGCCATTTACGGGGATCAATTTCGATTTTCAAATCAAACATGCCGTCGTCCGATAGGGGCCGTGCCATTACGCACACCGCGAAAGCCGGTAATCTCCAATTGTGCGATTCGCATTGAAGAATCTCGTTCTTAATCTAACGGCACTTGATGCTGTCATGATACCCATTTCAGTACCCAATTATAGGGATAGTACCCAATTCCCGGGTGTCATTTCGGGGTCTTACGCCAAACGGCGCCTCGCCCCAGCCCGGTACATTCCACCCGACCGGCCGCGCGTTGCCGTTTGAGGATTTTTCGGATCATGTCCAGACCGACACCAGGGCATTCCCGTTGCAGGTCCGCCACGCTGAACGGATCGCTGAGGCGGTCAATCGCCGAGAGCACCAACTCAGTCTTCGCCCCTTTCGGCTCGGCAATCTGGCCGACCCGTCGTTCAAATTCGGTGTAGGCAATTTTGAGGACATAGAGCAGGTAATTCACATAGGGCCAAGGATCGTGCTTGCCTTCATGCCACCCACGGGAGGATAGCTCCAGCGTTTCGTAGTAGCGTTCCTTGTTCTGTTCGATGAGCCGTTCCAAACTGATATACCGCCCGGCATCGAAGCCCAGGTGGTAGCATTGCAGCAGCAGAAGCAGCCGCGAGGCGCGACCGTTCCCATCGCGAAATGGGTGAATGCACAGAAAATCCAGATTAAACGCCGCCAACGCCAAGAGCGGATGAACCGGTCGCTCCACCAAGGTGGAATTCCAAAGTGACACGAGTTCTGCCATGGCGGCGGGGGTACGTTTGGCAGGCACCGTTTGGAATCGCACGCGCGAGCGGCCATCGGTATAGGTTTCGATGATGTCCACATCCTTGGCTTTGTATTGCCCGGCATCCCAAACCTCGCCGCGTGAAAGCTGGTGCAGCCGCAGCACTGTTTCTTCGGAGACCGCAAGGCGCGGCCCGAGCTCGTGAATCAGTTTCAACGCGTCGCGATACCCCGCAACTTCTTCTTCACTACGATCACGGAGGGCGGGCTTGCCGAAGATAACCGTGCGCACGCGTTTGGCGTCGATCTCGACGCCCTCGATCCGGTTGGAGGAGACGGCGCTTTCAATGATGGCGTGTTCACGAAGGCTTTTGAGTTTCTGGGGCGATTGCCGCGTGAATAACTCCTGTTTGCCTTTGGCTTCGCCCAAATCGGCCAAATACCAGGAGGTTGCGGTGGGGATGCTCTTGGGAGCCGACGAAAACTGCCGCAAGGTCATCATGCGCCACCCCCGCGCGGCGGCGAATCCGGCTTCGTAGTCATCGGCTTGATCATATTGTCCACTTCCATCCAATAATGCTGTACCTTTTTGACCTCATGCCAGGGAAAACGGGCGGGATCACGGATCGGCTCCTGAAGGGTTGGCTCGGCGGCGCAGTTGGTGACGATATAAAGCCAGTAGCAATCCCGCCGGTCTTCGGCCACGCGGCGTTCATTCGGCGTGATAAGGATCGTACCGGTGGCGGCCGCCAATCCCTTGACTTCAATTAGCCTCAATTCGCCCGAGTTAATATCCAGGCTGGTGATGTCGTAACCAAGGTCTTTTTCGTGAACATCATAAACTTGGCGGCCCAGCGATCTTTCATGTTCCATAACCACTCGCATGGATGTGGCTTCAGTTTCCAAACTGGGCTGAAGCCGCCGTATTTCCGGGGCCTGGCGGTCCGGGTGCGGCAGAACCAGCACGCTGGTAATGCGTTCAACGGCTTGGAGAGACAACGAGCGTTGGCGCTCCATTTCCTGCTGGCGGCGTTGGCGGCGGCGCATCAAGTCGGCATGACGGTTTTCCGCCTGCGCCAACCGCCCCTCGGCGCCGGGAAGCTTCTTGTCAACGTCGGTTGCCGCTTTGCCAATCTCTTCATCAACTTTCTGCAGAAGTTCGGTCAGCGACAATTCCACGTGTTCGGCAATGCGGTCGATTTCCGTCAGCCGGTCACGGCGGGTCTCATCCAGGAACGGCTGGAAGGCGGCAGCCTGGAGCCAGGAAGTTTGTTCCGGCAAATGAGCTGCGGACGGCATGTTCGCGGGGGGCTGAGCCGGCGTGAAGTTGCCCACTATCCCTGGCTCGCGAAGAACGGGCTGCTGGCTCTCGGTCAATTCCACGGCAAAAAAACGTTCGTGGATAACCACGCCCATGCCGTCCACTATGCGGGCGCGATAGAAGTCGATACGCGATGGGGCGTCGTGTTGGAGCGAATAGAAGCACGCCCCCTTACCGAGGGCCTCGCCCGCCAACGAATAGGTATGCCGCCTGAGAGCCTCGAAGAGCGGGTGGCCCGGTGTGACCCATTCCAATGAGTTTTTCTCGGCCACGGCGCGGTCGGTGGAAGACCGTGGGTATTTGGCGGCCAGCGCAGGTAGCCGCCAATCCGATGCCTGCTCGTAACTGCGGAGAACCGGCGGCGTACGGCCAGGTTCGAATGCGTGCGCGAGCGCGGGAATGTCTTTCAATTCCAGACGGGCATAATCGGCGGCATGACGGATGAAGCGTGCGATGGTTTCCGGTACCACACGACGTTCTTGCGCCATGGCCCGCCGCTGGACCAGCATCCCGAGGTTGAGTTTTTTAGATGCCAGTCCTTCAAGGGCATTCTGGCAAATGGCGCGGAACTGGCGTTCGTCCACATTTTTCAGAAGCCGATCTTCGAGGTCAGCATCACCCAGTTTGCCCGCATAATAATCGCGCAATACCCGTTCCATTTGCGCCGCCGGCAGCACCTCACCCACCACGTTGAAGACGGCATCATCATCAAGCGCATCGCGGATTTCCTGCAACTTCGCCAGGAGTCTTTGCAAGACGTGACCCTCAATGGTGTTGGTGGCCACGAAGTTGAATATAAGGCACGGTTTGTGCTGGCCATAACGGTGAATGCGCCCCATCCGCTGTTCCAGCCGATTGGGATTCCAGGGGATATCGTAGTTAAACAGGATGTTGCAAACCTGCAGATTGATGCCTTCGCCCGCCGCCTCGGTGGCGACAAGGATCTGGATCGCCCCGTCCCGGAACTGCTGCTCGGCGAACAGACGCGAGCCGGGCTCATCGCGGGAGCCGGGCTTCATGCCGCCGTGGATACAACCGACCCGAAAGCCCCAATCCTTGAGCTTGGCGACCAGGTAGTCGAGCGTATCTTTGAACTCTGTAAAGACCAGCAGGCGTTTGTCAGGTTGACCGAAGAAGCCTTCCGTCTGCATTAGATTTTTCAGGCGGGATAACTTTTCTTCAGTACCGCCTTCCTCGACCGCTTGGGCCTCGGCGGCAAGATGGCGAAGTTCCGCGACTTCATCGCGGACCTGCCCGGCATTGCCTGCCAAGGTGATTGCTTCGAGCATCGCCTCAAGATGCTCGCGCTGGGCCTCTTCCATCTCTTCAACTTCTTCGGCGGTGGGAATGTCCGGCGGCGCCTGACGGGCAAGTTCCTGTGCGTGCTTGAGTCCATCCTCCAGCCGGCGGACGCGGTTTTCCAGGCTGTGCCGCAAGGCATAAGTACTGGAAGCAAGCCGGCGCTGGTAAAGCGACATGAGAAAGCCGACGGCCCGTGCACGAGGGTCGTCGCCCTGGGCCGCTGCCCGTGCACTGTGTTGCTTGACGAAACGTGTCACCCGGTCATAAAGCTTGAATTCCGCACCATCTATCTGGAAGTCCACCGTGCGCGGGATGCGTTTGGTGAATATTTTCTCGGCAATCCAGTCGCCGTTGGGCTGGCGCTGGGGGAAATAGACCATCGCCTCTTTCGTGCGGCGCAGGTAAAACGGCGCCCGTCGGCGGTCCATCGCCTGCCGGATGGATTTAACATCCGCGTAGGCATCGGCGTCCAACAGTTGCAGGAACAAGCTGAAGTTATCGGGATCGCCCTTATGCGGCGTTGCAGTGAGCAGAAGCAGGTGGTCCGTGGTGTCGCGCAGAAGCTCTCCAAGTGCATAGCGTGCCGTCTTGGCGGCCGGCGGCGACCAGGACATACGATGGGCTTCGTCCACGATGACCAAATCCCAGTGGACCTGCCGCAGACCCGGCAGTACATCCTCCCGTTTGGCCAGGTCAAGCGAGGTGATGATGCGTTTCTTTTCCTGCCACTGGTTAAAACCGAACTGCTCGCGGATATCCGTTCCGCGCATGACCTCAAATTTGGTCTCGAATTTCTCTTTAAGTTCCCGTTGCCATTGAAACGCGAGATTGGCCGGACCGACGATCAGGATGCGTTCAGCAAGGCCCCGGAGTTCGAGTTCGCGGATCAGCAGGCCGGCCATGATCGTTTTGCCGGCACCCGCATCGTCAGCCAATAAGAATCGTACGCGGGCGAGTTTGAGCAGGTGATCGTAGACTGCCTCCAACTGGTGCGGCAGCGGATCGACGCGCGAAATAGAAAGGCCGAAGAAGGGATCAAACTCGTAGGCAATTCCCAGTGAATAGGCCTGCATTCCCAGCCGCAGAAGCTGACTGTCGCCAGTATAACTGAAGGCGGAGTCGAGAATGACAAGCTTGCCAATATCCTCAGCTTTCAGGGTGACTTTACGGAACCGTTCGGTGCGAATGCCGACCAAGCCGGCAACCCATGTCCCCGTGCCATCGGCGCGAACGTTTTCCACCCGCATCGGTTCGCTGAACAGCGAGCCGGTGACGGTTTGGCCTTCACGGATGGGTGGTTCCTGGTTCATTCCAAACGATATTTCACGACGGGTTCGTGGGGGTGTCAAACGGGTTGCCGGTAACCCGAAATTGCCGTTCCACAACATGCGGGCATCCCGCCAAAGCGAGTTGATGGCCGAATACAGCCTGTCCACCGCCTGCCGCTGGCTGGGCAATTCGCCCACCGTGGCCGCCCGGCACTACGCCATGACGATTGACCAGGACGCGGACTTCCAGCAGGCCGTCGGCCCGGGCGCAGTAAAAGGCGCAGTAGCAGATACGGGAATTGGTGCGCAGAACCGTGCAGCGGTTTTACAGAACTCTTCAAATACTTCGGTAATTCGCGGGAAAGCACACACATGCACTGTTGAACATATAGACATACTTGGGCGCGGCAGGATTCGAACCTGCGAAGGCATAAGCCAACGGATTTACAGTCCGTCCCTTTTGGCCGCTCAGGCACACGCCCGATTTCTCTGATCCCGATGGCCATCGGGATCAGAACTTAATATACCAGCGCGCTTTGATCACCCGCAATCGCCACGGGAAACGTTGTTCGTTCACAACCTTGGCAAGGTTACAATAAAAATGGTGAATGTGCGGACTGTCAACGAGAGTTCCGAATGGCGGTTCCTAGAGGCCGCGATTGTCCACGTGCGGCGACGATTGCGGCTGGCGCTGGCCTTGCGCCAAGTGTTGCGGGCGCTGATCCTCGGTTCCATACAGGCATGCCTGCTGGTGCTGGCGAGCGCCCTGGCGGGACGATATTTTTCCGCCACGATCTTATTGGTTGGCGCGACCATTCTCTGGCCGGTGCTTGGACTGGCCAGGCGACGGCGGGGCAGAGGGCCGGAGAGCGTCTCCGGTAATTTTCCGTACCGGTACTTGAAAATTTCGCGTCTTGCCGCCGCCACCCGCGGAATTTCCGCCGGTTGGGAACCGTTTTCCTGGCCGATCTTGATCCCGACGACTATCGGAATCGGGTTTGTACTTGCCGGCGAATGGTTTTCCATTCCTCTGGGACTGTTGGCAATCGTGATTCCCGGATTATTCGTATTGATCGCTCTGGCTTCGGTTCCGAAAGTCACTTTTCAGCAAGCGGCGCTATTTTTGGATTTGCGGGCCAATCTGGACGAGCGATTGTCCACCGCCGGTGAAAGTGATCCTTTGGCCGATGCGACCGCCACAGAGCTTGAAAAACAATTGCGGCACGAAGCCCTGCGGCAGGCGGCGGCGCGGTTGCGCGGGGGTATGGATCGCACCTGGTATCCGACGCCGGCACCGCGGCGACTATGGCGGGTGGCCGGTCTATGGATTGCCACACTGCTTGTTTTGACGCTGATCGCTCAAAGAATCCCTGCGACTTCCCATGCCTATTCCGATCCAGGCGGGAGAGCGCTGCGATCCCGGCACGGCGCAATCGCGGCGCCGGTTCAGACCGCAACGACGTTACGGATTCCATCGGCAATATTGCACCGGTTGCCGAAAAAGATGGCCCGGCGGGTCCGCGCGATGCTGGAGAAGTTGCCGGCCTTACGCCCGCCATCGCGCCGGAAAGAAGCGGTGGTATTGGCACGGTTGCGAGCGTTGGTGCGGCGAGATCTGGAAAAGGAACTTCAGACCCAGCTCGCGCTCCGGCGCATGGCGTCACTATTACCCAATATTCCCCTACCCAATATTCCCCATCCGTCCGCCGTACCCGCGGCAAGGGACGGTCGGGTAAAGCTTTCAAAAATTGCTCCGAGTCCAACGGGCCGAGGACAAGTCGGCAGTTCCAATGGTTTGGGCAAGCACAATGGCGGCAGTCAGGGAGAGGGAACCATCAGAGCGGGTGCGGCGAAAACGAATATTTCCACAGGCTCCCGACCAGCGGACAAAAGGACCGGCCGCGGCGCGACGGGATTGGCCGCCCGATTGATGAAACTTGCGGCGCCGCGGGGACTAGAGCGGCGGATGCAAGCGGCCCTTGCGGCGACGACGGGAGTGCAAGCCGGCGAACGGGGCGACTTGGCGTCCCAACCAGGCCCGCTGTGCCAAATGATCAACCGGAAAATACGGAAAAACGGGCGCCAATTGGCCGCGATGAAGCGACTCGCCGCGTTGCTTGGACAGACATACCGGAACTCGTCGTCTGAACTTGCCGAGGCGAGGCTAACTCAGCGGGTCGGACGGGATGACAACAGGCGGGCATTTCGTGGCGACAAAGGCTCGTGGGGAATAAATGGGCCAACCGCTTCGCCCCCCAGCGGCGGCCGTCGGCTGCCGGCACAAGCGGGCGCGAAGTCACCCCTGGTCACGACGGATCAGATAATAGTCTTGAGAGTCCCGGCGCAAAGACCGCGAGAAAAAAATAAATCAGCGGAGCTGAACCTGCAAACAAGTCTACCGCGTCGCCGGCGAAGCAACACAAGGGTTCCGAAATCGTACCGAACCATTGTGGAGCGTTATTTCTCGCGTTAGAGCCTAATCAAGAAATGAATATCAAACGGGGGCGTTGTCAATCATAGCAGAGCGCGTGTATATTGGATTTTTGCCGCGCCGGAAGATGCCCATTAACGGACATGAAACGTATTATTTTCGGAACAGCATGATGTCTTGGTTGAGTCGAATGGAGTCGCGGCTTGTTGCCGGCATATTCGTATGTCTGCTCGGTACGCTGACCGGCTGCTCTCATTCCAGAGAGTCCAGTTCCGGGCCGCCGATTTCCGTTCAGGATCGGCGCATGACGCCGCCAATTTATCCAGCCCTCAATGGCACCGTCGAATCATTCGCCGCGCTGGCCTACGACAATCCCGTCGTGGTCCGCGGCTGGGGCCTTGTCGCCGGCCTGCCTGATACCGGCAGCGGAGAAATGCCGCCGGAGATCCGCAGCCTGTTGATGGACCGTCTGCTCAAAAACGGTGTGGGCTTCCTCACGCAAGGCACGGGCCAATATGATCCGCAAAAAATTCTCAGTTCCCGGCAAGTCGCGGCGGTTTTCGTCGAGGGCGCCATACCGCCGCTGGCCACACGCGGGACCACATTCGATTTGTACCTCAGGGCCCTTCCCAACACCCAGACTACCAACTTGGAAAACGGCCTGCTCTGGCCCGTCAATCTCCGCGTTCACATCAGCGCGGCGCTGCAAACCAACCCGATCGCGAAGGGACGCGGACCGGTTTTCTGCAACCCTTTCAACTCCACCGGCGTTGCGTTGCACAAAGCCAACGCCATCGTTCGCCATGGCCGTGTGCTGGGAGGAGGGGTGGTCATGCGGAGCGACCCTGTCATTCTCGAGCTTTACCATCCCTCTTATCGCATCGCGGCCCTGGTGGAGCGAATCATCAATCAGCGTTACGGCAGCTACCCGGCGGCCGCTACGGCGGAAAATGATCTGGTGATCAAGATTCGCGTTCCGCGGCGTTTCCGCCGGAACCCCCGTTATTTTGTTAATCTTCTGATGCACTTGTATTTACAACAGAACGCCCCCGGTTTTACCCGCCGCCAGGCGGGGGTGCTGATTCACGCCCTAGACGACCCTAATGCACCGCGCCGGGAAATCGCCATCGCGCTCCAGCAACTCGGGCGCACCATCATTCCCATTCTTCGCCGGTATTACGGCGCCAAGCAACAAGCGGTGCGTTATTATTGCCTGCAAGCCGGTACGCTGCTGGGCGATGAGGACGCCGTCCAGCGCATCATTCCGATCGCCACAGACAAAGCCAGCCCCTTCCAACTCGCGGCGATACACGCCTTGGAACGCTGCAAGGATCGTATCAACGCGACATTGGCTTTCACCCGGCTTCTGGCGTCCCCGGAAGCTTCGATGCGCCTGCTGGCGTACCGGGCGCTGCGGAAGATTCACTCCCGGACCATTTTATCGCAAACCATCGCCGGCAAGTTCTCTCTGGACGTACTGCCTTGCGACTCTCCCCCCCTCTTGTACGCCACCACTACCGGCCGACAGCGTCTGGCGCTGATTGGCCGCATTGCGTCTTTGCCGCCGGGATCGCTCTACGTAAGTCCGCACGACACCATTACCGTCAACTATCCCCTGGCAGCGGCGCCGCGGGCCGGCGACGCCAAATTCCACGACGGAAAACCGCCAGTCCAACTTTACTATCGCGATCCGCTGACCAACCACGCGGTGGAGATTACCTGTGGACCATCGCTGCCGAACATCATCACCGCCCTGGGCAGCGCGCCGAACCCCTTCTCCCCCGACTACAATCCCCGCAAACAATACATCGCTCTTTCCTATCAGCGCCTGCTGGTGATGCTTTACCAGATGGTCCAGACCAATCAGATACAGGCATCGTTTCGTCTGCAAAAGATGATTCCAAACCAACTCGCGCAGGTGACCACGTTGAACCGGCCGCGCCCCAGCCGCAGCCTGCTGGGGCGGTCCAATGTTTCCACGACGGAACCGGCGGCGGTTTCACCGTACAACACCAATCTGCCCGGAGAAATTCCGAACAAAACTCATCCATGAGCAACAGCTCGCCCCGCGTTTCGCTTGAGCCGCTGAAAAAGACTTTACCGGACCTCCAAGACCCGTGTGCCTTCCCCTATCCAGGTGACGATCGCTGGAACCTGCGGCAGAAACCAGCGCTGCAGGGCGTGGTTGGAAACATTGCCGACGCACAACCAGACAACGACGGGAGCAACGTCTGTTTGGTGCGCCCGCCGGGGAAAATCTTCGTCCTTGGTAATGATGGCGGCGTCGTTGGCCAGCGCGTGTTTCCAAAAATCAGCATCTTCCGCTTCTCGCAGCCCCAACTCCCGTACGGCCTGGGCGTCGTGTCCGGCCTCGCGCAGCCAGCGCGCCAGCGCCGGCGGAAGTTGGGCATCCACAAGAAACTTCACCCGCTTGCCACCATGACACGGTGATCCAGTTGCGCCGCTGCGTACTCAAGGCAGGCCTGGATGTCCTCCGGCTCCAGATCGGGATAATCGGTCAGGATTTCCACCTCAGGAACTCTTGCCGCCAGCAGGTCCAGAACATCCCTGACGCGGATGCGCATCCCCCGGATGCAAGGGCGGCCGCCGCATTGCCTGGGATTGAAAGTAATTCGATCCGCGTATTTCATAACCCTATCGTACCGAGCGGCCGGCTCGTCCTCAAGGCCTATCCTGGCGGTTGAACTGGGGCCTGTGACAGTTTATGCAGCTTTTTTTCGTATCTTGGCCAAAACGTAAGCTGGGCGGTTGGCCCACAGCCGTTCCCAGCGGGCATCCTGGCTTTTCCACGCCGCCCGTAATGCGAGAATGGCC
>JAKBMM010000065.1 GCA_021831565.1 Planctomycetota bacterium
CCATTCTCGCATTACGGGCGGCGTGGAAAAGCCAGGATGCCCGCTGGGAACGGCTGTGGGCCAACCGCCCAGCTTACGTTTTGGCCAAGATACGAAAAAAAGCTGCATAAACTGTCACAGGCCCGCATAGAGCGGTGGTTGGATTGCGAGGAATGATGGTTTGCGGTTACGGACGGCCGTGGATTTCCATCCACGGCTGCGGGGGGGGGCGACCATGGTGCAGCCGCGAGGATCGTAATCCCGCGGCCGTTTTCCGCGCCGCCGTGAACGGTTACGTATTTTCTGGAGGGGGTCGATCCGCAAACGGTGGAAATGGCAGGAGAATTGAGCTAATATATCCATCATCGCAGTTGTGTCGGGCAGGTGGAACTACGCCCGCCATTTGCGGGTGATTCGACGGCCGGGCTGGTCCGGCGGCGTTCCACCCCGGCGGGCGTCAGTGAGAACGGGTCGGTTATTGCCGGGCGTGAAGGGGTTTCAAGGATTTATCAATCGAAGTTCCCAACGCCCGACCAGGAAAATTTCAGGGCCGGCGCCTGACCGCGCCGCCCGCTGCCAGGTTGAAGATCATAGACTCGGCGAACGAGGCCGAAGCCCCGTCATGCAAGACAAAGTCGCCGGGGCGATCAGGAGAATATTGTGAGTCAAGCCAACCATTCGCAGGTACAACCACCGGCCACGATCCACACCGTCCCGCTGGCGGAGGCCGGGGCAAATATTCAGCTTCTGCTCGAGAGAGGAAAAGCGCAGGGGTATCTCACCTACGACGAAATCAACGAGCTTTTGCCGGACGACGCCATTTCGCCCGATCGGCTCGACGCCCTGATGCAGCAGTTCGACGTGCTGGGTGTGGAATTGCTCGATCAGATGCAGGGCGACAAGCAAATTCCACAAGCCGCGCCGGATGAACCCGATAAAAGCATGTTGCACCAGGCGCAGGAGGAAGTCGACAACCTCAAGGAAGACGACATCCCCGAAGTGGGCGCCAAGCGCATCGATGATCCGGTACGAATGTATCTGACGCAGATGGGTGAAATTCCGCTATTGAAGCGGGACGAGGAAATTCGACTGGCGAAAAAAATTGAATTCACCCGCACCTGGTTTCGCCAGCGCGTGCTGGAAAACGATTACTGCATCCAGGCCGCGGTGGAAATCCTGGCGCAGGTGGCGGCCCACGAACTGCCGTTTGATCGCACCATGCGCATTTCCACCGCGGAAGTGGACGCCAAGGAAACGATCAGCAAACGAATACCGACCAATCTTGAGACCATCCGCAAGATGCTCGCCCGCAACCGCCACGACTGGGAAAAAATCAAGCGTTCCGCCGGTTCCGACGGCGAGGAGTACCGGCGGCGTTTGGCCAGCACGCGCCGCAAAGCCGTGAAACTTCTCGAAGAGCTTTCCCTGCGCACCAGCAAGGTGATTCCGCTGATGAAAAAACTCCTGTCCATCAGCGCCAAACTGAGCGAATTGGAAAAACAGCTATCCAACCAGGCCACAAAGCTTTCCGAAGACGACCGCCAGGCGATGACCGAGGAATACGACGGCCTGATGGACCTGGTGCTGGAAGACGCCGGCGCCCTGACGCGGCGCTGTCAAAACATTCAACTCGTCTTCAACGAATATGAAGACGCCAAGCGGAATCTTTCCGGCGGCAACCTCCGCCTGGTGGTCTCGATCGCCAAAAAATATCGCAATCGCGGACTTTCGTTTTTGGACATCATCCAGGAAGGCAATACCGGACTGATGCGGGCCGTGGACAAGTACGAATACCGCCGCGGCTACAAGTTCAGCACCTACGCCACCTGGTGGATCCGCCAGGCCATCACGCGGGCGATCGCGGACCATGCCCGGACCATCCGTATTCCGGTGCACATGATCGAAACGATGTCGAAGCTGCGCAACATCAACAAGAAACTGCTGCAGGAACTGGGCCGCGAACCGACCATCGAAGAGATTTCGCGGGAAGCCAAGATGCCGCTGGCCGAGTGCCGCCGCGTGCTTAAGATCGCCCGGCATCCCATTTCGCTGGACCGGCCCGTGGGGGAATCGGAAGATTCCTATTTCGGCGATTTCATCGAAGACGAGGCGGCCGAAAATCCCGTTGAAACCACCACGCAGGAGATGTTGCGGGATCGCATCGACCAGGTGCTCAAGACGTTGACGTATCGGGAACGCGAGATCATTAAACTTCGCTACGGCATCGGCGACGGTTACACGTATACGCTCGAAGAAGTGGGGAGGATCTTCAAGGTTACCCGCGAACGCGTGCGGCAGGTCGAGGCCAAGGCTCTGCGCAAACTCCAGCATCCCGTGCGATCGCGCAAGCTGGAAGGCTTTCTTGATGGATCAATTTTGGCGACGCTGGGTGTCATTCCCGGCCTGGGGGGCGCCGGCGATTCGGACGAAAACACGGATGGCCAGGAAGAGCTATAAACGGAACCGCGCCCGGCCGGCGCGCCGGAACGGTGTTATAATGGATTCATACGCTCTTGAAGAAAGGGGGCGAAAGGTATCGACCGGACAGAAGTGTTGAACATGGCGTGCCGACCTGCCGGACAAGTCGTTAAACTGATCGGCGAAAAATCAAATGCTGAGAACTTCACGTTCCCAACAGCCGGCGGCGCAAGCCTCCGGTTGGCCGCCTGATTAAAAAGACGGCCCGGTTCCCGCGGGCAGTCCGCGGTCCGCGGTGAACCGACGACCAGCGGAATGCGCGAATCACAACGTCGAGCGGTGCTTCGCTAAGACACAGGATCGGCTGGGGTTGCCGGAAGCCGGGCTGCGGGCGTCCGGCGGCCCGAGATAAATATGAAGCCTACGCATGTAGATGTGTTCTACAACCTGTCACGGGACGAGGGTTCGACTCCCTCCGCCTCCAGTACCGGATACCGCTCAGGGGGGTTCCCGGATGTTTGAGTTTCCCCGGATTCCCACGCCTTTGGACATTGGCCGCACGCTGGCCGGCCATCCGTGGCTTGCCGCGGCCGGGGTGCTCGGCGGTGGGACGGCGTTCCTGGGCTACAGCGTCTTTTACTCCGGCAGCCAGGTCTTCGCCCCGGTTATCAAGCGCATCAAAGACCGCCGCGCTGTGGCCCTTACTTTCGACGACGGTCCCACGCCGGCCTTCACCGGTCCGGTTCTCGACATCCTCGCCCGCGGCAACGCCAAGGCGACGTTTTTTCTGATCGGTCGCAATGCGCAGACAAATCCCGATTGGGTCGCCCGGATCGTCGCCGAAGGCCATACCGTGGGCAATCACTCCTGGGATCATGAGCACCGGGGCGCTTTCGGTTCGCGTTCGTACTGGGCCGCCCAGGTGGAACGGACCGGTCGTATTCTTCTGGATGTCTCCGGTAAACGTCCGGTATTGTTCCGCGCTCCGATGGGCTTCAAAACATTCAGCCAGGCCCGCGCGGTTCAAAGGGCCGGTCTGCGGTTTGTCGCCTGGCGGGTGCGGGCGTGGGACACGCTTTCGATCTCCGCCCATACCATCACTCGAATCATTAAGAGCCGGGTTCGCGGCGGAGATATTTTGACGTTGCACGATGGTCTGGAACCGGCGCGCCGGCGCTGTTCCCAGGAACAAACGGTGCGGGCGCTGCCGCGAATCATCGAGCTTCTGCGGGATCGCGGTTTGCGGTGCGTGTCGCTGGAAGCCGCGCTGGATTTTCCTGTGTATGAAAGCACGCCGGGAATCTCCACGTTCCCCACTTGCAAGGATCCGCAGGTTCGGTCAATGGGGTGAGAGTTGTATGGTTCGGCGAGTTTGGTAACATATCATGTAGCGTAACAGAGACGGGAAGCGTTGCCGCTGGAGATAGGGCGGACAACGGCGGAGTATTTTCTCCGCAATAACCGAATGATGTTTCCAACCTGCGAATCCTCTTATCAGGGAACCGTGCTATGGCCACACAATCCGGCAATGAGGGAACTGGTTCCCGCGGCGGCGCCGGCCAGAACGGCGGCACACCGCCCGGTGGGGGAGGCGGGTTTCGGGGGCGTAAAATAACCAATTGCTCGTTCTGTGGAAAATCCAGCCGCGAAGTCGGCCCCATGGTCGAAGGCCCCAACGACATCTACATCTGCGCCAGTTGCTCGGAGCTTTGCCAGAATATTTTCCGCCAGGAAAAACGCAAACTCTCCACCACGCGCCCCGTGATCGGCCAGATTCCTCCGCCCCGCCAGATCAAGGAATTCCTGGACCAGTACGTAATCGGACAGGAAGCGGCCAAGCGCGCCTTGGCGGTCGCGGTGCACAACCATTACAAGCGGTTGGCGCACAGCGACGGCCGCAGCGCGGAAGATGTGGAGATCGATAAATCCAACGTTCTGCTGATCGGTCCGACCGGTTCGGGCAAAACCCTTCTGGCCAAAACGCTCGCCCGCTGCCTGCACGTGCCCTTCGCCATCGGCGACGCCACCACGCTGACCGAAGCCGGCTATGTCGGCGAGGACGTGGAAAACCTGCTGCTGAAGCTTCTCCAGAACGCCGATTACGATCCGGAAATAGCCCAGCGCGGGATCATCTATATTGATGAAATAGACAAAATCGGCAAGACCAGCATGAACGTTTCGATCACCCGCGACGTATCGGGGGAAGGCGTACAGCAGGCCCTGCTCAAGATGCTCGAGGGCACCGTGGCCAATGTGCCGCCGCAGGGTGGTCGCAAACATCCCGAACAGCAGTATATCCAGATGGACACCACGCACATCCTGTTTATCTGCGGAGGAACGTTTGTCGGGCTGGATCAGATCATCGCCAAGCGGCTGGGCAAAAAACTCATCGGCTTCGGATCCGAAGCGCAAGGCTCCGGGGAAATGGCCGAACGCAGCGCCCGTTTTCTGCCGGAGGTTACGCCCGACGACCTGATTGAGTTCGGTATGATTCCCGAATTCGTCGGTCGCCTGCCGATCGTGGCTCCCTTGGAGCCGCTGACGGAAGAGGCCATGATCCGGATACTGACCGAGCCGAAAAACGCGCTGGTCAAACAGTACCAGAAGTTCTTTCAGTTAGAGAATGGTGAGTTGGAATTTTCCGACGGGGCGATGCATTTGATCGCCCGCAAGGCGATTAAACGCGACACGGGCGCCCGGGGTCTCCGCAGTGTCATGGAAGAGCTGATGCTGGAACTGATGTACCAACTGCCCGACCAGCCGCAACGCGGGCGCCACGTCATTACCGAAGCGATTGTGCGCGGGGAAGCCGGGCTTTTTGACCGCAAGTCCATACCGCTCAAGGAAAGCGCCTGATGGCGCCGGGGCGGCGTTTTTTTCGGAGTAGAAATCATGTTTGAAGCCATTAAAAGCGATCAAATCGTGCATAAACTGGGCGGACGATTCAAACTCTGCGCATTGGTGCAGCACCGCTGCAAGGCGCTGCTGCGCGGCGCGCGGCCGTTGGTGGAGCGGAAGGGCCGCTCGGACCTGGAAGTCGCCATCGACGAGATTCTGCAAGGAAAAATCGCCATCGATTTTGAAAAAAGCCGCAACATCACCAAGCCCGACCAGGCCCTGGGCCGCAAATGAGCGTCCGCGGGTAATCCGGACTCGGTCTGATCCCATCTCCCGACGATGGCGCCGCAACCACGGGACGAACGGAAATTACTGTCTGCGGTTATCCGCTTTTGACGCCGCGCGATCTCCTCCCCTACACTTGCGGCATGGCGAAACGCAAAGGTCAATCCACCCTGCCGCCGAAAAGGCATCACGGCCGCTGGTGCATGATTGTTTGCGATCTGGACGGTACGCTGATCGGTCCCGATCACAAGATTTCTTCGCAGGACCGGCGCGCGATTCAGATGGCCCGTGACGCCGGGCTGGGCGTGAGTATTTGCACCGGCCGGAGCGCCCACGAAAGCCTTCCGGTCATTGAATCGCTGGGTCTTTGTGGTCCGGCCGTGTTTGTGACGGGGGCCACCATCAGCGATGTCCAAACCGGCCGGACGTTGCGGCGTCATAGCCTGCCGTCGCGGCTGGTCACCGATCTGATTGAATTTTTCGGAGGCTTCGGCCACGCCGTTCTGCTGCTGGTGGACGAAGAGAATTCTCCGGGTCCGCGTTACGTGATTACCAGTCACGGACCGGTGCACGCCGCCACCACCGAGTGGTTCCTGCGTAACAAGCTTCATTGCGTCGTGAAAGAGAATCCGGACCCGCGGATGCTCGGCCACGTGGTGCGACTGAGCATTGTGGCCGATCCGCCGCGGAGCCTGCAGATCGCCCAGATGCTCCGCCGACGATTCGACTCCCGCTTGACTTTTCTGTGCCTGAAAGCCCACCTGTTTGACTGCCACGTGATTGAGGTATTCCACCCCCGCGTGAACAAATGGACCGGCATTCAGGAATTGTGCCGAATGCGGCGGATTGATTCGAACGCCGTGGTGACCATCGGCGACGACATCAATGACGTGGCCATGCTGCAAAACGCCGCACTGAGCTTTGCGATGGGCAATGCGATCCATACAATCCAGCAGTGCGCCAAGCGAGTAACCCGAAGCCAATCGGACGGCGGTGTGGCCGCGGCTATCGACCAGGTTCTGGCGGAGTTATGAAATGGCGAAAAAAGAAGAAGCCCAGCCTACATTTGAAGAAGCGATGGCGCAACTGGAAAAGATTGTCGCGGACATCGCTTCGGGAAAGGTGGGGTTGGAGGAAAGTCTGGTCATGTACGAAAAAGGCATGGAACTGGTCCGCCGCTGTCGGGCGATTCTGGATCGTGCCGAAAAACGCATTGAAGTGCTGGCCCAGGCTGATCCCGATTCATCGGGATTGCGGGCTTCCCCCTATACCGGCGACTCCGGGGACGCACCCATGCCGCCGGCGAAACAATCATAACGGTCCCGCTGGCCAAGCCGTCGGGCGGTCCCGATGGCTCTCGGGATTCGGCATAACCCGGTGATCCGGCGCCGGGGACGTATTAGATTTCCGCCCCGGGCGTATCTGGTGTGACCTCGCCCGACCACGGCGTATCCTCCACGCCTTGCCGATGGTTGGCCAGGCGGGCCAACATGAAAAGCAGATCTCCCAGCCGATTCAGGTAAACCAGCGCCGCGGGTCCGACATCCTCCTTTTCCATCAGGGCGATCAGGCGGCGTTCGGCCCGCCGACATATTGTCCGAGCCAGATGCAGGTGTGCCGCAAGCCCCGAACCGCCCGGCAAAATAAATTGCTTTAGCGGCGGCAGTTGCGCCGCGGCAAGGTCGATCTGCTTTTCCAGCCAGGTGGAGTCGGCGGGTTGAATTCTCCGAACCGGCGCGGCCGGGGAGGAATTTAGCGGGGCGCCCAGATCGGCCCCCAGCTCGAAAAGCCCTCGCTGCAAGCGAAGGAGCAGATCACAAATTTCTTTCGATTGATCGGATCGGCTCTCGGCCGCCGCCACTCCCAAGGCGCTGTTCAATTCATCGATGGTTCCGCAGGTTTCGATCCGCGGGTCATTTTTCAGGACGCGGCGCCCATCCCCCAGCGAGGTTTGACCCTGATCGCCCTGACGTGTATAAATGCGCATGAATCAATAGCTCCGCTTCCCGAAAGCCGGCGGGACCCCAGGGGGCGCCAAGCGATGGTTCATCCCCCGCCGCCCCCCGGCCCGGCGCGGATTAAGTGTAGATGCCGGCGGGTGGATGTTCAACGCCCAGGTCCGCTATGACCAAAACGCTTTTGTTCGGCGGCACGTTTGATCCGGTTCACATCGGCCACCTGGTCGGTGCGCGCAGCGCGTGCGAAATACTCTCTCTGGACCGCGTGCTTTTCATTCCCGCCCACGCCTCGCCGCATAAGGCGGGCGAAGGCGTCGCCGCGGACGCCGCGCATCGTCTGGCCATGCTGCGGTTGGCCGTCCAGGATGAAACGGCCCTGGACGTTTGCGATCTGGAATTGCGCCGCCCGCCGCCGAGTTACACCTGGGATACGCTCGAGGCGTTGCGGGAAAAATTTCCAGGGGATCAATTCACGCTGCTGCTGGGCGCCGATCAATTGCCGTTGCTGCACACCTGGCGGCGCCGGGAGGAACTTTTCGCCGGCGTGGCGGTAGCGGTGCTGCCGCGGCCCGGTTCCGACGCACCCATCTCCCCGCCGCCTCTGGCGGCGGCGTTGTGGGAGAAAATACGCGGCGGCCTGCTGGCGACGCCACGCCTGGAAATATCGTCCACCATGATTCGCAACCGCGTGCGGGCGGGCTTGTCGATTCGCCATCTGACTCCCCCCGCCGTGGAAGCGTACATCCTCCGCCACGGGTTGTATGGAATCCTTCCGGAAAACCGGGCGCGCGGTTCAGAGTGGGGCAGATGATCGCAAGGCCGGACGGTTGGCCGTTTCATCGGCGCCGCAGCGCCCGCTGGATCTGCCGCTGCGCGTCGCGTTCTTTAATGGCCTGCCTCTTATCGAATTTCGCCTTGCCGATCGCCAGCGCCAGGAGCACCTTGGCGTAGCCCCGCTTAAAATAGATTTCCAATGGAATCAAGGTGCTTCCGGGTTGCTTGCCAAGATGCTGTTGGATCCGGCGGATTTCGCGTTTGTGCAGGAGCAGCGTTCGGGTGCGCGTCGGATCGTGATTCAACCGGTTGGCCTGCTCGTATTCTTCGATGTGACAACCGAGCAAAACCGCCCGTCCGTTGCGGATCATGGCAAAAGCGCCGGCCAGTTGTACCCGTCCCCCGCGGGCGCTTTTCACCTCGCTGCCGACCAGAGCGATGCCCGCCTCCCATTTCTCCACGATGTGATAATCGTGATAGGCCCGGCGGTTTTCAATGCGCGGCGCCATCCGCGCGGCGTGGGCGGCCGCTGGGGACGACACGGATTTTCGCGGGTGTGGAGTGGTCATGCCGCCAGTATATACCATTCATTGACCCGCAAAAAGGTGACATCCACCTTTTCCATCATGCAGGCTCTTCGGCAGCGGCTTTCCGGGGCCGGCCACGGGGCCGTAATGTATATTCCACTCCCAGTTTTTCCGCCATCCTCTTTACCCATGCCGCGTCGCCCAATGGGGAGCCACGCTTGAGACTCTCGGCCACCTGAGCCCGCTGAGCCGCTGGCACCGGCTCGTTGACCAACGCCCGCCATGACGCCGGCCGGTCGACCGGCCACGGGCTTAACAGCCTCCGTCCGAGTTGCCCCTGGCAGCCTAAACTCGACCACGGCCACGCCTCGGCTCTCGGTACCAGCCTGGCCCGCACCGGATTGGCCTCTATGTACCGCGCCAACGTCACGAAATACCTCGTTTCCTGAACCGCAAAGCTCTTGTATCGCCCCTGATATAGGTGCCCACTCGTAGAAGGGTAATGGACCCGATACCGTTTCACGTGCGTGTTGGTAACCCAAGACATATAGGCCGCCAAGTCCCCATCCCTCTTGGGACGAATTAGCAAATGCCAATGGTTGGGCATCAGGCAAAATGCAAATACCTCCACCGCGGCACGCTCTTGGCCCGCCACCAGCAGGTTGGTGAACGCCAGGTAGTCGCCCGGCTTGCGGAAAACGCGCCTCCGCCCATTCCCGCGGTTGAGCACATGATATATCACGCCGCCCAAAGCGGCCCGTGCGGTTCTCGGCATAGACCAATAGCCTATTTCCAGCCTCGCCGAATGTCAATAAAGGTGGATGTCACCTTTTCGTGTGCCGGTTAAACCTGTACTCATACGGCCCGCTTCCGCGGCGTAGTGGCGGAATAATTTCAAATAATGCTGATATTCCCGGTAGGAAACGCCGGGCGGGGTTTGATGGTCACAACTGATAAGCAGCCCCCCTTGGACCGCGGTCGGCAGCAAACGTTCAAACTCGGCCCGCATCGCGGCTTCGCCACGGTTCATGGTCATTTTGTCGAAATGTCCTATGAATTTCATGCGTGGATGCGTGATGCGCAGTTTCACGATGTCCACACCCGCCTGGCGTTCGAGCGGCAGAATTCCTTCGATTCCCACCTCTTCGAACCACGGCGCCGCGATGGTGATATCGCCATCGGAATCGACCAGGGGAATAACGCCGAACTGTTTCAGCAAGGGGACCACTTGCGCATAGTAAGGCTTCAAAAAAGTATCAAATTGTTCCCGAGAAAGCATCGGGCCGTTGTTGTAGCTGAGGTCTTCGGCGAACGTCATAAAATCGGGCGTACAAAGAGAACAGATTTTTTCAATGATCCGCACATGCCAGGCGGCCAGATCCGAATTAATGCGGTGCATCAATTCAGGCTGGTCGTAAAAAGCGTACAGGTGCGGTTCAATGCCCAGCAGCGTCCGTGGAAACCAGAAGAAACCTTCCAGCGTGAACCAGAGAACCACTTCGCCTTGTTGCTGGCGCCCGGCCCACTGGGTCCAGTTTGGCCAGCGTTTGGCAAGTTCTTCGACAGGGGGGTAAAGATGCGGGCGGATGCGCTCGTAATCATCCATGGAAGTAATAATCCCCGCGCCGTGCGCGGCGGGGTTCGGACATGTTGTTCGCCGCACCGGTAACCAATCCTGCCAATAAATATCCAACCCGAAATGGCGGTAGAGGTCATAGCGGTCGGTAAGGTTCGCGGGCAATTCCTCGGAATGCCAGCGGTCGATGGTTTGGTTCCACCAAACCGCCCATTCCAACAGCGGAAGGCGGTCAAAGAGTTGAAAATTCATCACCGCATGGAACCGTTCGCGGGTAGTCATGGGAGTCATACGATCGGGTTCCAATCGTCATTCGCCAGCACATCGCCCTTATGAAGCGACTTAAAGTAGACATCGGGCAGGATGTTTTGTTGCCCATTGAACGTGCTGCCCACGGGCATATAAGCGCAGGTCATGGCCATGCGGCGTTTGCGGGTCATGTTCGCGCCGGCGCCATGGGCGCATAAGCCATTGTGAAAACTGCAATCACCTGGTTTCATGGGGACGGACACGGTATCGATCTTGGCCATCTCGGGATAAACCTTAAACAGATCGGCCAGATTCGTGCCGATGCCGACGTTGTCGTATCTGGCTAATTTATGCGAGCCGGGCACGAACCACATGCAACCATTTTCCAGCGTGGCTTCTTCCAACGCGATCCAGATGGAGATGGAATGGCGCGAATAAAATGACCAGTTTGGATTATCCAGATGCCACGCGGTCGGATTGCCAAACGGCTCCTTAATCAGCGTTTGGTCGTGCCAGACCCGCATGCCGTCGATACCTTCCAGTTGGCAAAGCATGCGGCCAAGATCAGGGTTGAGCATGTAACGTTTTACGATGGGATTGATCCGCCAGAGGTTCAGCCGCTGGGTGAAAACCTTGTCGTAATAATTCTCTTCTTCCTGCATATCCCTTCCGCCGCCGGCAACCTTTTTCCGGCCCATTTCGGCGACACACTGCAGTACCGCCGCCTTGAGTTCAGCGACCTCATCGGTGGTTAGAAATCCGCGGTGCGCCACGAAACCATTTTGCTGGTAAGAGGCAACCTGTGGAGGGGCAAGTGTGGTATTCATTAAAACTCCTTGCGTTAGCGAACATCAGTGGCTCAACCGCCGGATTTTCATCCGGTGCTCTCCATTACCTACACCAATAATAGCCTGGAAATTCTAATAATCTTGGACTATATTGCGCAATCGTCAGGACGGGATTAGCGCGATGACCATGGCCAAATCGGATCCGGCGGTACGGCGGATCACCAAACAAGGTCTTCCCGCACTGCGGATGTTTGGTTTGGCCGTGGAATATTTTCCGCATTACCTCAATCGGACCATTGAACTGCACACCCTGGATGTGGTGCTGCTGAGCTTTATCGTTCGGGGGCGGGGCCGGCATCTGATCGATGATGTGTCAGCGGGCGGGCAAAACCGGCCACTTGCGGGCAGGTGAAAACCGGCCACTTTAAGGACGATGCAAGGAGTTCGTAGGCTTGACGCTTTTCGTACTGGAAAGCGAGGAAGTTACGAATGTCCAA
>JAKBMM010000066.1 GCA_021831565.1 Planctomycetota bacterium
GTTTTCCTCGCAAGTTCACCACTCTGCCGATGATACTGCCCTTAGGCCAAACGCGATGGTGCGGTGGCGGCCCCGGAGGGTGTTGGGCCAGAGCCATCGTCCCGGCGCCGAGAACCAGCGCCAAGGCGGTGAGGAATGTAACAATGTGTGGAAACTTGAACCTACGCATGTAATACTCCTTTTCCTAAAAATGCCCCCCTGCGGGGGATCTTGTCTACCTTCCCGCCTTGCCCCTTGGGACCAACCGACGGCCGGCTAAGGCTATAGCGCTGTTACGACCAGTCAGATTCATTCAGGCTGATTTTCTGCGACGAATCAGTATGCCCAGGCCGCCGACGGCCAGCAGGCTAAGGGTAGCCGGTTCGGGAATCGGGGTGGTGCTGATAATTGTCGATCCCCCCAACGTTCCGAAGATATCGCCGGCCCCCATATTCCCGCTGAATTCCGTGGACAGGGAATAAGGAGTGACGACACTCACAGGGGTTTGCGAGCTGCGGAATGTATACGACTGCGTATTGGTGCTGGCGTTCGTGGAGATCGGCGAATTAGTCGGGCTGAGACTGTCGGCATAAGTGTAAGGACTGGTGCCGCTGGCGGCGCCCGATTTCATTGCAACCAAATCACTCTGGGTGGTTGTGGTGGTGTCCAGTACGCCGGAAGTTTCCAGATAGACCGTAGACCCCGTGAAAGTAAAGCCGGTGTCGGTCACCTGAATTTCATACGTGACCGTGCCGGTGGAATTTTCGGCGAGGTTGTCGATTGTGAGTTGCAGATTAGCCTTGTCGCTACTGGTGCTATTGGTGGCCAAGGCGTTAATACTCGACCAGCTAAGACCGCTGGTGCTGAGAGTATAACCGCCGGAATTAGCGAACTGACCCGATGTACCGGACTGGTTGGTTATTGGAATAAAACTTCCGCCGTTGACCGCGATCTCAACTGTCGGTGAGAGCATACTCGCCTGGGCCAAGCCAGCCGAGGCCAACCCCGCGGCCAAGGCCGCGCCCATGCTGAAATAGAAACACTTACTCATAACACTACCCCTGTGACGATAAAGAGAATCGAAGCAATGGCCCGCAAACACCGCGGACACAAAGAAAGGTCAAGCTCTCTTAACATCTCTAACCTATAAACATACTGTAGACCGTTCTCGGACGTTTGTCAAGAAAAATCTCAAAAATAATTTTCGGCCCGCATGGAACGTACGATACGGAGACGAAAAGGTGACATCCACCTTTATTGACATTTGGCGAGGCTGGAAATAGGCTATTTGGTTTACGCCGAGAACCGCATGGGTCGATTTGGGCGGCGTGATGTATCATGTACTCAACCGCGGGAATGGGCTCAGGCGTGCTTTCCGCAAGCCGGGCGACTACCTGGCGTTCACTAACATGCTGGTGGCGACCCAAGAGCGTGCTGCGGTGGAGGTATTTGCGTTTTGCCTGATGCCCAACCATTGGCATTTGCCGCTTCGTCCCAGGGGGATGGGGGCTTGGCGGCATGATGGAAAAGGTGGATGTCACCTTTTCGCGTCTGGGCCATCAAGGCGTCCCCTTCTGCGCCGGGCCATCACTGCAGGGTGAGCTAATCTGAACAACAAAGTTCGTACCCTCCCAACGATCCGCGTCCGGCCAATAAAATGTAAATTGAACCTGCCGGCCTTCGGCCATCTCTCCGGTTGGCAAATCCGCTAAATGAACCGGCAGCCCGGGACTATGGGTTTTTACATCATGTACGGTATCCCAATCGTCGGCCGTCCAGTGAATCACAGCCGGGGCCATTGTTTCTATACGCAGCAGCTTTCCGGCCGGCATGACTCGCAGCTTATGGTTAAACCGCCAGATCATACGCGGGGATATGGTTTTGTCGGTGAGGTAACGCCGGACGGTTTGCGGCGGCATGTCGAAAACACACCCATCAACCAATGAACGGCGCAGCTTCAGGTATTCCGCATGAGCCCAAACCAGCGGCATGGCCGAACCGGAAGGCCGACCAAAATACAGCTCGCGCTTAGGCATATCTGGGGAATCCCAGACTTGCTCGGAGATAAAGCCGCTTTTGTTGGCAAAAGATTCCATCGCAGTCAGCAATTGCCGAGCTGCTTCCACCCGGCCCGCCGCAAGTTCGCAATGGGCCCGCTCGCCGGTAAGCAGCGGCCAGCCGCGACCAATCCCAGTTCCATCAAACGGTGAGCCGTCCTCATGTTCGCCATAGCCGTCATCGTTGTAGCGATGCCACGTGGGACCGGCGGGGGTTTCCACCTTGAGCAATGCGTCGATGATTTTGGCTGTGTCGGCAATGCGCGGGTCGTCACCTGATCGCAAACCAAAACGCACCAGCGCCAAAGCATCCGGGCTTATCAAGTGGCCGGCCTTGCGGGTGTCGTCGGTACTGGCAACATTCTTGACGCGCACACTTCCCCGGAAACGCGACTCGCCGAGAGCAATCCCCTCCGGGGCAATCCGCACGTAATAGCCTCCCACCTTGTACTTGCGGCACCAGTCCGTACCGGACACGTACATCCAGCGATCGATGGAGGCATGCCACACATCCGCGGTCTGGCGCAGATAAGTCGCAATGGTACCTTCATGATTCAAATCCGCCATATCCGCCGCCGCCAGAAGGGCCGCGATTTCCACAGCCACGGTAAACGGCGTATAGCCGGGGTCTTCCTCCCAGCGATCCTGCGGACTTACCGGGCCGTTGCGAGCCAAATAGCCCGCAGCCTGTCGCACCATCGGCCAAAAGCGGGCCATAGCGCCCTCGGCTAAAGCGTTGTGTCGATGGGCCAGATCCACCAGAAGAACAGGCAACGCCGTTTCATCCATCTGAATGCCGGTCCAATACGGTGTGCCATCCGCCCACATGTTCTGCGGCCAATGCCCATTCGTTTGCTGCGTAGCCTGCAAATAGCTCAGCGCCCGGCGCACGTCCTCATGCGCACCGGCGGCCAGCAACCCGCCCGCCGCTTCCACCATGTCCCGCGACCAAACCAGATGGTAGCCGCTTAAATCATCATCTCCCTTGCTGAATCCCCACGGAATCGAAAGACTGGCAATGAAACCGCCGGCCATGGTTTTGGATTCATGCATCCGCAAAACCGCTAAGCTTACCGCCGAAAGATCACCCGCGGTAGCTTCGCTCTTGAACGGCGGTGCGTGCGTCTTGATCCATTCCTGCCAGCCATGGACATAATCATGCTTGACCTTGTTAAAACCGTCGCGCAGGCTGGCTCGGGCAGTTCGGGCGGCTCTTTCCGGGCTATCGCCAAAACCCAGCGCCAGCACAAACCCCCCATGCGACATTGTCAGGTCAATTTCGGCCACCATGGCCACATTGCCATTTTCAGCCCGGGTGTATTGCCAAGTCATTTGTTTGTGCGCTTCAATATCCCGCCATCCATCGGATGAACCCACGT
Source organism: Planctomycetota bacterium (assembly GCA_021831565.1). Taxonomy (GTDB): domain Bacteria; phylum Planctomycetota; class Phycisphaerae; order WQYP01; family WQYP01; genus JAKBMM01. Next base: position 3,416 of record JAKBMM010000066.1, read on the forward strand.
AACCGACCGATTCCTTGAGCCATGCCGCGGAACACGCCAGCGCCAGGGCGGCGCCCTTCCGCTGCGCAAAAAGCGTCGGCATGCCTTCAAATTCCTCCACCCAGGCGGTATTGCCGCTGCCACGGTTGTTTAAATGCGGGGCCAGCAGAACATAAAGGCGATAATCGGATAATGCCCCTTGCAGGGCGGTAAAATGGATGTGTTGCAGCAGCGTATCCCGGTGGGGGTCGGTGATGATCTGTTTTTCAATGCGGTAGCGCCCCGCCGTACACGTATTAACCAGCCCGAACGCCGGCACCCCCTCGGCCATCCAATGGATGACGGATTCGGTACTGCGTTTTTCCTCCGAGAAAAAATCCTTCCCGTCCGTGACAATCAAACCCATATCGCGGATGCAGGCTTTATCAATGTGCGAGTAGTACACCTCGTTGACGATTCCGTGGCTAAGTGTAAACCACACGTGGCTGTCGTTGCCCAGCGCGGCGCCAACGCCGGTTTTAGCGCTGGAAGTCCAGCGCGGCGTTATTCCCGGTCCGCCGGGGGCGGAGCAATTTTGCCGGGCGATGTTATCTGCTTGATTATCCGCTTTTATCATCTCGGTGGTCATGGTTTAACTACCCTCTTTCATCCTTGGCAGTTCACTTAACACGCGGATGGTGAACGCATGATCATTTCTTGAGCAACTTGATAATCACGATCACCAGCACAACCAGCACCAGTACGCCGATTGCCATCCACATCCACATCCCTCCGGCCATCCAGCCATTCATCATGATTAAGCTCCTTTTGTTATGCTGCGACCAGCCCGCCACCGCACCATCCAGACCGGGTACTGCGACATTATACCCATTTGGAACGGCACACAAAATATTCCTTATCCCGAACCACGTTATAATGAGGTGTGTCTGTTGGAAAGGATTCGACGCCATGAGCATACGCCAGTCTCTGAAATCCAAACCGGTGCGATTGTTAATTGCGGATGTGGATGGCACCCTGGTCACCAAAGACAAAGTGCTTACCGCCCGGGCCCGCCGCGCGGTGCAAAAATTAAATGTTGCCGGAATTAAGTTTGCCATCACCAGCGGTCGCCCGCCGCGCGGCATGTCCATGTTGATTCGGACACTGAAAATTACCACGCCTATATCGGCCTTCAATGGCGGGCTTTTTGTCCGGCCGGATTTAACCATCATGGATCAAAAGGTTCTGCCGGCGGTGGTGGCCGGAAAAGTCATCCCGGCCATTCAGGCCCATCACCTTGATGTGTGGGTGTATCGCGGGAAGGACTGGTTTGTGTTGAAAAAAAACGGCCCGCATGTGGATCGCGAAACCCGGACGGTGAAATTCAAGCCCAAAGTGGTGGCCAATTTTGACAAGCTGCTGAATCATGTGGTGAAAATTGTGGGCGTCAGTGATGACCTGGCCGCGGTGGCCCGGGCGGAGGCGGATGTTCGCCATGAGCTTGGCGATCATGTATCCGCCGCCCGCTCGCAGCCGTATTATCTGGATGTCACCCATCCGGACGCCAACAAGGGTGGGGTGGTGCGCCGGTTATCAAAAGAATTTGATATTCCGCCGGCGAAAATTGCCACCATCGGTGATATGCCCAACGATGTGCTGATGTTTGCCCTAAGCGGTCTGAGCATCGCCATGGGCAACGCGGACGCGCAGGTGCAGCGGGCCGCCCGACACGTAACCGCATCCAATGAAGAAGAAGGTTTTGCCATGGCGGTGGAAAAGTATGTTCTTTGAGGAGCCAGGACTTGGGGGACAGGGGATGGGACGATGGCGGCCCAACCCGGTCCCGAAGGCTTTATAGTGGACACTTAAAAATAAGGAGCTTAATTATGGACATCGGTATGATCGGACTTGGGCGCATGGGCGCGAATATGGTGGAGCGGCTCATGCATGGCGGGCACCATTGCGTGGTGTTTGATATGAATCAGAAAAATGTAAAGGCCTTGGCGTCCAAGGGTGCGGTGGGCGGCACATCGTTGAAAGATTTGGTTAAAAAACTACCCAAGCCGCGGGCAATATGGATGATGGTTCCCGCCGGCGCGGTGGATGCGACGCTCGAAAAGCTCACGCCACTGCTGGAATCGGGCGACATTGTCATTGACGGCGGGAATTCCTATTATCACGATGACATTCGTCGGGCTAAAAAGTTAAAGGAAAGCGGCCTGCATTACGTGGATATCGGCACCTCCGGCGGCGTGTGGGGCGCCCAGCGGGGCTATTGCCTGATGGTGGGTGGCGAAGCGACCGTAGTGCAGCAACTGGATCCGATTTTAGCGACGTTGGCTCCTGGCATCAAGACCGCGCCGCGCACGCCCGGTCGTGAAAAAATGCCGCCAAGCACCGCCGAAAACGGCTACCTGCATTGCGGACCGCATGGGGCGGGGCATTTTGTCAAAATGGTGCATAATGGTATTGAATATGGCCTGATGGCGGCCTATGCCGAGGGACTTAACATTCTCAAACATGCCGATATCGGCATGCGGAAACAGTCCGCCGACGATGCGGAAACCACGCCACTGCGCACGCCGGAGTATTATCAATATGATCTGAATATTGCCAATGTCGCCGAAGTATGGCGGCGCGGTTCGGTGATCGGGTCGTGGTTGTTGGACCTGACCGCCATTGCCTTGGTGAAAAATCCGGATATGGACGAGTTTCAGGGACGGGTGTCCGATTCTGGTGAAGGCCGGTGGACCATTACCGCCGCCATGGATGAGGCAGTTCCCGTTCCCGTACTCAGTGCGGCGCTATATGAACGCTTCAGTTCGCGTGGCCAGGCGGAATTCACCGATCGACTGCTTTCGGCGATGCGTTTTGAATTCGGCGGCCACTTGGAAAAAGCAGCGGAGAAATCTTAAACGCACCGACGCGGCAGCGCCCGCCGAACAACAGGAAAAATCGTGTGAATGAACCTTCGGATGCGCTGGTATTTTTCGGGGCCACCGGCGACTTGGCCTATAAAAAGATATTCCCGTCGCTGCAATCCATGATCCGTCATGGTCATCTGGATATGCCGGTGATTGGTGTGGCCAAGGCCGGTTGGGATTTGGCACAGTTCAAGGCTCGGGCCAAGGCCAGTCTACAGGAGCACGGTGGGGGGATTAACGCGCCGGCGCTTAAGAAGCTCTGCGCACTGCTCCAATACGTGGATGGTGATTACCTGGATCCCGCTACGTTTACGCAGCTTCGCCAGACTCTTGGTGGTGCTGCGCATCCGCTGCATTATCTGGCCATACCGCCGAGCTTGTTTGGCAAAGTGGCTGAGGGATTGGCTCAATCGCAGTGCAACAAAGGGGCAAGAATTATTGCCGAAAAACCGTTTGGCCGGGATCTTAAATCCGCCAGGAAACTCAATGCCACACTCAGCCGCTATTTTTCGGAAGATGCGATTTTTCGCATTGATCATTACCTGGGCAAAGAGGCGGTGCAAAGCCTGCTGTATTCCCGATTTGCCAATACCATCTGGGAACCGGTATGGAACCGCAATTATATTTCATCGGTGCAAATTACCATGGCCGAGGATTTTGGCGTGCAGGGCCGCGGAACATTTTATGAAGAGGCCGGGGCCATTCGTGATGTCCTGGAGAACCATACGCTGCAACTGGTGGCCTGTTTAGCCATGGAAGCGCCCGCCGGCGAAGGCGAACCCTTGCGCGACGAGCGAGCCAAAGTGCTTTCCATGGTTCGCACGCTGACTCCGGCGGATGTGGTACGCGGGCAATTTGACGGCTATCGCAACGAACCCGGCGTGGCCAAACAGTCGAACGTGGAAACTTTCGCGGCCGTGCGGCTTTGGATTGACTCCTGGCGGTGGGCGGGTGTTCCCTTTTACCTTCGTGCCGGCAAGTGCCTGCCGATTTCCTGTACCGAAATTCTCGTGGAGTTCAAAAATCCTCCACAACAGGTTTTTGGCCGCAGTTCCGGCGGCCACCCCAACTACGTCCGTTTTCGGCTAAGCCCGCAGGTGGTGCTGGCCTTGGGGACGCGCGTTAAAAAAGTCGGCGAGCCCATGGCCGGAACTGATGTGGAACTCATCGCCCAGCGCCATCCCAAGGACGAAATGGAAGCTTATGAACGCCTGCTGTTGGATGCGGCCCGGGGCGCATCCGAATTTTTCGCCCGTGAAGATCAGGTGGAACAAGCCTGGCGCATTGTGGATCCCATTTTGGGCAATGCAGTGCCGGTACATCCGTATGCCCGGGGTATGTGGGGGCCAAAAGAAGCGGCCAAACTCATTATCGGCGAAGGCACGTGGCACGACTCCAGCCACGAAGCCAATGAAAAAAACAGCTAACCCAACCTTCGCACTTTTTTGCGAATTTAGCGCGCGGCCGGCCGTTGGCGGGGTGGCGGGTGGCGACGGCGTGCCGTGCGGGCCGGTAATTCTTGTCCTTTTTCCAAAACCCGTGTAGTGCCGACCTACCCCCTTGACAGGCTGGGTAAAGTGGTAGACATGTTTGTTCGTTGCAAGAAGCGTAAAAAGAATGGCAAGTGGCACGCGTATTACAGCGTGGTGGAGAATCGTCGTAGCGGTGCGGGCCAGGTGTCGCAGCGGCAGTTGTTGCATCTGGGAGAGCTCAACGCCGGACAAGAGGATCGTTGGCGCAAGAGCGTGGCGGTGTTTGACGAGCGGCGCCGGGCGACCGAAGAGATGCGGCTGTTTACCGAAGAACAGGCGATCACACCAAAGGAAGCGGATACGCGGCATCTGCGGGTATCCGCGATGCAACTGCGGCGGTGTCGGCATTATGGCGTTATGTCGAGCCGGAAGCGCAGCAACAACCGCTCCTGCGGGAGTTGGGGTTGGCACTACCGCCACAGCCGCCGCCGAAGCTGCGCGGCCGCCCCGACGGAGAGGTGACCATGGAAACCCGGAAAGCCGGGGCTCGTAGTGCCGACTTTTAAGAAAAAACGGCCCTGGCGGCGCAGAATTGCCGCTGCCATCGCCAAAGTGCGAAGGTTGGGCTAGCACACGGACCTTTCCATATCCAGACTGTACCGGCCTTGCCGGGCCGCACTATTGCACCGTGCCCGGTGCAGCAGCGCCTGCCGCGCCGCGTTCCCCTTGGCCGCCCGGCCCGACCAGATTTCCAAAGCCGGCTGCTGGATCGCCCGGGAGAATGAGAAGGTCAGCGCCCAGGGCATTCGGGGGGCCCATCGGACATTCATCGCATTCAAACGCGCCGAGGCCGGTTCCGCCGGCTGGCCGCCCGACAAAAACGCCACCCCCGGCACGGCGGCGGGAACGGCTCGTAACAGGCACGTCACGGTAGCGTCCGCGACTTGATCCACGTCTGGCTGTTCGGAACAGTTGGCGCCGGCGAGCACCATATTGGGTTTCAGGATCAGACCTTCCAGCCGCACACGCTGGGCATGAAGCTGATGGAAAACGGTGCGCAGGACTTGCTCCGTGACTTCCCGGCAGTGCTCCAGGGAATGATTTCCGTCCATGAGCACTTCCGGTTCGACAATCGGAACGAGTCCCGCATCCTGGCATACCGCGGCATAGCGCGCCAGCGCGTGGGCGTTGGCATCCATACCGCCCGGGGTGGGAATACCGTCGGCAATGGCAAGGACGGCGCGCCATTTGGCGAAACGGGCGCCCATCCGGGAATATTCCCGAACGCGTTCCGTCAAGCCGTCCAGCCCTTGCGTGATCTTTTCGCCGGGGAAACCAGCCAGCTCCCCGGTTCCCAGATCCACCTTGATGCCGGGGATGATGCCGGCCTGGTGAAGAGCATCCGCGAAGGGGGCGCCATTACTTATTTTCTGGCGGATCGTCTCATCAAACAGGATTGCCCCGCTTATAGAATCGCCGAGGCCGGGCGTGGTCACGATCAACTCCCGGTATATTCTGCGCATCTCCGGGGTCTGTGGAATATTAAGAGCGGCAAAACGCCGGTTGCAGGTGGGATTGCTCTCATCCATGGCCAGCAGACCCTTACCGGGGGCCATGAGCATCCGGGCGGTCTTCGTAAGTTCGGCGGTATTCATCTTGTAGTCTCCTTCTTCATGATGTTGAGGATCGTGTCCTCTCAGGTTTGAGGTTCAGGAGGCGGATGACGCTGCGCGCGATCATGATTTCCTCATCGGTACGAATGACACGCACGGCGACGGGCCCGCCGGGCATTGAAATCAAGGGGGCATTTTTGGCATTGAGCGCCAAGTTTATTGTAATGCCGAGGAACCGCAATCCACGGCAGATGCGTCGGCGGATGACCGGCGCGTTTTCGCCGATGCCGCCGGCGAAGACCAGCGTGTCCAAACCGCCCAGCGCGGCGGCGAAGGAGCCGATCCATTTTGTCGCCTGATAGCAGAATAGTTCGATGGCCTGGGCGGCGCGGCTATCCGTCGATTCTTTCGCCAGCAGGTCGCGCACGTCGGAACTGGTGGCCGAAACGCCAAGCAGCCCGGACTCGTGGTTCACCATTTTCTGAAATTGCGTTGCGGTCATGCCCTCCCTACGCGCCAGGTAGCAGACGAGTCCCGGGTCCAGATCGCCGGCGCGGGTGCTCATCATTAGTCCGGCCGCGGGCGTAAAGCCCATGCTGGTGTCGATGCTTTTGCCATCGCGCACGGCTGCCAGGCTGGCGCCATTGCCGAGATGGGCGAGGATCACGCGGCCCTTATTCGCCGCCGGGTCGCCGAGTCGTGCGAGTTCTTCCATCAAATAGGCGTAGGACAAGCCGTGGAATCCGTAGCGCTGGACTCCCTTGGCCGCATAACGCCGGGGAATGGCCAGCAATTTGGCCACGGGCGGCATGGTGCGGTGAAACGCCGTGTCAAAGCAGGCGACCTGGGGCAATTTCGGATGACGTTTGCGGAATGCCTGGATGAGTTGGATCTCGCGCGGCAGGTGATCCGGGTCGTAGGGGGTGATGCGATGCAATTCGGCGAGCAGCCCGGGCGTGACCCGCTGCGGCCTGGAATGTTTCATGCCGTGGACCACGCGGTGTCCCACGGCCTTGAGGGAAGCGAAGGCGGCCTGCGACTCAAGCCATGCCAAAAGAAAGTCGACTGCCGCGCCGTGCCCGGTCGCATGGATACGGCGACCGGGCCGCGGCTTTCCGTGCGGGTCGTTGCGGGTAAAAGTCGTGCCCGCCAGACCGATGCGATCGATCTTTCCATCCAGCAGGCGGCGCCGCGGTTCACCAATCTCATATATAGAAAATTTGATGCTCGACGAGCCGGCATTGATTGTGAGTAGACATGGCGGCTGATTCTCGGCGGCCACGGTTTTGGATTTTTTATTCAACTTTTCGGTTCTGGCGGAACCTTTCACGCGGTCCCTGGACGGGGGCGAAGATTTCGCGCGGGTCGGCTTGTTTTCGCCTATCGCCATTCTTGCGGTCCGCATTCGCCAATCCTTTGCATTGATTTTCGTGTTCATGGCCTGCACCGTCGCCGCGGTGCGAAAAAAAGGAGATTCGTCACGGCAAACCACTGTTCCATCGCGATTCGGCCCCGGCCCGCACCGGTAGTCTCTCGAAGGAGGATCACCAGATCGTGCGAACGGTCTTCGACCGTCGAATCGCCGGGTCCGTCGGGATCAAGGCAATACCCTCGGCCTGCGCTGTAGCCCCGATCATACAATCGGCCGGATCCTTCGGATAGGCCGCCGGAAGCTGCTGTCAAACCAAAGTTAAAATGTCCGCTACTTAACCAAAGTTAAAATGTCCCCCTTGGCGCGGGCGTGGCGCGGCGGGTTTTGAGAAGCAGTCCGTTGGCCATGCGAAGATATTGCTTGGCCGCTGGAGGGAGGAGAGTCCGCCCATGAACGCGCACATACCGACCCAGCAGATCCATATATGCCGCCGTGGTCTCTCCACTGTAAAAGCGAGCCGAGGCGCAGCTGGTGGCGTCATCAATCATCGCCACCAGCACGATCGGTTCATGGCACCGATCTTCCAACCAGGCATGATGGCTGGCATCCGCCTGGATCATCTGCCCGAAACAGGCCCTCCGTTCGCGCCGTGCCCGATGGCGTTCCCCATGACTGCGGCCCTGCCACAGCCCTTCGATTATCAGCCAGCCCCGTAAGGTCTCATCGGCCACCACCATATTGTCTTCCGCCAACTTCTCTGCCGCCAGCGTCGGTCCAAAATCACTGTACCGACTCTTATACCGACGTAGCACACGCTGGCGAAAATTCCCATCGAACCGATTGTGGCTCGGCTGGCCACGCGATTGATGAACCAGCCCGCCATCCCCACGCCTAACCATCTATTCGGATCCGTCGAAAGGAGAGAACGCGTGTCTTTCTTCCTTCTGAAGCGGTTCCGGCCAAATGATCCGCTATTCAGGCACATCATGTGTCTGGATTTTGCGCTGATGTTCTCCGTCCCATGGA
>JAKBMM010000017.1 GCA_021831565.1 Planctomycetota bacterium
TGCCGCTCATTGAGGTGCGGCAACAACGCCAACAACCGCTCCCGATATCCTGCTTCACGAACCATGCATTCAATCTAACATCCCGTGGCAATTTGTTCAAGTTATTTTGCGGAGTCTCCTAAGCGAGTCGGTATCACCGCCACGAGCCATAAGGCCATACTCAACGCTCTCAAAGCCGTTCATGAGGCGTGTACGTCCCGCCACATTGCCGCGCGGTTGGTGAAGGTGGGTGGAGATAGCGATGAACCGCTCCTACAGGCCGGGCATATCCAGCGGATCGAAGCTGATGCGGCCGCGGCGGAATTGGCCAGCGGCGGTGTGGTTGTCGGCGGCACGGCCTGGGTATTCGTGCGGCCAGAACTGGCCAAGTCATTGGATTACCTGTTCGTAGATGAGGCTGGGCAATTCTGCCTGGCTAACGTGGTTGGGGTCGGTTTGGCCACCGAAAACCTGCTGCTGGTAGGTGATCAGATGCAGTTATCCCAGCCGATTCAAGGATCGCATCCGGGGGAAAGCGGCCAGTCGGGCCTGGAATACCTGCTCAACGGCCGGCAGACGATACCGCCAGAATTCGGGGTGTTTCTAAACGTTACACGGCGGCTGCACCCAGAAGTGTGCCGGTTTATTTCAGACGCCGTATACGAAGGCCGGCTGGAAGCGCACCCCAGCACGTCGAGACGCCGCATTTTGCCCGTACCCGGCGCCAAGCACGTCAAGAGGGGAACGGGTTTGCTTTATGTGCCCGTTGAACATGTAGGGAACACCCAGTGCAGCGATGAAGAGGTCGAGGTCATCGCCGCCATTGTTGGCGAGTTACTGTCGACCCAGTTCGAAGATGATGGCCAAAGGCGGCGGTTGAGGTTGCAGGACGACATCCTATTTGTCGCGCCATACAACATGCAGGTGCAACGGCTTAAAAAACGGCTTGGCCCCTCCGCCCGCGTTGGCAGTGTGGATCGCTTCCAGGGCCAAGAAGCCCCGGTGGTAATCGTTTCCATGTGCTGTTCGTCCTTGGAGGATGCGCCCCGAGGTGCGGAATTCCTACTGCACCGTAACCGCCTGAACGTGGCGATTTCACGGGCCAAATGTCTGGCCATCGTGGTCGGTTCACCAAGAATTATGATGACGCGATGCCAGACTGTGGAGCAAATGCGACTGGTGAATCTGTACTGCCGCATTGGGGAATACACGGAAGAGTTGGCAACGCGGACATCCGTGGCAACGAAGTAGATAATGCCCGCCGACAAGCCTTTGGGTGTTCCTTTCAGCGGTTTCTCGCTATCGGATTTAGCCATCTCCACGAACTGGGATACCACCCTGCCTGGAGCATCGGCAATCCGTTCAATAAAGACCACCAGATTGATCGCCGAGGCGAGGGAGTGTTATTGTCCCGGACCGGGAACGCTGATATATTAGTCTGCGTAAACGGACATTGGCTATCTGTTTATGCAGAACGATATTTGAGGCAATCCATGCCCGCCGCATCGCTGGAATACTGGATCGACGCCCTGCAAACACGCGGGAGGTATTCGTTCCTGCGCGCTGAAGCCCTCGGCTCCAGCGGGCTATCGGCCCAGGCCGTCGGCAAGGCGCTCCAGCGGGCGGTCAAGAGCGGCCGGCTCATCCAGCCGAAGGAATATTTCTATGTCCTCGTTCCGTTGGAGTACCGCGCGGCGGGCGCGCCGCCGGTTGCCTGGTTTATCCATGACCTGATGGCCGCGATGAAGATTCCTTACTACGTCGGTCTACTCAGCGCCGCAGCGCTGCACGGCGTATCGCACCAGCAGCCGCAGGTATTCCAAGTGCTGACAGACCGGTCGGTGCGCCCGGTCATGGCCGGCCGCACACGGATCACATTTTATGCCAGCAAGTATGTCGCCCGGGCGGCGGTTCTGGCGATGAAGACCCCCACAGGGGCGATGCGTGTCTCCACAGCCGAAACGACGGTCGTGGACCTCGTGCGGTTTGCCAAAGCGGCCGGGCATCTGGATCACGTGGCTTCGGTGATTTCCGAATTGGCTGGCTCGCTGGAGCCGAAACGTCTGGCCGCGGCATTGGGGGTGGTCCATGACATCCCCAACGCCCAGCGTTTGGGGTACATCTTCGACCTGGTACGGCGTCGCAACCTATCCCAAGCGGTTCATCACTGGGGCCAGAGACGCATCGAGCGATTCCAGCCGCTCAGACCCGACCAGCCGATTGAGAAAGCCCGCGAAAACCAGCGGTGGCGCCTCTGGATCAACGCTCCGGTGGAGATCGAGGCATGATTCCGCAGGCCAACATCACCGCGTGGCGGGCCGTCGCGCCCTGGCCGGACGATGCACAGGTGGAACAGGACCTCGTGCTGTCGCGCGCCGCCGTGGAACTGTTCGCCGACGCTGACTTATCCGCCCAGATCGCCCTGCGCGGCGGCACGGCCTTGAACAAACTCTTCATTCTGCCGGCCGTTCGCTACTCCGAAGACATCGACCTGGTGCGGACAAAAGCCGGCCCGGCGGGACCACTGATTGATGCGATCCGCGCCAGGCTTGATCCGTGGCTCGGTAAGCCAAACCGCGGCCGCGCTCAGGGCGGTTTCTCATTGATTTACCGGTTCGAGTCTGAAATTCCGCCCGTGCGACCGCTGCGGCTCAAGATCGAGATCAACACCCGTGAACATTTCACGGTGCTGGACCTGCAATCGAGGCAATTGGAGGTTGCCAACCCATGGTTCACGGCTCAAGCCCGGATCAAGACGTATCAGCTCGACGAACTGATGGGCACAAAGCTGCGGGCGTTGTACCAGCGGCGCAAGGGCCGCGATCTGTTCGACCTATGGCTTTGCATGGAACGCAAGCTCATCGATCCAGACCGGGTGATCGCCTGCTTTCAGCAATATATGGAACACGAGGACCATGCCGTCTCCCGTGCCCGGTTCGAACAGAACCTGCACGGCAAGCAAGCCAACCCCGCTTTTATGAATGACATTACGCCGCTGCTGAGCTCCGCGGTTCAGTACGACCCGGCCGAAGCGATGCGGAAGGTTCGCGCCATGCTGATCGGCCGCCTCCCCGGCGATCCCTGGCGCGGCGCCGAGAAGTGACCATCGCTATGAGGGCATCCGGCAAGCCACTTGATGCAATACATATCCTTCGTTGCTGTGGGCGCAAACCTCAGCGCTGCGATACCACCCGGCCTGGTGCAGCGGCGATGCGTTCGATGAAAACCACCAGATTGATCGCCGAGGCGAGGCATTGGTTGCGAATCGGCAACCGGTTACAATTCTCGTAACCGTTCACGGTGGCGCGGAAAACGGCCGCGGGATTGCGATCCACGCGGCTGCGTGGCTGGGGCGGCGCGGTGATTGGCGGTCCCGGTACACCGGGAAAACCCGCGCCTTCGGGATGTACGCGAAAAACACCCGGGGCGTGGATGGTTATCGGTAAATGACGCGGTGAATCGGAGTTTGCACCGCGGAGGAATCAGAGGAACGCCCAGGGTATAAGTGGATGGTCAACAAGCTATAAACCTCTGCGGTCCACTGCGTCCTCCGCGGTAAAAATAACCGTTCGCGGCGGGGCGGAAAACGGCCGCGGGATTGCGATCCACGCGGCTGCGTGGCTGGGGCGGCGCGGTGATTGGCGGTCCCGGTACACCGGGAAAACCCGCGCCTTCGGGATGTACGCGAAAAACATCCGGGGCGTGAACGGTTACCAATTCTCCAATGTACAAGGGAGTGTTGATGCCCAAACACGCCAGGAGCAAAAAAGGCGCCGCTACGAATCCCGCCGCCGTTCCGCCGGCCGGTAAAATGGAGCGATTGGACCCCGCCGGCATGATCGCCCGGCGGGCCTTGGACATCGACGCCTCCGGAATCCGAAAAGTATTTGACCTGGCAGCCAAGCTCAAGAATCCGATCAACTTTTCCATCGGCCAGCCGGATTTTGACGTACCCGAACCAATAAAAGAACGCGCGATTGCCGCCATCCGCGACGGTAAGAACCACTACACCCCCACGCAGGGCATCGCCGCGTTAATCGAACCGATTCACCGGCAGGTGGTGGATTCCACCGGCTGGCGCGATCCGGGCGTATTGATTCTTTCCGGAACGTCCGGCGGCATCATGCTGGCGATGTTCGCCGTGCTTAATCCCGGCGACGAGGCGTTGTTTCTCGACCCGTATTTCGTGATGTACAAACATTTGCCGCGGCTGATTGGCGCCGTGCCGGTGGCCGTGGACAGCTATCCTGATTTCCGGCTGCACCCGGAGCGGATTGAGGCGGCCATAACCCCGCGCACAAAAATGCTCATCATCTGTTCGCCGAACAATCCGACCGGCATCGCGTTTACGACGGCGGAACTGCGGGCGGCGGCGGACATCGCCCGGCGGCACAACCTGCTGGTACTGAGCGATGAAATATACGATGGATTTTGTTACCGGAAACACGAAAGCATCGCCTCTTTTCTGCCGGAGCAGTGCATCCTGCTTAAAGGTTACTCCAAAACATACGCCATGACGGGCTGGCGGCTGGGTTACGCCGCCGGGCCGCAACCCATCATCGAACAGATGACCAAGCTGCAGCAATATACGTTTGTATGCGCGCCTTCGCCGGCACAGTACGCCGCTTTGGAACTGATCCACGGGCATACCGTGGACATGACCGCGCAGATCGACGCTTACCGGCGCAAGCGCGACAACATTGTCCGCGGTTTACGGGACCATTTTGAAATCAACGAGCCCGCCGGCGCGTTTTACGTATTTCCCAGGGTTCCGGGCCGGCGCACGGCGGCTGAATTTGTCAGCCAGGCCCTGGCCAACAATGTGCTGCTGATTCCCGGCGACGTGTTCAGCCGGCGCGACACCCATTTTCGCCTCAGTTACGCCACCAGCGACGCAAAAATTGAACAGGGCATCGCCGTGCTGCGTAAACTCGCGGAAGACATTCCGGAAAGAAAATAAAGACATCTTCGATTACGTGGTCCACCGCGGCGGCCCGGCGGCACGCCGGCCGATTTTATCCGGTATATAATGGCGTCGATGCGTGAGAATGATTTCATCGCCTGGCTCGCTGAAAAGACGCCCACGCCATCGTCGGTGCGCATCGGTATCGGCGACGATATGGCCGCGGTCGAATTGCCCGTGCGGACCGGAGAGTCCCACGCGCTGGCGTTGTTGAAAATTGACCAGTCCCTCGACGGCGTACACTTTGACCTGAAGCGCCACACGCCTGCGCAGGCGGGACGAAAAGCGGTTAACCGCTGTCTTTCCGATTGCGCCGCGATGGCCTGCCGGCCGGCGGCTGTTCTTCTGGCCGTCGCCTTGCCGCATCATATTGAGGAGGAAGTGGCGCGGGAACTTTTTAGCGGCGGCCAGGCGGCGGCGGCGGCGTTCAACACTCCGGTGGTGGGAGGCGATACCGCGATCTGGGATCAGCGCCTGGCCATCAGCGTGGCGGCCCTGGGAGCGGCCACGGGGCCGTTGCTGCGGAGAAATCAGGCCCGCTCCGGCGATGCGTTATGCGTGACCGGCAGCCTGGGGGGAAGCCTTCTGGGGCGGCATCTCAATTTCACTCCGCGAATCGATCTGGCCCAGAGGCTTGCCGCCAGTGTGGACATCCACGCGATGATGGATATTTCCGACTCTCTGGCGATTGATTTGCCGCGCCTGGCGCAAGCCTCCGGTGTCGGCGCGGTTGTATATCGCCAGGCCCTTCCCATCCACCAGGATGCCCGGACGCTTTCCGCCCGGGATGGCCGAGAGGATTGGTTCCATGCCCTTTGTGACGGTGAAGATTACGAGTTGCTCTTTGCCCTGGATGCGGCGCACGCGCATCGAATTTTACAACTTCCGGGCGCTGAGCGGATTACGGTTATTGGACAAGTTACCGGCGGGCGGGAAATAACGTTGCGGGATGAAGACGGTACAACCCTGCCCTGGCCGCAAGCCGGCTGGGAGTATCGCACCGGCGCATAAATCAGATGGAATCAGCCATGCCCTGGATCACCCATTCGGTGGATGAAACCATCGCCCTTGGCCGATGGATCGGCGAGTTGGCGCGAACCGGCCAGGCGATCGGCCTGGATGGCGATCTGGGTGCGGGCAAAACGCAATTGGTGCGGGGAATGGCGCAGGGCGCCGGGGTGGCGGATCTTTCGCTGGTTTGCAGTCCCACGTATGTTCTTTTGAATATTTATCCCGCCGATCCGGCCAGGCCGGCGAGCAAAACGCTCTACCATCTCGACGCTTACCGGGTGCACGGCGCCGCCGACTTCGCCGCCGTCGGTTTCGATGAACTGCTCGATCAGAACGCTCTGGTGGTTCTGGAATGGGCCAGCCGCGTGCCGGAACTTCTGCCCGCCGATTGCCTGCGCCTCGCGGCCGATATCGTCGACTCTTGTTCCCGCCGTTGGACCGCCCGCGCCGCGGGAAAAAACTCCCAGGAGCTATTGGCCCGGCTTGGGGAGGCGTGCGCGTTCATGGGGGAAAAAACATAGGGCATCGGCCTACATGGATTTCCAGTAACCGTTCACGGCGGGGCGAAAAACGGCCGCGGGATTGCGATCCCCGCGGCTGCGTGGCCGGGGCGGCGCGGTAATTGGCAGTCCCGGCGCGCCGGGGAAACCCGTGCCTGTCGGGACGTACGCGGAAAACACCCGGGGCGTGAACGGTTACGATTTCCAAGTGCTCGGTCACATCTACAGTTGCGGGTTGATTGGCCTCAAACCGGCCAGATGCAAGGAGTCACCGGCTCAATGGGTATAACCAGGGCGGCCTGGAAGGCCGCCCCCCCATATTGGACATAATTATTCCCGGGATCAGGGCTGGGCGTGGGTATCCAGGTAATCCTGAAGGATGCGGGCGGCGGCGACGGCGTCCACCCGGCGGCGTTTTTGCTGACGGGTGAAGTGGCCGGCCAGACGCGATTGCGCGTCGTGGCTGGAGAGCCGCTCATCCATGCGCTGCACGCGCCGCGCCGAGGCGCGTTCGAGCAACTCAATGAACCGTTCCGTGCGAAGCGCCTGCGGGCCAAGCGTTCCGTCCATATTCAGCGGCAGGCCGCAGACGACCACGCCGACATTTTCGCGCTCGATCAGCCGGCATATCCGCTCCACCAAACGCCGGTCGTCGAGGTCCTCGAAGAGTTCAAAGGGGGCGGCCAGGCGCGACTGCGCATCGCCAATGGCGATGCCGGTGCGGCGGGAACCGTAGTCGATGCCAAGAATTCTGTTTTTCACGCTTTAGCCTATATATATTTGTCGCCATACTTAGCAGACAACAATTCCACCATCTGCTTGACGTTCTGGTCTTTCCCGGACGCACAGACCAGGGTGGCGGCGGGAGTATGAATCAGCGTAATCCCGCGGACTCCGATCACCGCGAATAAGTGTTCCGTCTGGGAAACCGCCAGCACATCGCCGGAGTCGATGGTCGCCAGATCGCAGCCGACGGCCCGATGGCCGTGCTTGTCCGGCGCAACAGTGGCGGAAAAACTCTCCCAGTTTCCGACATCCAGCCAGCGCACCGGCATGGGAATCATGGCCACGTGCGGCGCTTTTTCCAGCACGGCATAGTCAATGCTTATTTTCGGCAGCGCCGGATAAACTTCCTGGAGAACGCTCTGATAACGCGGCGTATCCCAGGCCTGGGCGATGCGCATCACTCCCTGGTACGATTCCGGCAAATGCCGCTGAAGCTGCTGGAGTATGCTTGCCGCCTTCCACACGAACATTCCGCTGTTCCAGCAGTATTGTCCGGAAGCCAGATATTCCCCGGCCGTCGCGGGGGAAGGCTTTTCACGAAAGGCCGCCACGCGGCAGGCCGGCTCCAATCCCGGCAGCGGGCCCCCGTTGCGTATGTAACCGTAGCCCGTGGCCGGACAAGTCGGAACAATGCCGAACGTAACCAGAAACTCCGGCGATTTTTCAACGGTCTGGAATCCCAGAGAAAGACAGCGCTGAAACTCGTCGATGGGTTCAATGATGTGATCGGCGGTAAGCACCGCCAGAACGGCATCCGGATCCATACGAAAAAGGATGGCGGCCGAAAAGGCCACCGCGTTGGCGGTATCGCGCCCCACCGGTTCGCCCAGCAGTTGATTCTCCGGAAGCATGGCCAGTTCATCCAGCGCCTGGCGGGCGTAAACGGACGAAGTGCATACAAAAATCCGGGATGGATCGATCAACCCGCGCAGCCGGCCAACGGCGATTTCCAACAGCGATTTTCCGCCGATCAAACGCAGAAGCTGCTTGGGACGCCGGCGGGTGGAGAGCGGCCATAACCGCGTGCCCGTTCCACCGGCCATAATTACGCCATGACGCATGGATATCTCCCTGCAATAGACCAGCTCGTCCGTGCCGGTGTTAGTCAAACTGAGCGGATCGCCCGGCGCCGGTAACGCGTGCCGGCGCAGCGCGAGTATATAATCAACCGGCGGCGGCAGGAAAACAACCAAAAAAACGACCGGAGAAGTCCAAGATGCATCCACGATGGAATTGGAAGGCCTTGATTTTCTGGCTGGCGATCCCCAGCGCTGCGCTGGCGCGGGCCGCGCCCCCTTCGCCGACGACCGCCCCAGCCATTCTCCCGCTGAACCGTCCGGCAACCCCAACGCCGCGCCGGATGCCGCGGGTCACGCTCGCCAAGCCCCATCTGAATCCCGGCGCGCCGGCACGCGAATTTTCACTGCCGGCCGCGTTCTGGAACGAACACCTCACCAACTGGCTGGATGTGGCGCTGTGCGGACGGCCCAGTAATTTTCTGCATGAAACCATCTTAAGTATTCCGACCACCCGTTCCATCGTCAGGCGGGCATTCGGCCGCATCGGCTTTCATCCGGCGAGCGAATGGGCGCCAAGTCTTGCGAATTTCGCCGCCATTCGCGGCCAACCGGTCTTGATACTGGTTCGTTTCCGCCGGCACGCCATCATGCAAACTTTCCCGCTGGAAGAACTCATCAGCCTCCGCGGATGGAATACCGCCATCGGACCGTTCGGCTGGCTTTACCTGGGCACGCCCCTTCCCTATCCCGCGCCCGCGGCGGTGCGCGGCGCCCGCGGTGGACAATCCGTATCGCCCAACGCAATTCTTGCCGACGATCCTCAGATCGCCATGCAGTTTCGCGGTATTATCCATCAATCGCAGGCCTTGTTGGATTTTCCCCTATGTTTTGACGACTGGATTTATCCGAATATCCGCTATTACCGCAATGTGTCGGTGTTGCCGTGGCGGGTCTTTAACAGCAATGGCGCGATCCCGGCCCAAGTGATATTCCGCCGGGTATCGCAAGCGGCATACCTCAAAACCGCCTCCCGCTACTGGCACAATCGGCGGTACGCCCGGTATATCCTCAAACAGATTCCACTTGCGAAAGTGATTGACAAGGTCCGGCGCCGGCTCTGGAAACTCAAATCCGCCGAACGACGGCGCTGGAATCATTCCCGGGCCATCGCGCGCTGCGCCGTCCGCCTGCAATCCTGTTATGCCGCCCTGGACGCCGCCTGGATAGATTGGGACTATGCCCACGCCCATTTTCACGCGGAATCGAACCGGACCCGCAACCAGGTTCGCCGGCAGGCGTTGTGGTTCAAACAGCATATTGATCAGAAGCGTTCGCAGTATCATCAACTCTGGCTGGCCACGGTGGCAAAAGATCAACTCTTGGCCCTGGAAAAGAAACCAGGTCAAAAAACGGATACGCGGCGCATCGCCGTCCTGCGCGCGGCCGAGCTTGCCGCGCGCAGTCGCTCCCTGCTGGACGCAAACCGGCAATCGCTGTCTTTCTGGGAGCGCAAGAAAAAACATCTTGCACCGAATGATCCGCGCAAGGCCTGGGCCGCCGACATCCGCGCCAATCTGGCTCTGGCGCAAGCCCGACGGAGGTTGGGGAAAGAGGGAATCGCCTATGCCAGAGCGATTAAGAGCGGCGGCAAGGCGCGGATTGCCGCAGCGCAACAAAAGTATATGCCGGCCCTGTTGCGTCAATTCCTGGCCGCGGCG
Source organism: Planctomycetota bacterium (assembly GCA_021831565.1). Lineage (GTDB taxonomy): Bacteria > Planctomycetota > Phycisphaerae > WQYP01 > WQYP01 > JAKBMM01. The sequence goes on from JAKBMM010000017.1 coordinate 9,977, forward strand.
CGGGTTCAACTCGTGCGAATCAACTTCCGCATTGCCGAGGACCGAGGGCTTGTTCCACCGGCGCAGATGGCGGCGCTCCAAAAACAAAGAGCGGCGATACAAAAGAACATGCAACGCTACCAAAACCAGATGGCCCAACTCGCCCCGGCGCCGCCGGCAACGCGGCCATAACCGCAACTTTTAATTGAAGACGCGGCTGCGCGCAATTAAGCAATATCGTAACCATTTACGGGTAAAAAGCGGTAAAACAAAGCGAATTTCGCATGATTTTGACGAACGAAAACGGTCCTCAAATTGGCCTTTCAGACGATGGGAATCAAAGATTTCCCCCAAGAAAAGAACTATTTAGACCCCGTGAATGGTTACTTTTGATTTTGACAGACAAAACGTTTAATAGTACAATCAAAAAATGCTCAAAGCAATTTTCTGTATTGCTGCAAAACTTCTCTAAGGAGCTAAAAATGGTTGAGCGTGAAAATGAGCATAATGAAGATCAGCAAAAACTCAAAGACCGTATGCTTCGCATAGTTAATTATTATGATGGCCATTTAGGAAACAAAAAGCTTCGAAAGGAGTTTATAGATAGCTCAAAGGACGATGGGCAGCAGGTGACTGACGCTGATTTTGAGCGAATAAGATCGGAACTCATTCGTGATGGTTTGTTAAAGAAAGCCCGAGGAATGGGTGGTGCAACCTCTCTCGTCTCCCAGGATGCCGTGCAGCAACAAAAAGAGGAACCGCCCATGACCAATGCTCCTACCGACTGGCAGCGCAATCTCCTCGTGGAAATAGTTAAAAAAAGTGGACATGAGGGGCGCATTGGCAACAAGAAACTGCGCGATGAATTCATCAGCCAATCGCAGAAAGACCACGGAGAAACAGTTACTGAAGATGATTTCTGGAAGATTCGAAATGGCCTTGTTCTCGACGGAGTGTTGGAGAAGGGGTTGGGAAAAGGTGGGGCGACTTTATTGTCTGAATCTGGGCGGATAACAACCAAGCCGCGCACGGAGTTTTTGGGGAAAAAGAAAGATAAAAGTCAGATAGAATCCACCCTATATGAACCTTTCTGCCGGACCGTAGGCAAGCAATATGCAAGCAGCAATCCAGAAGTTCAGTATATCTCAGAAGCATCCGCGAACCAAGGGGCGAGAACCACGGGTGGCAAATGGACACGACCGGACGTCAAGATTGTCACTGTTCTAAGTTTTGATTTTATTCCAGGGAAGTGGGTCGAAATTATCACCTACGAGTTAAAGCCAAAAAATGATTTTGGGATAACAGGAGTCTTCGAGGCTGCCGCCCATCGCGCATTTGCCAACAAGAGCTACTTGGCCATCCAAGTCGAAAAAGACAAAGACGGCGATTTAGACAGTGACGAGGACTTCGTTCGACTCCGGCGTGAATGTGATAGACTAGGTGTCGGCCTAACAACATTCGAGGACCCCGACGATTGGGAGACATTCACGGAACACATTCCTCCCAAACCCAATACCCCCGATCCCGCGGAAATGAATAAATTTATCAATGCTCAGATAAACGATGAAAATAAGAATAAACTGAAAAAATTGCTACGGTAGAATTCGCCCTTGAGAAAGAGGTGGGGGCTACCCTTCGATCGCATGATCCATGCACAAATCGATCTGAAGGATCTGTTTGCCGCCGTCCGGATTTTCGCCCAGCACTTCAGTCAAATGCACAATCGTCGGTCGCGGGCATTTCACACACGGCACGCACATAGCGCAACCTCTTGCGAAAAACACGATATCCGGAACCGCCGCCCGGCGGTCCCGCTTATTATTCTACGCCGGCCGGGGGAGCCAAATCAGACGCTTTCCATCGCCCGCTGAAGTATATCCAGGGCCTGCTCCATCTGGGGGCGGGTGATTACCAGCGAGGGGCAGATTCTAAGAACGTTCTTGCGCGTTGCATTGATTACCAGGCCGTGGTCCAGCGCGGCCCGCACCACCGGCGCCGCATCCGGCAGCGTCATCTCCACACCGATAAACAAACCAAGACCGCGCACCTGCGCAATGCGGCGCGGGGCGCAACGGAAATTTTTTATGGCGTCGCTTAAGAAGACCCCGGCTTGCCGTGCATGCTCGATAAGGTTTTGCCGCTCCAGCACATCAAAGACGGCGGCGGCGGCGGCGGCGCAGATCGGATTTCCGCCGAGCGTGCAGCCATGCGTCGTCGGTTGGAAGAAGACGGCCCACTGGGGGCGCGCCAGAATCGCCCCCACCGGCAACCCACCGCCCAGCGCCTTGCCAAGCGCCATGATGTCCGGAACCACGCCGTAATGCTGGTGACCGAAGTAGCGGCCGGTACGCCCCACGCCCGTCCAAACTTCGTCAAAAATCAACGCCGCACCGTGCTTGTCGCACAATCGGCGGACCTGGTGGAGGTAGTCCTCCGAGGGCATATTGACGCCACCTTCTCCCTGCACCGGCTCGACGATCACGGCGGATACGGTTGCATCCATCTGCGCTTCCAGCGCGGCGACGTCATTGAACGGAACATGGATAAAGCCTTCCAATAGCGGAGTAAAACCATTTCGCGCCGGTCCGGCCGTCGCCGAGAGCGCCCCCATGGTCCGGCCATGAAACGCCTGGAGCATGGCGATGGTACGAGTACGCGCCGGCCCTCCGGAAATGCGCGCCAACTTCAAGGCCGCCTCCACCGCCTCCGCTCCGCTATGGCAGAAAAACACCCGACCCGGGAAGCTTTTGGAAACAATCTGTTCCGCCAGCCGAATCTGCGGTTCGCTGTAAAACTGATTGCCGACATGCCAGAGGGTTTGCGCCTGCCGCTGGACGGCGTTCACCAGCGCGGGATGGCAGTGACCCAGAATGCTTCCGCCGAACCCGGCGAAAAAATCAAGGTACTGCCGGCCCGCCGCATCCCAGAGGAGCGCCCCATCTCCACGGACAAACACCACCGGCAGCTTGCCGTAGTTTCCAATCAACGCCTGTTCATGGCGCTGAATCAATTCGGCCTGCAAACTCATTATGAAAACTCCAACCTATCGCACAATCATAATGAAAAAGATGTTATCGGCTTGCCCAGGCGGGGACAACCCACATGCCGCGGCGAGGGAGTACTTCGGACCTGATGGGAAAGGCGGCAAGAACCTTGATAATTTTCCAAACCGGCTCTTAACGTTTTTCCGGCAGGATACGCGGACCGAGCACCCGCTGGTTCATACCCAACCGGTGCGCTTCCTGGGCGCGGCGCAGCAAATCAGCAAGAGGATCAGGCGGGTCGGTAGTTTCGCCAGGCGGCGGTTCTTCCGATCCGCCTCCGGGCACTTTTTTGAGCAAGGCGAGAGCGTCGGCGATTTTTTCCTTAAGATTTCCTCCCTCGGCCTCGGTCTGGGCCTCCACAGCCGCCCGCACCAGAGCGGGCGTTTGCAAATTGGCCAGAAAATCAGCCAGGGAACATTTCGTCAGGTCGGCGGCGCCATCGAGATATGCCAGCAGAACGGCAGCCAGCGGCGCCAGCCGGTCGGGCGAGAAAAGCTTCCAATCGATATCCTGACTGAACTGGCGATAAAGGGAAAAATCCGTCAGCAACGAACCGAGAATCCATTGCTCCGCCCGCAATAAACCGCTATCGCAACGCCGCGATGGTTCGGACAAGGAATCTACGGTTGGGGCTTGCCGGTCCGACGGCGGCGCCGTTCGTCCGAGACGAATGATCGTCCGGTGGACCTCTTCCAGCGGCATGCCGATCCGCTGCGCGAGATTTTGTTCCAGCAAGCCCCGGCGGATGGGATCGGTACGCTCGTTCAACACCGCGGCGGCCACCAGGCGCAGCATGGCCAGGGAAGCATCCTGTTTTCTCGTCAACGATCCGCCAGCTTTCAAAACGCCAACCAACTGCTCCCATTTGTATTCCAAGGCGTCCTGGGCGCCGGCAAGCAGGCCGGCAAACGCCGCCCCGCCGCGGGCGATGCAGAAATCACACGGGTCCTTGCCCTCGGATATGTGAGTAATACATACGTCGATCGGATAAGGCAGCAGCAATTCGATGGCTCGATCGACGGCGCGGATGCCGGCTTCGTCGTTGTCGAACACCAGCACCAGACGGTTGCAGAACCGCCGCAGCAGAACGACATGTCGCTCGGTCAGGGCAGTGCCAAGGGTGGCCAGAACATGGGTGGCGCCGCTCTGGTGGCAGGCGATCACATCCATGTAGCCTTCGACAATTACCGCCGTCCCGGTGCGGATAATTTCCCGGCGGGCGCGGTGGAGCCCATAAAGCGTCTCGCGTTTGGAAAAGATGGCTGTTTCCGGCGAATTGAGGTATTTGGGATTGACGGGACGCGGATCGTTCGCGGTGGAAGACGCCGATTCTTCCGGCAGCGACGGCGCCGGCAAAATTCGCCCGCCGAAACCGATGATATGATCGCTCGGATCAAGAATAGGAAAAATCACACGATTGCGGAACACATCGAAAGGGCTGCCATCGGTCCGGCGTTTGAGCAGGCCGACGGCAAGAAGACTTTCGTCGGCTATGCCGCAGCGGGCGGCGGCCTGGACCATGCCGGTCCAGTTGTCCGGAGCGAAACCGAGCTGAAAGTTTTCGATGGTTTCGTCGCGCAATCCCCGCGAGCGCAAATAGTCCATGGCCGGCCGCCCCCCCGGCGCGACAAGATTCGCCCGGAAATATTCGGCCGCCCATGAATTGGCGGCGAGCATCTTTTCCCGGAGCGACGCTTCCTGTTGGCGCGCGGGATCGTTGGCGCGGTAGTCGGGCAGCTTGACGCCGTAGCGTTGCGCGAGAAAACGCAGCGCCTCACCCGCCGACATTTTGTGATAATTCTCAACGAAACGGAATACGTCGCCGCCGGCGGCGCAGACAAAACAATAATAAATCTGCTTCCGGGGCGAAACATACATGGAAGGGCGGCGGTCGTCATGGAAGGGACATAACCCCAGCAGCTCTTTTCCCGCCGGCTTGAGCGCAATGTGATCACCGATGATTTCTTCAATCCGCGCTGCGTGGCGAACCATCTGAAAAACATGAGATGAATCACCCATGCCTTTGATTGTAACGAGCGGCGCCGGTTTGCAAACAACGGATACCCCCACCGGAAACCGGGGTTGAGGGAATAAAAAGCTGAGGCGATGTCCCTTTGCATAAGTCCTGTAATGAGTTTTGGTATGGCTCAATTCGTGTGCAAAAAGCCTTGGAAGAGTCCTATAATATATACAAGATAGCAGTGCGTAGTAAAATTATGGCCAAATTGGCACTGATTGGACACTTATACCATAAAAGCGAATATTTATTTTATGTTATGAGAATTATTGCTCACGGAAGTTAAGCATGGCACAACCCGGCGTCGGGTATAATCAGAATGGAATCGGTTCTGTATCGCGAGACAACGCCATGGAACGAACAACTTTTCAGATAGGCGATCGCGTGTACGCCCCTTGGCGTCGAGAGCGGCTTTTCCCCGCCCGCGTTACATTTATCTCCAACGGCACGGCATATTTCAGCTACGACGACGGTGAAACGGATCGCATGTCGTCGCGGCGACTTCAGCCGTCCAACAAAGTGTTCTTGATCGAATCCGTCTCGCGCAAGCCCACCGAGCGGCACTGGTCCGAAGGACGGCTCCTGGGCGAGTTTCTGCGAATGATCGGCGGACGACCTTTATATTCATTCATTCGAACCAAGCTGGAATTGGGACATTTCCTCAAGCTGGCCCGGCTCTCCAGCGGAAGTCACATTCATCTGTCCATGCACGGGCTTAAAAATAAGCTGGTGTTGCAATTGGAGGAGGTGGACATCGAAGAATTGATCACATTAGCGGGCGATCTGAGCGGAAAAATTGTTTTCTCTTCAAGCTGCCTGACGGGAAACGAGGCTTTCGGGAAGGCGTTTATCCGCGGGACCGCGGCGGAAGCGTTCATCAGCCCACGCCGGGAAATCCGCTGGGCCGACGCGGCGCTGGTAAGCCAGCTTTTCTACAAAAAATTACTCTGCGACGGTGTAAGTCCGTATGTAGCCTATCGTTTCGTGCGGCGATGGTATCCGCGCCACGCTGATTTACGATTTTTCAAAAAATGAATTAGACCGTCCCGCCAGTCGGCGGATATTGAGATTATACGGCTGAGAGAGCACTAGCGGGATAGGAATTGCACCACATCGCGGACGACCCAACTCATCGCCTCCATGGCGCCTCGCGTACGAGCCGCCAAGTGCGGCGTCAGGATGACATTCGCCAGACCCCAGAGCGGATAATCCGGGCCGGGCGGCTCGGGATCGTGCACGTCAATGGCGGCGGCGGCTAGTTTGCCGCCCTTGAGCGCCTCGGCTAAGGCGTACGCGTCGATTACTTCGCCACGGGCGGTATTGATCAGGATGGTCGAAGGACGCAGCAACGCCAATGTGGAACGGTTGAGGAGATGCCGATTGCCGGGAATATGACTCACGTGAATGGTGAGGATGTCCGCCTGACCGTAAAGTTCGTCTTTGGACACGCTGCGCGCGGGAAAATCCACATAAGCCGCGACATCCACCAAGTCGTTGTAAAGCACATTCATCCCGAAAGCCACGCCTACGCGTCCCACCGCCCGGCCGATACGCCCCATACCCAAAATACCCAACGTTTGGCCGTGGAGTTCCAGTCCACGGATGGTTTTACGATAGAAGTGGAATTCATCAGCCGGTATGGGCGATTGCAACACCACCAGCGGCCGACCAAGATGACCGGCGAGATTAAAGACATATTCGCAGACGGCATGGGTGTTGGCGTCGGGTGTCGAAACAACTCTCACCGAGCGTCTGGCGCACGCGGCCAGGTCGATGTTGTCCAGTCCCACGCCGGCCCGGCCGACGACTTTGAGCCTTGGCGCCAGGCTCAGAAGCTTTTCATCGACCCGTGTATAGGTACGAACGATCAGGCCGTCGGCTCCGGCCAGTTTTTCCTTAAGTCCGGATGTATTTTTCCAGGAACATTCCACCACCTCCACCTGTTTTCGCAACCAATCCAGGGGCGAAGGCTCCAAACCTTCCGTTACCACCACTATATTTTTCACAGATGAATCCTCACAAAAAAACCGGCGGTCCTCGCTCATCGACGGAATAGCAATTTTTTTCCGGGGTTCCCTGGGGGAATCGGCAACATACATATTGCCGCCAAGACCGCGAACCGGGCACCTAGTGCTCTGTCACAGCATAAATTTAGGGTACACTGATTCATCGCACATAGCCCCCGGCTTTGCCCGGGGTGGCGTTTCGAGGGTTGCGCGATACGCCCGCACTCTAAATCTTTGCTGTGACAGAGCACTAGCCGCTTTTCCTGAAAAATACCCAGTCCCACCGGGGTGAAAATCCTTCTGTATAACCGGCGGCTGAAAACGAGTATACTTACAAGCGATAATGCCGCCGCCGGGAATTTATTGTGTCCGTACATTTTATCGAACAGTTGGAGCAGTTGCACCGCCGATGCCTTGACATGGCCGCCCTGGTGCAGGGCGCGGTGGAACAGGCCAGCGAGGCCGTGCTGGCGCGCCGTCCGGAAATCGCCCGGGTTGTGCTGGACAACGAAGCCCAGATCGACGCCGAAGAGGTCAAAATTGAACGGGCCGCGATTGATCTACTCGCCGAGCATCAACCGATGGCCAGCGATCTGCGCACCGTCTTTGCCATCGTCAAGATCAACAGCGACCTGGAGCGGATCGGAGATTGTGCGTTCAACATCGCCCAGATGGTTTCGTCGTTCGCCAATTTACCGGGAGAAGCGCCGCGCGACCTGCGAATGATGGCCGACGCCACTCTCAAACAGCTTCGCAACACCACGCGTTGCCTGGGCTTGCGAGATCCGGGGCTGGCCGGTGATATTTGCCGGGGCGATGACGCCATCGACGCCCTGTATCACCAGATTTACCAGGATCTTCAGTCCGGGATGGCGGCGGACACCCAGCGTATCCCGGAAGATTTGACGCTGATCATGGTGGCCAAAAATTTAGAGCGAATCGCCGATCACTGCACCAATATCGCGGAGGAAGTGGTGTTCCTGGTGCGCGGAGAGATCATTCGCCACGAACATTAATCAGCCGGAGGCAGCCGCGAGCGTTTTTTCCTGAGCCACGATGGCGTCATAGACCTGGGCGCTGGTTTTGGCGTTGCGCAACGTGGTGCGGAAATGATCGATGGTCATCAAGCGGCTGATCTTCGCCAAGGCCTGAATATGGGCTCCGGTCTGTTCCGGCGGACTGACCAATAGAACGATAAGAAACACCGGCTGTCCATCAATCGATTCGAAATCGATGGGTTGCAGAGGTTTTCCGACAGCCATGGTCAGCCGCGTCACGCCGGAACATTTGCTGTGGGGGATGGCCAGTCCATGGCCTACACCGGTTGTGCGCGTGGCCTCGCGTTCCAGGACGCTGGCGAGCACAAGCTGCGAATCTTTGACGTCCTGGGATTGCGCCAGCGCCTGCACCAATTCACCGATGGCCGCCTTCTTTTCGGTCGCGGCCAGAGGCACTTTAATGTGCTCGGCCTTGAGAATATCCGTTAATTTCATCGACTGCCTCGAAAATATCCCCGCCGTACCGGGGTTGTACCGATTTACTCTAAACACGCCGGAGGGCTTCTTCAAGTTTGCCTCCGGCATTGAAATGGATAAGCTCGCAGGGGATGCTATAGAATAAGGAGGTATTTATGTCAGAGTTCCCGGGTGGTTTTGCCACTCCGCCGCCGGATCAGCCACCCGTGGCGCCGCCGCCGGCGGTGGGCAGCGCGGACCGTATGGCGGCATCGGACATCCAGGCGGCCGAAGATCTGGCCAAGGCCTATCAGACCATCTGCGCACAGCTCGGGAAGACAATCGTCGGCCAGCATGATGTGATCGAGCAGGTTCTCACGGCGATGTTCTGTCAGGGGCACGTGTTGCTGGTGGGTGTGCCGGGGCTGGCGAAAACCATGCTGATCAAAACCATCAGCGACGTGCTGAACTTGCAGTTCAAACGCGTGCAGTTCACGCCGGACCTGATGCCCTCGGACATCACGGGAACCGACGTATTGGAAGAAGACCGTATGACCGGAAAGCGGTCGTTCCGCTTTGTGCGCGGCCCGGTTTTCGCCAATATCGTGCTGGCGGACGAAATTAACCGCACGCCACCAAAAACCCAGGCCGCGTTGCTGGAGGCCATGCAGGAACATCGTGTGACAGCGGGCGAAACCACCTACGAACTGCCGGAACCTTTTTTCGTGCTCGCGACGCAGAATCCGATTGAGCAGGAGGGAACGTACCCCCTGCCGGAGGCGCAGCTCGACCGTTTTATGTTCTTGACCGTCGTGAACTATCCCGATCCGCAGGAAGAAATTCAGATCATGAAACAGGCCGCGTCCCATTACAAACCGGCGCTGGCGCGCCTGCTGGATGGTCCGATCATCATGCATTTGCAGCAGATTGTACGTCGGGTTCCGGTGGCGGACCATGTATACGACCTTGCCCGGGACCTGGTACGAATGTCGCGCCCGCGGGAAAAGGAAGCGCCCGCGTGGATCAACGACCTGGTGCAGTGGGGCGCCGGGCCGCGGGCAAGCATTTATCTGATTTTGGCCGGCAAAGCCCGGGCGATTCTCCATGGCCGGATGCACGTGACCACGGATGACATTGTGCATGTGGCCCACCCGGTATTGCGGCACCGCATTTTGACCACGTTCAGTGCGGAAGCGGCCGGCATGAACAGCGATAAAATAATCGACCGGCTTCTGCGCGAGGCGCCGCGGGCCGCGGTGGCCGCCGCCTAGTGCTCTGTCACACCTACAGTGGCGGGTTAGGTGTGAGAGAGCACCAGAATCTATCTCAAAAGAGACCAGGTTCCTAGCGCTTCCGGAGAAAAGCGTGGCGTTGCCAAGCCCAATTCGTCTCCCTCCCTCGCCGCCGGAGCGCCGGCCGGGGCTGGATTTGCTCCAACCGGAAGCCCTGTCCAAGATTAATCGACTGGAACTGGTCGCCCACCAGGTGATGGACGGCTACGTGCAGGGTCTGCACCGGTCGTCGCACCTGGGGTTCGCGGTCGATTTCCTCCAGCATCGCCAATACTCGCCGGGCGACGACATCAAACGCATCGACTGGCGACTCTACGCCAAAGCGGACCGCTATTACATCAAGCAATACGAGGTGACCACGAACCTGCGGGCGCAGATTATTTTTGATTGCAGCGGTTCCATGGCGTATCAGGGACGTAACGAACCGCTGTCCAAATTTCGCTACGGACAGTTCGTGGCGGCCTGTCTGGCCTATTTGATTCTTCATCAGCAGGATTCCGCGGGACTCATCACCGTAGCCAACGACGTCTGCGAGTTCATCCCCCCCCGTCCGACACCCGCGCACCTGATGAATATTCTCGCGGCGCTGGAGCGCGTCCGACCCGCGGAATCATCCCGCCTGGCGCCACATTTGCATCGCATCGCCGAGCAATTGGTCCACCGGAGCATGGTGATTCTTATCAGCGACCTGTTTGAAAAGACGGAAGATTTCATTCAGGCGCTACACCATTTCCGGCATCGCCGCCACGAAGTGATTCTCTTACAGGTGATGGCGGATGATGAATTGACTTTTCCATTCCGCCAATGGACGCTCTTCAAAAACATGGAAGCAAAAACGCACCGCGTGCAACTGGACCCGGCCCTTATTCGTCGCCAATACCTTCAGAGCGTGGCGGCGCATCTGGCGGCGATTCGCAAAGCGGCCGGGACGCTGTGCATCAGCCATCTGCTTTTGAACACCACGCGGCCTTTTGATGAGGCGTTGACCGCGTATCTGGCCTACCGGATGCAAACGCACAGACTATAAATATAGATGGAAAAAACCGCGCCGCTTGAGGATGGAAATGTTCGCAATTCCGTTGATGCTGACCGGCCTGGCAGCAGGCGCTATTCCCGTCATCATCCATTTGCTGCATCGGCGTAAGACCACGACCATAGCCTGGGGAGCGATGATGTTTCTCCAGGAAAGCGCCATCCGGCGAAAAAAACGCCTGTTTATCGAACATTGGTTGCTCATGCTGCTGCGCATCGCCATTTTGTCCCTGCTGGCCATACTCCTGGCCCGTCCGATCCTGCCCGCCGGAAAATTCAATCCCCTGGCCCGCAACGCACCGAGCGATGTGGTGGTGGTTCTGGATCACTCGCTTTCATCGGGGCTTATGACCGGGAACCGCAGTGTTTTCCAGCGGGGAGTGGATTTGATCAAAAATATCCGCAGCCACCTGCGCCCGGGTGATACGCTGGGCGTGGTGCTCGCCCAGAGCCACCCCCGCGCACTGACGCGATTTCCGGTCGCGGTCTCTTCTCCGGGTCAAATAGAAGATCGACTGATCCGCCCGCTGGAGCGGATGCCGGCGGGACTCACCGGATCTTCCATTCCCGCCGCCATTGCCCTCGCGCGGCGCATGGCCGAGCGCGGCGAGAATTTTCAGAAAATTATTTTTGTCATTTCCGACCAGCGCCGCGTTTCCTGGCGGATCAATCACCCGCAGGTATGGCGGGCTCTCCTTGGCGCCGGCAAACGCCGGGTGGCCATTCCCGTGTTCGATCTGCCGACGCCTGTTGGCAGCACCAGCTCCGATATTGCGGTTGGTCCCCTGCACATCGAACCGGCGCTACCGGGCGTCGGCCGCCTGACGCATATCATGTTAAGCCTTTCCAATTCCGGCCCCACGAAGGTTTCGCCGATTCCGCTGCAACTGAGCGTCAATGGCGTTCCAGTGGCAACCCGGATGGAAGCAGGCGTAGCACCGGGGCGGACGCAGACCATCCTGTTTAATTACCGTTTTTCCAACGCCGGTTCGCATTGGATCAAAGTGCGGGCCAAGGTCAAGGACGCTCTGGCGGCGGACAACTGGTCGCTGGCGGCGGTGCGGGTATGGAAGCGCCTCAGGGTGCTGATCATCGACAGCGCGCTTACAAATGCCGGTTCGTTGCGCGCGAGTCGTTTTTTAGTCGCGGCGTTGAATCCTTCCCCGAACCTGGCCGGCAGCCTAAGCTTGGCGATTCCGCAGGCGATGAGCGTGACCGACGCCCTGCGGGCGAATCTCCATCATTATGACGCGGTCATCATCAACGATCCACCCATTGTGCCGATGCGGCTGTTGCGGCGGCTGCATCGCTATGCCGCCGCCGGCCACGGCGTATGGTTTATCCTGGGCCGGTTCACGAGCCGCACTTTTGTCAACCATGCCCTGCCCGCGGCGGGTTTTTCACTGGGAACCATCTCGACCGAAATATCAGCCGTCCATTCGCCGCTGATCGTCATCCGCCGGCCGCGCAGCGGCATCCTCCGACCACTGGCGAAACTCAATCGCAACGCCATTGTGCATGTCACGTTGACCCGTTGGTGGCGATTGCGGGAGCGGAATCCGCGGGAACGAGCGCTGCTGGCGACCAACACCGGTGATCCCCTGGTGGTGCAAAAAAAGGTCGGCAGCCGCGGCGGCGGCGTGTTGCTCTGGACCACGAGTGTGGATGGACATTGGAATGACTGGCCCATGCAGGCCGGGAGTTTCGTCCCGCTGGTCAATCAGAGCGTCTACGAGTTGGCCATGGGGCGGCGCCGAATGACAGATCGACATTACTTGAAACCGGGCGATTCCATCATTTGGACCGGCCCGGCGCGGCCGGTCATCGATTCGGCCGTTATCGTCAACCCGCGGGGCGTAGCGCATAAGGTACAACCCCAACTCACCGGCAATCATCGTTATCTTATCGCGTGGGATCATACCGGCCGGCCGGGTTTGTATGAGCTGCATTTCAAGCCAAGCACCGTTTCCCAGCCGGTTTATTACAGTGTAGGCATTGATCCCGCCCAATTAAATCCGCAAATGATTTCCAAGGCGGATGTCACGCAGCTGATCCGGCACGGTTATATTCGCGCCCGTATCCAACCCGGCGGCATCGCCGCCGCGCTGGGGGTTCTCAGCCGGGGTGTTGATCTCTGGCCGCTGCTGGCCATGCTGGTCCTGTTGCTGCTGGTGTGCGAGGCGCTCGGCTGCCGGCGGATGGTACGCCGGCAGAGCGACGTTGACGTGGCGGGGGCGGGATTGCCGGGGGGCTCTACCGGTTTAAGAACCGGAACATTAATCGGAACAAGATGACGCATACGCCTGAGAAATCTTTGCTGCATGAGACCGGCTGGCGCCTGGTTTTTCACCCCGCCTTGCCGGCCTGGCTGCTGTATCCATCGGCGGCACTGGCAATCGTATCATTGATATATATATATCGATCTCAGATTTTGATTGCTCCGCCCCGCATCGTCGCGACGCTGGGCGCTCTCCGGCTGATTCTTGTAGGATTGCTGGTGCTGTTGTTGTTTTCCCCCCAGTTGCACTGGACACGGGTGGAACACTCGCCGGGAACCCTTTGGCTGGTTCTGGATCACAGCAAATCCATGGCGTTTGACGACCCCCAGGCGACATCCGTGGAACGGTTGCGCTGGGCCTGCGCGCTGGGCTATATCCCCCACAACGTCTGGTCGGATGCGCTGGATCGTGATCTCGCCGGACTTCTGCTGCAGCGCGAGCGTCTGGAGCAATACCGGCTTATCAACCGGCAGGCGTCCTTGAACATCAGCGCCCGCGAACATGGCCTGGAACAAAGCAACCTTGCCCGCCGGTTGGATAACTGGCGGCGCCGGCTTTCGCGGCGAATCGGTCTTATCGCATCGTACGGGGGAACCGCCGCGGTGCGAACGGAACTGACCAACCTGGCGAAAATGACCCGTCATGCGGTACATGACCTCGAAGCAGGGGGAACATCCGCGGGCGGCTCCCAGCCGCCGCCTTTTGCGAGCATGCTCGCCGCTTTGGATTCGGCCATGCGGCAACTGGACGCACTGGCCAAAAGCCGCGACGAGGCGTTTCTTCGGCGCTATTCCACCCGGGCGCTGGCACGCATGGCGCTCAACCGTGTGGCTTCCATGAGCCGCGCCCAGCTCGCCGTGGCATTGCTGAGCAATCGGAAGATGAAGCGGCCGCACGAGTTGGGATGGATGATCCGGCACGAACCGGTGCGAATCGTGAGCTTTGCCGGGTCAAGTTTTCTGCGGGACGGGCCACCCGCCGGTTCCGTCAAGGCCGTGTTGACCGATGCGCTATCGCCGTCCGGAAACACCACCAATTTGGCCGCCGGCATGTCCGCGGTGGCCGACCATTTGCTTGCGCATGGCGCCGCCACCGTGGTGATGGTGTCGGATGGGCGTCAAAACATTGGTCCGGATCCATCCCCCATCGCCCGCTTGCTGGCCGAACGCGGCGTGCGCACCTTCACCATTTGCATCGGTTCGAGCCAGGCACCGCCGGGTGCGTCGATCAAGACCATTGTGGCTCCACACTGGATATTCAAACGTCAGCGAATGAAAGCTGTGGCGCTGATTCATCTTCGAGAATTGGAAAAAAAACCTGTGACGGTCGAGTTGCTTCGCGACCACACGGTGGTTCAGACGCATATCATCAGCACCCCGGCCGCCAATCGGCTCAAGAAGGTGTCCTTGAGCAATCGTCCGCCGGGACCGGGCGTCTACCGTTATGCCATCCGTATTTTGCCGATTGCGGGCGTCTTTCATCCCCAGGCCATGATCCGGCGGTTCCGCGTGACGGTGCGGCGCGACAAGTTGCAGGTTCTGCTCATCGACAATCAGCCCAGTTGGGAATACCAATACCTGGTTAATGATCTTTCCCGCAATCCCCGCGTTCATTTGCAAGCGGTCGTGCTCCACCCGGAATGGATTCGCGGTGTGACGCCGCCGCCGTTGATCCGGGCGTCGCCCAAGAACGCCGGTTACCAGGCGCAAAAACTTCCGAATACCAAAACCGGCTGGGCGGCGTTCAATATCATCATTCTCGGTGACGTGCCGCCGAAAGCTTTCACGCCGCTGGATCAGCAGGCTCTCGCTTCGAATGTGCGGAATAATGGCTCGGCTCTGGTTCTTGTCGCCGGCCCGCGGTATATGCCGCAGGCATGGGCGGGTACGCCGCTGGCCGCATTGATACCGGTAAAACTTCGCAGCGTCTGGCCGCCGGATATGCTCTTGCGCCAGGAGCAAAGAGGTTTCACGCCGGTGCTGGCGCCCGAAGGAATAGGCTCCGAGCTTTCGCAACTCGGTCTTGATCGCCGCGCCAACAGCCGGCTGTGGCGGGCGATGCCGCGGTGGTACTGGCACAGCGCCTATACCGACGCCCGCTCCGTGGCGCGGGTATTGTGGACGATCTCCTCAACCAAATCCAATGGCGGCGAGCGGAATTCCCTCGACCGCGATCGGCGGCGGGCACTGCTGGCGACGATGACCATCGGCGCCGGCCGGTCTTTGTACCTGGCTGGCGATCAGACCTGGCGATTGCGTTACGTCAACGGACACAATATCCAAAATAACTTCTGGTCACAGGTGCTGCGCTGGGCTGCGGGCGTTCAACTGCCCGCCGGCGGCAAATACGTGCGTTTCGGAACCGCGCGGGCGGCCTATGCCTCCGGCCGAGCGGTGCGTGTACAGGCGCGAGTTCTCGGTAATAATCTGCTTGCGGAATCCCGCCTGCGTTTCCAGGCCGTAGCCACGTCGATCGCCGCTGGTCAGGCTCCCGCAAGAGCCGCGACCTCCCCCCTTCGCTTCACCGCGCCGATGATCGCAGAAAAAGGCGCGCCCGGCTTCTACAATGGCTCATTGACGGGATTGCCTCCGGGAAAATACAAAGTCACACTCCAGGGCGGGGGGGTTGGCCGCCGGCTGCGTCACGATCCCACCGCGGTGGCCCGGTCGATAACGATTCGGGTACGAGCGCAGCCGAACCTGGAACTTGCCGATACGAGCAGCGATCCGCGCGCACTGGAACGGCTGGCCCTGGCCGGCGACGGTTTGATGGTCCCCGGACCATTCGCCGATCTGCTGGCGCGCCATCTACCCGCCCTGCAGCGGACTTTCCAAATTCCGGAACAAACAGGCTTTTTCATCAACCCGCGGAGCCGGCTGACGCTCGGTCTGCAACTTGCTTTCCTGACGTTGTTTGTAATTATAATTACAATCGAATGGGTTATTCGTAAACGGGCGGGACTCGTATAGAGCGAATGGCTCCCGCCGGCACGCTACAATGATATGTGAATGGGTCTGCCAAACAGCTCCATTCGGAATTTACCCGAGGCCTCGCCCATGGTCGCCGAAACAACTTCCGCCCGGCCATCCGTCCTGCCGGCAACCCTCGCCGGCTCACTGCATCGGATAGCCCGCCGACAACGCCGATTGCTGCTTATTTCGGCGTTGCTGCGGATGACGCTGGTGACGTTGATTGTGGGTCTGATTTGTGTATTCCTGCTTGGCGGATTTGCCTCGTTGCCCGCGGCCGTGCGCTGGCTGGCGGCTCTGGGAGCCTGGGGATCGATCCTTGGTTCGTGCCTGTGGCTACTCTCACCGGTGTGCCAGCCGATGGCGCTGCGCCATGCCGCCGGTCTGATTGAGCATAACCAGCCGACGCACGAGGAGCGCATTCTGTGCGCCGTGGAATTCAGCGAAAGCCCCGATTTGGACCTGCTGGCCTCGCGGCAAATGGTGGATCACGTCATCGCCCAGGCGGAACAGGACGCCCGCCGGATTGAACCCCCGCAGGTACTCTCCGCCGGCGCGGTGAAACGCTGGAGCTTGTATTGTCTGCCCGCCCTGCTGGCCTGGTGCGTTCTGTGGTCTCTGATGCCGCAGACCGTGGCGGCCGGTCTGGCGCGGACGTTTGAGCCATGGAAAAATTCCATTTTGACCGCCCCAGCGCATCTGCAAGTATCTCCCGGAAACGCCGCCGTCGCCGCCGGGGATGCGCTGAGCGTTTACGTCAAGGATCACGCCGCCCAATCGGTTACAACCCGCGCGCGATCCGCCATGAATCTCGACGTTCGGAGCGATTCCGGCGCGGGGCAACGAATAGCCATGACTCCGATTGGCCCGGATTCTTTCCGTTATACGTTTGATCGCGTCCGGGCAAATTTTCGATACCGTGCGGCGGGGCGCGGAGGTTATTCGGCGTGGTATGCGGTGCGGGTGATCGCCCGTCCCGCCCTGACCAATCTGGAACTTCGTTATATTTATCCCGCTTACAGCCACCTGCCTGTGCGAAAAGTTACCGGCCTCAACGGCCGAATTCGCGCCTTGGCGGGAAGCCGGGTACGAGTGCGCATCCATACGACGCAACCACTGCTTCTCCACGCGCCGCCACCACCGGCGGCCAAACAAAAAAGTTCTCTGGAGATCGCGGCGTCCGGCGGTGCGCAAGGCGAAGTTCTGCCGCTAGGGCACGTGACCGGGCTGGTTTACCAGGCTACGCTCCATGTGAGTCGTGACACCACCTACCGCATTCACCTGCTCAACCGCCGGGGCGTGGCCAACCGCGACGATCATTCCTGGCCGATTGTCGCTCTGCCGGACCCGCCACCGGTCATTCACATCACCAGCCCCGGCAAGATCAGACGAGTTCGTTCGAATGATGTTGTACCGGTTGATTTCAAGGCGTCTGATGATTTTGGCCTCACGTCCATCAAGGCGATAGTTTCGGTGGGCTATCCCCGGGGAGCCGGGATGAGTTACCGCATCGCGATGCCACAAGGCCCAAACCCCACCGAGTTCCATGGGCAGTGGAATCTTTCCGTGGCGAAACAACTTTCGGCGGCGGGGCGGAGAGGCGCCGCACGGATTTATTACCGCCTCCAGGTCACCGACAACCGTACGCCACGACACCAGAAGAGCCGGACTTCGTTCCACGAACTGATCGTAGATCGGAACCTGCCTGGGAGCTATCGGCAACGGCGGGATTCGCGTGTGTATCATGCCGTGCGACGGGCACTCGAAGAATCAATCCGGCATGTCAATCGGGCCGGCGGCGCGGTGCGGAGCCTGCAACGCATACTACGCGGCAAAAAACGCCAAAAGCTCAATCAATCGCAAAAACGCCAGGCCGACATGGTGCAAAAAAAAATCGCCCGGGCGGCCGCCAAACTCACGACGACGGCCGATCATTACAAGCATGGCCCCTACGCGGATCTGGCCGCGGCGGCCCGGCAGGTGGCGCGCGGAACCATACGCCAGGCCGCCAACCAGGTAGCGCGCGCCGTGTTTGAGAATTCCCAGCGCGCCCCATCGCGAATACCCGAGTTAGACAAAGCCGAGACTGATCTTACCCAAGCCCAACAAAAGCTTGCGAACCTGGTTCAACAACTTCATCACCATGCCCGTCAGCGACAGATTCTCGATGCCTTGCGGAATCTGGCTGGACAACAACGACGGTTATCGCGGCAATTAGCCGTGAATCCGCATGCGCCACAAGCGATCAACCAGCAGAAAAAAATCCAACAGCAGTTGGAGAAGCTGATCGGCCGACACAAAACACTTCAAACGCCGGCGGCGGCGCGCGTCGCCGGCCTGCTGAGCAAACTTCGACAATCCGTGGACAAAATTATCACGACACAATCGGCGGCCAGTCATACGATCCAACGGCAGATGCGGCGCCAGACGGCCAGGAAACAATTGACGCAGTTGGCCCACCGGCAACAGCGGCTCAATCAGGAAATTAACCATTTTGAAATGGATCGCCGGTCCCTTCTCCAGGCGACGGGAACCACTCCCCCCACTCCGCCGGCGCTGCAGGCGGCCGTCGCCAATCTGCAGGCCCGCCGGTACGCCGCCGCACTTGCCAACCAGCGGTGGATAGCATCGACGCTGCACAAGCTCGGCAGAAGACTTGCGCAACTCGCCCATCCGCCTTCTCCGGCCATGCAAAAAGCCCACCAGATCGCATTGAATAACCAAAAACAGGCGCAACGGATCAGTGAACGAACCACGGCTCTACCGCAACAGCCCGCGGGAGAGACTCAGCAGCGGATGCTGACACAGGCTATTGCCGGCGCGCAGGCGATGCGCACGTTGGCGCAGCGGATGCTCAATGAAGCCACCTCGCCAACAGTTCATTCCGAACTGCAACGCGCCATGGAGCAGTGCGATCGAGCCATCAACGCCGCCAACGACCGCAATTGGCGGCAAACCATCCGATCTCTGGCCGCCGCCGGCGGCAACATGCAGAACGCGGCGCAACAGCAGGTTCAAGCCACCGCACTTTCTTCCGTGCCCGGTCAAGCCGCCGCAGCCGGTGAAAAGTCGCTGCAATTGGAACACCAGCAGCGCCAGTTGTCCGCCAAAACCGCCGCCATGGCGCGTTTGGCGGCTCCTGCGCCGCAAGCCGGCAAGGAAAATGCGACACAACAATTCAGCAGGCTAAGTCGCAAGATTGCCGCGGCCTCCCAAATCGCCAAGAAAATTCAACAGCAGGCGGCGCAAGGATCGCCTGATCTGGCGGTACGAGTGGCTCAATCCCGCCGGCAAATGCTCCAGGCCAGAATCGCCCAGGAGGATGCCGGTAAGGCCCTGGCGGCGAATCAGCACGCTCTGGCGCGCCAGCGTCAGCAAGCCGCCCTTGCGCACATGCACCTGGCATTGCAAGCGTTAAACGGTCTGATCCACTCACCGGAAATACGTAATCTTGCGCGCTATCGCCGGAGCATTGTCCATGGGGTTCGACCCGGGGCGACTCCTCCGTCCCAGGCGGGCGCGCAACCGCAGCGAAATGGTCCAGTCTCTTACGATCCACTCATGACCGCGGCACGGCAAATATACCATGCCATGGAGGCGCAGAATCAGACGTTATCCGGAAATTCCACCGCGGCCCGACAGGCGGCGCAGGCGCTGCACCGGGCTTTCTCCGCCATGTCGCAGGCCGGCGGTACGGGTATGTCAAATAAGGCCGGTCCGCCGGGTTCGCACCCATTGTTGGCGGCGGGCGCCCACGGTAATTTACCCGGCCAACCGGGTGGATTAACCGCCCGACCGAGCGGGAATATCCGGGGAAATACCAACGGAACGCCGCCCAAGGCTCTCCAGGAGATGGGAATCCTTCCGGCGCAGTGGCGAAACCTGGGACCTTTGGTTCAAAAGCAACTGCTGGCGACCGCCCGCCAGGAGATTCCTCCAGGTTACCGGCGCATGGTGCGGGATTATTATTTGCGCATCGCCCGGCTGCCGCCGCAATAATGATCAAACACCTTGCAGCCACAGGAACCGAGGGTTGATTTCAATGGCCAAAAAAATTATTCCCACTCATTCGCCCCGTCATGTTAAAAAAAACATAAGACATGGCGCTCTGCGGCGCATGGCCTGGGCGATCCCACTTATATCCTCTCTTTTCCTTGCGCCGCCTTGCGGCGCGAATTCACCCATTCCGGCGAATGTTCGCAGTGCGATTGCACGGGGACTTCACTGGCTTGCCCGCCAACAACAGCCCAACGGCGGTTTTCCCTGTCAAGCCCATGATCGCCCCGCCGTTACCTCGTTGGCTGTGCTGGCTTTCCTGGCGCGCGGTTATACGCCGGTACACGGACCGCACCATCGGTTGATCGACCGGGCCATCGATTGGGTCTTGACCCAACAGCAGCCGGATGGTTATTTCGCGGGTCCCGGTGGAACCATGTACGATCAAGGTATTTCCACGGTGATGCTTTCGGAAGTATACGGAATGCTCGGCCGGGTGCGGCGCCGGCGCGTAGGTCACGCTCTGGCGAAAGCCGTTCAATTGATTCTCGCAGCGCAAAAAAAGTCCCAGGGTATATTTGCCGGAGGCTGGCGTTATCAACCGTGGTCGACCGATGCTGATATTTCCTGCTCCGGCTGGCAACTCATGGCGCTGCGGGGCGCCGCCGATTGCGGCGCAGATGTTCCGCTCCCGGCCATCAAGGATGGCATTGCCTTTCTGTTGCAGACGGCCTGCCCCAACGGCGGATTTGCTTATCAGCCGGGCGGCCCACCCGGCCGCGCGCGAACCGGAACCGGAATTACCACTCTGGAACTTCTGGGCAAACGTAATCTACCGCAGGCGATCAACGGCGGCGATTACTTGATGGCGCACCCGCTGCAGCGCAACGAAATTTTTTATTACACGGCCGTTTACTATTGCAGCCAGGCGGCCAACCAGCTCGGGGGCAAATATTGGCGGCAAATTTATCCGCCCATTCGCAAGCAACTGGTGCGCCTCCAACATGGCCGGGGCTATTGGCAACCCCATGACGCCATTGAGATGCAGGGTGGCCGTGTTTACGCCACCTCCATGGCCTTACTCGCTCTTTGCGTGCCCTTTCATTACCTGCCACTGTACCAGCGGTAAACGCGGTTGCCGGAAACATTACTTGGAAAGGTGAATGCCGTAGAGCCGATTGGTGCGCCGGGCGGGCGTCGTCAATGGCAAAAATGGCGTTCTCCGGTAAATACCAGAGCCACGTCGCAGCGATCGCACAACTCGATGGTTTCCCGATCTCTCTTGGAACCGCCGGGCTGGATGATGGCGCGCACGCCCGCCTGGATAAGAATCTCCGGTCCGTCGGGAAACGGAAAGAAGGCATCGGAAGCGGCTACCGCCCGCGCAAGTTTCGCGGCATGGTCGTTTCGGCGGGCCAATTCCACAGCCAGACGGCAACTCGTGACGCGACTGGTCTGTCCGGCGCCAGCGGAGAGCAATTGTCCATCCGCCGCCAGTACGATGGCGTTGCTCTTGACATGTTTGCAAACCAGCCAGGCGAACTGGAGATCGGCGAATTCCGGCGGGGTCGGCGGCCGGCGCGACACCACGCGGCAGCGCTCCGGAGAAAACCCGGCATAGTCCGGTTGCTGTACCAGCACGCCGCCGACAATGCTGCGCAGGGAAAGAGCGGCGGATCGTGGCGGCGGCGGAATGGTTCCCACCGCCAGCAAACGGCAGTCCACCCACCGCCGCCGCAACATGTCAAGGGCGGATGGTTCAAAATCCGGCGCCAGCAGAACTTCCAGAAAACGTTTGTCAGCGACAATGCGGCCGGCCGTCGCGGCGTCCACCCGCCGATTCAGGGCAAGTATACCACCGAAGGCCGCCACCGAATCGCCGGCATAGGCCTGATCGAAGGCATCGGCTGGATTGGCGGATATGGCGCAACCACAGGGATTGGCGTGCTTGATAAGAGCGGCCGCCGGCGTGTCAAACTCGCCGACCAGCGCCAGGGCAGCATCCGCATCGAGCAGATTCATCCAGGAGAGTTCTTTGCCGTGCAGTTGTACGGCGGCGGCCAGCCCTTGCGCCGGCTCGGAATCCGCGTAGAAAGCGCCGGGTTGATGCGGATTTTCTCCATAGCGAAGTTTCTGTACGCGGCGCAGGACGGGCATCAGGACCGGTGTCAGACCAGCCGCATCAATATTCCGCTCGGGCAGATCGGAACCGGCATAGTATTGTTCCGCCAAATAACGATGAATCGCGGCATCATAGCGAGCGGTGCGGGAATAAGCCCATATAGCCATATCGAAACGGAAGCGATAATCGGTGGCGCCGCCGTGCCGGCGAAGTTGCTTGCGGAGTTTTTCATACTGCAGCGGATCGGTCAATACCACCACGCTACGGTGATTCTTGGCCGCCGAACGGACCATCGCCGGTCCACCAATATCGATGTTCTCCAGGGCGTGGTCGAATCCCGCCGCTTCTCCGGCGGCGGTGATCGCCTGTTCGAATGGATAAAAATTAACCACAACCAGATCGATGGGCTGGATGTGATGCGTCCGCATCGTATCTATATGAGACGGCTCGTCGCGCCGGGCCAAAAGTCCCCCATGCACCGCGGGGTGCAGGGTTTTCACCCGCCCGTCGAACATTTCCGGAAAACCGGTTAATTCCGAAACGTCGCGGACCTTCAGGCCGGCGGCCTGGAGGGTTTTAGCCGTTCCACCGGTGGAAATCAGTTCAATGGAGAAATCTCCGGCCAGGGTTCCGGCGAACTCCACCAGACCGGTTTTATCGGAAACGGAAATCAACGCTCGCCGAATCTCAACGAGATCAATGTCTTTCATAAGCCTTTACGGACTCGCAACGCGGCGACACGGCCGTGAGAAGAAGCGGCATAAATCGTCTTTCCATGCGGACCGGGTGCGAACTGGATAGCGCCCCGGAGCTTCGCCGCCGCCAGTACGGCGCCGTCGCCAAGGTTGATGAGCTTCAGATTGCCATGTACGGTGCTGACAAACAGCGTCGAGCCATTCGCACCGACGACCCGCCGCACGGATTTCACCGGCCCCCACAATCTGATCCCCGTTTTGGCCCTAAGGCAGAACAATCCTTTTCCACCCGTCACGATCAGCACCTTTTTTCCCCGCACAATCACGCGATGGTCCAGGCGGCCGGGAAGATACGCGATCCACGGCGAGAAACCCGTTGCGGGGTTCACGGCATAAAGTTTGTGATCGAGGCAGGGAACAAAAACCAGATCGTCGCCGGCGGATAAAGCCGCCGTAACGGGGCCGCCAAGCCTTCTTTTCCAACCATCGGTCCCATTCGCCGGAAGTCTTCCCCAGAGGAATCCTCTCCGGCTGGCGAACACCAGCGTACCCTCGGCCAGTACGGGAGCGGACTGGAAGGAATCGTCTCCAGACCATTCAAACCAGTGGGTAAACAGGGGAAAGGTCGTGGAAAGAGCCACAAAACGGTCATGAATTGCGCCGATCAGCAATCGTCCGTCGTAGAGGAGAGGATCGGCGCCGGGCGCGAATTTGAGCCGCGCCGAGCGAATCACCCGGCCGTTGTGTGTATGGATGATCATGACTTTACCCTGGGCGACAAGAAGAATGCGGTGTTTTCCATAAAGAACAGGGCGGAAGAAGGTCCCGGATCCGCCGGGCGCTTTACGCGTCCAGCGGATGGTTCCGGCGGAGGCGGTGATACAGACCAGGTAGTTTTTTGACGTAAGCACGTAAACCGCACCGCCCACGCGCCATAGGCGCAATACGCGATTGTGACCGGCCGGCGTTATTCCAATGGGAATCTGCCAGAGCGTGTTTAGACCGATCTGCCGGCCCTGCGCGCGTGGAAGCAACCGTTGCGCATAAGGCGCCGCGGCCCTGGCCGGCACGCCGGTCAAGCTCCCTACGAACAAAACCGACAAAATAGTCCATGTCGCCGCCGAACCAATGATGCCCTTATCTTTTTTCATTGATATCTCCTGGCGACAAGGCGCCGACGAACCGGACAACGCGGGCGCATCATCGCATTGGAACATCCGGGCCGGCACTCATCAAACCATTCGCCCGTCTCATCTTACTCCGGGCCACCACGGGGTCAACTTTATCCTCGGTTATATATACTTGGGGTATAGTACGAATAAGAGTTTGAGTGAACATGCCCAACGCTTCAAACACGGTTTCAGCCGGCCCCGCCGCGGTGGAAGTCAGAGGCGCTCACACGCCACGACCAGGACCAACCGCGATCCCACTCACGCCGCCGCAGGCGGGGGCCATTGGAGTAATCGCCGTGTGCGGCGATCCCGAGGCCGCGGAACGGGTCGTGGCGCGTATTTGCACGCAGAGTGATCCGAAGTTGCCGCCCATCGGCGGCGTACATCTTTGTAATTTTCACCACGGGAATCGCGTATTCGACCGCGGACTGCTGATTCGGCGAAACAGCGCCATGTTTGAACTGCATCTGCACGGTGGAACCGCGGTGATCGATATGGCGTTGGCGGCGCTGGCGCAAGCCGGGGCGAACGTCACCAGGGAACCGCCCGGTGAACTTCCGGCGGCATGCAATATTTGGGGGAACCAGGCCGGTCCAACGGTCCTTTTTCAGGAGTGCCTGCAGGCGATTTGCCTGGCTAATAGTTCATTCACTCTGGAGATCGCGGCGGGGCAATTGACCGGCGGCATTACCCGCTGGAGCACACTCTGGCTGGCCCGGCTGGAAAATACGGCCGTCGCCGCAGTGGACCTGTTGTGGAAAATTCATACCGAGTCGCAGTGGATTCTTAACGGCTGGCCGGAGGCCGTTTATTTGTGGCACAAACCGCGGATTGTCCTGTTCGGCCCGCCCAACGCCGGTAAATCGACCCTGGCCAATGCGCTTTGCGGACGGTCGGCCAGCATCGTTAGTGACGCGCCCGGAACCACCCGCGATTGGGTGGACGCAACTTTTTTCCTTACCTGGGGGGACGTTTCGCTTGCCGCCACACTCGTTGATACGGCGGGAATCCGGGAAACTTCCGAAGCGATTGAATCGGAATCGATCGCCCGCGCCCACGAACAAATGGAGCGTGCCGATATACTCCTGGCGGTGGTGGATGGGGCCGCGCCGTTGGATCCGTCCGTGGAGGCACAACTCCATCGTGTTTTCACGGCGCCGAATGAGCACTCGCCACGGCAGCCGCCGATGATTCTGGTGGTCAATAAAAGCGATCTACCGCAATGCCGGCGGCCCGCCGGAGCATGGGCGGCGGTGCGAACCGTCTCCGCCAGCGCCTTACAGGGCGAGGGGATCCCGGCGTTGCATCAGTCGATTCTTCAGGTGCTGGGCATCACCCGGATCGGTCCGGCAACACCGGTGGTCTGGACGCGGCGCCAGCGAATGCTTCTGGAGAGTCTGATTTCGGCGGTGGATATTGCGGCCGCCCGCGAGTTTCTGCGCGCGCTGATCGGGGATGATTCCCGGCGTGTGAAATGAATGAACGCCTGAAAAAAGGCGAGTCGGCCCCGACCGGCATGGACCCGAATCCACCGCCACCGGGAATGGCGATGATGGCGGGCGACCAAATTATGTCGGGATGTTTTACCTGGAACATGATTTCGATCGAATCAATGGTTTTTCTCGACGATTTCTTGTTCGGTCTTGCGGGTAATACTTTCCCGATATGCCTGGTAACGCCGGTGAATATCCGGCCGGCTTAAGCCGAGGATCGCCGCGGCCAACAACGCCGCGTTTTTCGCACCCGCTTCGCCGATGGCCAGCGTACCGACGGGTACTCCGCCCGGCATCTGCACGATGGACAGCAACGAATCCATGCCGCCCAGCGCCCGGCTTTGCACCGGTACGCCCAGCACCGGCAGCGTGGTCAGCGCGGCAATCATCCCCGGCAAGTGGGCGGCGCCACCGGCGCCGGCGATGATAACCTGGATCCCCCGCCCCGCCGCCTCCTGGGCATAACGGATCATTTTAAGCGGCGCGCGATGGGCGGATACAACCGCGATCTCATGGGGAATTTGAAGCTGGGCAAGCGTGTCCGCGGCATGTTGCAGCGTCGGCAAGTCGGATTTACTGCCCATCACAATACCGACCAGCGGCGCGACAAGTTCCGTCGATTTCGATTCAGCCATTATTCGCATCCGCCGGCGCGTTCATCCGTGCCCCGATATTCCACACTGTTTGCCGCCTGATCGCTTCCGGGCAACAGAAGGCTTCGGCAAGAGACATGATTATAACGGAGGGCGGCGCATCCGCACCACCAGGAGGCTGGTTGAAAGCGAACCACGAATTTACGGCCGCGGCCCGCGGCCGCGAATGCGGATGCCGGGCCGGCTTTTTTCCATGGCGGCGGTCGCCGCGGCCAGTTGAGCCAGTTGTTCGGATGTCGCGCTCTTCTGGATCGCTTCAAAAAGTTCACGTTCCTCCCAGCGAATGTGATCGTGCAGCCGCCGGCCAAGTTCTCCGCACCACGTGGCGCCCATGTCGGGACCGTCCGGTTGCGCGGCGGCGACCAGCGCGCGGATGGCGCGGTGCTCCCGCCCCAACCGCGCGCTCCAGGCCGGTGTCATCAGCGGGATCAAAAGTCGCTCTTCTTCGTCAAAATGGGCCTCTATTTCCGCCTTCCAGGCCGCCAGCATATCCTTTTTCGCCTGGATACGGGCGGAAGCGCCGGCCGCGGCCGCCTGCGAAAGCTGCCGCGCCCGCGTCAATCCCAGAAAATGGTCGCGGGAAAAAGGCTGCAGGCTCACGTGCCTTTTCAAGGGTGGATAACGATGGTCCATCGGCGGCGTCTCCTTCCAGCAGATGATACCAAATCCATAATTAAGATAAAAAAGTCTTGAAGTCTTCTTTTGGGGGAGGCTATAATCAGGATAGTCAGACCAGGTCCCTGTACGGACCGCTTATATAAAGGAGACGCTCTGATGACCACAAACATCGCCACCCTGGATATCGACAGCACCGTGTCCGAATGGGTTATTCGGAAACCCTCGCATGCCCGCGTATTCGAGAAATACGCCATTGATTACTGCTGCGGCGGCAAGAAAACACTGCGCGCGGCCTGCGCGAAAAATCAAATCGATCCGCGGGAAGTATTGCGGGAGTTGCAAATCCGAGAAGAAGTTTCCGCCGGCCCGGATGATAAGGACTGGAGCCGGGCCACCTTGTCTCAACTGGCGGATCACATTGAACAGACCCACCACGCCTGGTTGAAGCGCGAGTTGCCGCGGCTGCGGGTGCTGGTGGAAAAAGTCAATCACGCCCACGGTGCCCGGCATCGCCAGTTGGAGGAACTCCAGGCGGTTTTCCTCCGTTTCGCCGCGGAAATGGGCGCGCACATGCAAAAAGAGGAACAGATTCTCTTTCCGCTGATTCGCCGGCGGGAAGCGGGCGCGGCGGGAGGAATGCCTCTTGAGCAACCGATTGCGATGATGGAGCATGAGCACGACGAGCACGCCCGTTCCCTGGCGAAAATCCGCGAATTAACGGGCAATTTCACACCGCCGGCGGACGCCTGCAACACTTTTCGCGCCATGCTCGACACCCTGCGCGAACTGGACGCCGACATCCGTCCGCACATTCACAAGGAAAACAACATTCTGTTTCCGCGGGCGATGGCCGCGGCCAGGAGCGAATAGATCCTGTTATTATATCCACGGTGGTAAATCACCGAAGGAGGTGCGTGATGTCCGCGGAATCGTCCGCCCGTCTGCGAGAGCCGCCGGAGCAACGCTTCGCCGGTCCTGTTCACCTGATCGATCTGCGTAAGGCGGGCAAACGCCTGCTGGCGGAGCCGCCGCATCCCACCCAGGGGCACCGGCAGATCACCCTGTATCGCCACGGTGCGGCGACGCTGGCGTTATTTCATTTTGGTCCGGGCGGCCGCCTGATGAATCATCGCGCCAATGCCGTGGTAAACGTGCACGTGATGACGGGACAGGTGAACGTACAAACCCCGCAAGGTACACACCGCGTGGAAGCGGGCCAGATGCTGGTTCTGGCGCCGAACGTCCCGCACGACGTGCAAGCGGTCAAAACCAGTCGCCTGTTGCTGACCGTCTGCCTGAAGCCGTAGGCGCTGGGAGAAGCCCGATGGGCTCCCGCCGGCCATGGGGCTTGGATGGGCCGACGCCTTTCTGTGGCGATGGCGAATTTCATAATTCCAAGTAAAATGCGCCGATTATGGCCACGTTAACGTACCGAACGGCCGGCGAATCGCATGGACCGGCGCTGCTCAGCCTCATCGAAGGATTGCCCGCGGGTTTGGCGTTGGATGTCGATTTCATCAACGCCGAGTTGTGCCGCCGGCAGGGCGGATATGGTCGTGGCGGCAGGCAGCGCCTCGAAACTGACCACGTGAGCTTTCTTTCCGGCGTGCGGCGGGGAAAAACGATCGGGTCGCCCCTGGTAGCGCAGATTGCCAATAAAGACAGCCGCCTCGATGAAACCCCGGCCCTGGTTAAGCCGCGGCCCGGACATGCCGATCTTGCCGGTGCGGTGAAATGGCTTACCACCGATTGCCGCGAAACCCTCGAACGGGCCAGCGCCCGCGAAACCGCCAATCGGGTCGCGGTGGGCGCCATCGCGCGTTGCCTGCTCAACCAGTTCCAGATATCCGTCGTCGGATTTGTCGTGCGGATCGGTTCGTCCGAGGCCGCCATGATTCCGGACGAGCCGGCCGATCGGTTGCGTTCGCTCTCCGCCGCCAGCGAAGTATATTGCCCCGATCCCGCCGCGTCCGCCCGCATGATCGAGTTGATTAAGGCGGCCAAAGTGCAGGGCGACACGCTGGGTGGAATCGTGGAAACACGCGTGGAAGGCTGCCCCATCGGTCTGGGAAGCTGCGCCCACTGGGACTGGAAACTCGACAGCCGCCTTGCCGCCGAAGTAATGGGCATTCAGGCGATCAAGGGTGTGGAGATCGGCCTGGGGTTCCGCATGGCTCAATTGCCCGGTTCACTGGTGCACGATCCCATTGCTTATGATCCCGGCCGGCGCCACACACCCAGTCTGGGTTTTGTCCGCGCGACCAACAACGCCGGCGGCCTGGAGGGCGGCATGACCAACGGCCAGCCGGTGGTGATTCGCGCGGCCATGAAGCCCATCAGCACGTTGCTCAAAAAGCCGATGCCCAGCGTGGATTTGACCAGCAAAAGGGCGGACAAAGCCGATTACGAGCGCAGCGACGTTTGCGCTGTGCCCGCCGCGTCCGTGGTGGTGGAAAATGTCGTCGCGTTTGAAATCGCCCGCGCCATGGTGGAAAAATTCGGCGGCGACTCGCTGGATGAAATGCGCACGAATTACCGCAATTACCTCGCCGCGGCCCAAAAACTCGGCGAGGCCGGCGGACCGTAAAATATTCCCGGAAGGACCACGCGCTTGTGCGGCGGGGCACGGAGTTCGTCTTTTCTCAAAAGGTTTCAGGCGCCGCATCAAGCCGGAGGGGTCACATCCGCCAACTGCCCGATCAGTTCCTCTATCGGCGTTTGCACACAGGTGAAAATGGGAGTGTCGCGCAGGGTAAACCGGCTGCCTTCCGTTTCGCGCAGCTCCTGCACCAGGTCCAGAAAATCGTCCGGCTTGTCGGTTTCAAACGCCACCACGAATTCCTGGTCGTCGATGCCGAAACTGTATGTGGTGTTGAGCTTCACCGAAGGATATTTGTTTCCCACCGCGATGTGCTCGTCCATGATGCCTTGGCGCGTCGATCGACTCAGCAGGTACCAGTCCCGTGTTTTAACGAACGGGTAAACGAACAGATATTTCTTCTTGCCCGGTACAATCAGCAACCGCGCGTTGTCATGCGCCGGATCAATTTTGTCCACGTATGTGCTGCGTTTGCTCTGGGCCAGGAAACAGTGCGGCGAAGTCAGCCAACCCGCCAGCGGCAACCGGTTCAGCGCGGCGGAGAACCGTTGAATTTCCTCCAATTCAAAGCTGATTTTCCAGAACATCCAGTCCACGTCGGGGCGCGTACCGACGCAGCTATAACTCAGCAGCAACATTTTGCGTACGTCGTTCTGACGCACCAGTTGAACCAGATCCGCCAATGCTTCGCCTTGCTGCCGGCGCGGCAGCCGGCGGAATTCGGGTGAAAGCTTGTGGAACGAGAAAGAAACGAACTGTCGCCGGATACCCGCCGGATGTGACGCGGCGCCAGCCGGCGCTGGGGCGGGCCGCTGGTCTCCCGCCGATGAAGAAGAGCCGGGAGGCGATACCCCGGCGGACGTTGGCGCGGGAGTTGGGGGTGTTGCCGGAACGTGGGCCATGATGCAGCTCCGTTAAAAGGGACGCGGCCGCGCGGGCGGGGAACGTCTCCCACCGGCGGCAATTTTATTCTCTCTCCAGCGGCCCTTCCTGTAAAATGGCGGCCTATGACGTCTGCCCCCCCTCAACCCAATCGTCCGGACGCCCCTGGCGCCCCAACCCCCAGTCCGCCCGCCGCACCGCGTGTGATTCGCCGGCTGGTGCTTCTGATATTTTTGGCCATAGCCCTCTTGGCCATCGGTGTGATCAACCAAAAAGTTGGAACAGGAATCCAACCCATATCGCCGCGGCGGGTACATTCCAGCAGGAAAATCCCACATCCCCACAAGGGGCATGGTTTTTATAGTCCACGTCGCCGGGGTTCAGATAAAGCGAAGTAGATGCCGGCCATGCCGACGCATAACGCGGCGCCGTCTCCACAGGGCATCCTCCAAGTTTTGCCGCAATCCTGATGGATCGCCGCTTGACATGGCACCGCCGGCGACGTGGAAACGCCCAGTACAAGTCCCAAGATTACAACAAGGGTCAATATCGCTTTCATCATTTATTTAACGTCTGTCGAAGGCGAAAAAAGTTCCCGAGGTTTCCCCCGATTTTTGCCGATTGTTAGGGATCGGTTTATGAGCACGGACTGAAAATACTCGGATTTCCCCGTACATTACGCTGGTAGTGGGAACCGTGCGAACCGGAAAGAAGTCCGAAATTTACGCCGGGAGCGCGGGAACAGGGGAATCCCGATGACTATCGGGAACAGGAGCAATGCGAGCGATGCCGGTTCCTGAACCTCGATAGCGCCGAGACTCTCCAGGCCCAGCGGACGCAAGTTGCCGTAGTAATCGTGCATCACATATTGATCGGTTGCGGGATCGAATACGTAGGCGGCCATGGAACCGGGTTGCAGGGAAAAATCGCCGTTGGCCGCATTAATGAATTGCGGGTCGCCGAACAACTCGTTGAAACTTATGGTCGTCGGCAAGTCGGAAATTGGGATGCTGGGGCTGGCATCGTAATAGTAAATAACCTGCGGCTTGCCGGCGCCGGCAAACAGATTATCGAATGCTTGCATGGCGGGAGTCCCGGTGTCATGTTGAAAAAAAGCCGCAAACGGAGTATCAATAATATTGCCGTATATTTGGGTATTGGTATTGTTGCTTTCCAGACCGATTGCGGCCCCATACGCGGCCGAGCCTCCGACCTCCTGCCCCAACACGATCGTGTTGAAACGAATCACGTTGCCCTGACCGGCATCGATGATTGCGCCATCGCGACCCGCTCGCCAGTCCGCGGTGGCCCCGGAAATGATTGTGTTTTGAATTACGTTGTTGTTGCCATAGAGTTGAATGGTTCCATTGGGACCTGTAAGAAGCACGCCATCGATAGTCGCGTTATTTCCAAAAATACCGATGGGCCCATTGTCCATATGCCCGCCTGTAATGGCCACTTTTTCATTTCCGGAACTGACAACCCCGATCCCCATGTCAGGCCAGGCGGATACATTCATGTTCTGAATTGTCAGGCCGGCGATCGGCGTAGGATCCGTGGCGCTGGGCGTGCTGTGCGAATACATTGCGTCATACGGTCCATTGGGGTTTGTTGAGGTGTCGTTGATCCACTGCGATGTCGTGTTGGCGTAACGGTAGTCGGCATAAGCGGTAAAGGCGCTCGCCCCGCCAAACCCCTGATCCGGCATCGCATAACTCGCCGTTAAGTTTTTTCCCACGAAGCCCGTGCTATCCTCACAAGCGAAGGCGTGCTTACCGGTGGCGATAGCAGTGCAATTGAGCACTTGCACGTTCGTGCTGCCAAAGATATTAAATGCCATTCCCCCGTTGTACGCCGCCGATTCCCGCACCGTGAGATTATTGAAAACCAGATCATTCCGGGAGTTGCTGTTGACGACGTTTTGTACCACCGGAGCGGTATAAATGTTGCTGGAAGTGATTGGTCCGCCGGTGTTGACGTAAAGCCCGGGCGTGGACGCCGAACCATCGTAATACCACGTGTTGGATGTGCTCTCGACGTAGCCGATGTTCCCCGCGGCTGTGGACAGACCGCTTACCAACGAAGCGCTATGTGTGAACTGATGATTAACCAGGAAGGAATTAACCGTTGTAGTCGTGGGATAAAAGTAGGTATTTGTCGCATTGGCGACCGGCTCAAACGCCGTGGCGGGCACGACCACGCTTCCCCAGAATGTCGGGTCCGTACCCGTGCCATAATTGCCGTATGTGATCGGATCCGAAGGAGTTCCACTCGACGATGCTATAAGTTGCTGACCATACCAATTGCCGCCGTCTTGAAAAAGAATATCCGATCCGGGTGCGAAACTGGTGGAATTAACTTTGGATAGAGTTTGCCAGGGAGAATTTGCTGATATTCCACTGTTGTTGTCGTTACCGGTGGGGCTGACATAATAAATATTGCCGGCCGCTTGGCCCGCTAATCCACAACATATAACCAAGACTATTCCGTATGATATGCAGTGGCGTGTTGAGTGTTGAGTGTTGAGTGTTGAGTGTTGAGTGTTGAGTGTTGAGTGTTGAGTGTTGAGTGTTGCCATCTGAATCTCCCTTAAATTACGAGACCTACCTGTAAGTATAAACCGGATCAAGAAAATGTCAAGAAAAATAACTATTCATCCAAAAAAACTGAAGCCAATATTCGCGTTCACGATCATTGCGCCTCCTGTATAGTGTGTTACCCACTATTGAGTCGGTGCGGAGCGGTAAGATCGGTGGACAGCTAGGGCACGCCCCCTACGCGCGTCTGGCGTTGCCGCCGGCGCGGGTGGATCATGTGCGGGAATATCGACTCGAGCGTTGTGTGGTCATCGACCGCAACTTAACCCAGGGCACGCGGAGTATCTGCGGACACCAGAGGCGCCAACGACTATGGACCGCTGCGGCCACATGCCACCAGCAAGGTCGATCGCGGACCGATTATCAATGTGTGGCCATCCAAGTGTGGCCATCCAAGCGTGGCCATCCAAGTGTGGCCATCCAAGTGTGGCCATCCAAGCGTCCTTCGCAGGCCACCTATCCCCGCTCTTGGGCCCGCCGGGCCTTAAACGGTTACAAGAAATCAATGTCGCTTTCGGCGGCATGGAAATCGCCGCTCGCCGCCGAGCCGAAGAGGTCCAGCCTCCGCACGCCGTATTTTCGGCAAAGTTCGGCAATCTCCCGGCGATATTTTTCCACAATCTCAATCATTATGACTATTGTAACCGTTTTCGTTGTGCTGCAGCCAAAAATTTCTCGCGGGGTGGCGTATTCTTTTGTATGTAATGGTTGTGAGGGAGAAAAAGCAGGGCGTATCCTCAGGTTGTTCAGACCGTCTTTTAGGAGGACACGCCCATGCGTTGGTTAGCATCGGAACTGGAGTCGTATGGCAACAGGATGCCGAATCCGTGGAGTTTGGTCAAGGACCCGGAGGAATTCTGGGGCGATTGGAGCACCCACGGCCGCCGGCTGCTCTGCAACCTGCTGGAAGGAACGATGGAGATCTGGCGGGATGAGTATGTTCAGGCCGCGCCGCATCGCGGCGGAACGACGTGCCTACCGCAACGGCTACTACCTGCGGAAGCACTGGCGCACTTTTCAAGGCAGCGTAAAGGTACTCGTGGCCGTTGTTTCTACCAGACTGGAAGCGTATAATACCAATAGGAATGGTCGGTCAGCAGACGGCGGGCCTGTGACAGTTTCTGCAACCGGATAAGTTTGGGGGTAACCGTTCACGGGCCAAAAATCGCTTAAAATCAAAGAAATAATGTGGAATCTGAAGTTTATGGGGCATAAAAATCACAAAAAAAGTGCTCTGCAAAGCAAAAAGTGGCGTTTTTTTGCTGATTACGCCACTTTTGCAGAAACTGTCACAGGCCCGCAGACGGCTCAACGGAGTCGCGGGACTTGACCGATAGAACGCCTCTGGATAGCATAATGGGCTGTTTGTGAATTGGTCCACGCTCGTGCCATTTATGGTACGGCGTGTGTATAATCTCCGGGGCTGGTTGCTTTCGAGCAGCCAGCCCCCTTTTTTTGTGGACACCAACCATGCGAATCGCGCTGTTTTTTGACGGAAAGAATTTTTCTTCTGGCTGGCGCGATAAGACTGGCTCACGGCCGATTGACTTGCACACACTTGCCCTATGGATCGTTTCCCAGGTTGGAGGATCAGATTCACGATTTGTTGGCGCCCATTATTACACGGGCGTCGAAACGGGGCCTGCGGCCGAGACTGAAGCCCAAAAAAACTTGGCGACATTTCTCAGCAAGGTGGAACTGCTGCCGGGCTTCTTTGTGCGGCGATTCGAGCGTAAAGCAAAGCGCATACGTTGCCGGCACTGCAACACGGAAAATGTATTCACTCAGGAAAAAGAGGTGGATACGTCTATGGTGGCCGATATGCTCCGCCTGGCTGCTGTAGACGCATTTGATGCCCTGGTTTTGATCTCGGGGGACGCTGACTTGACTCCGGCGGTGGAGGGTGTGGAAAGTCTCGGCAAGCAGGTATATGTGGCAAGTTGGGGTGGTTCTGGGCTTTCAAAAAGGATACGTAAGGCTGCATTTGATCACATTGATCTGATGGAGGGGATCGAAAGTGCCGCGTTCCAGGCGTCAGCTACACCTGTTACGCAAAATGAGGCGGTAACTTTGGAGAAGAACAAAAAGTTAGGTGCTCCGGTTACCAATGATCTGCATGGAAGCGGCGAAGATGCCTTCCTTGAAGCGCTAAAGCAAGCTGAGAAACACTTTAGCACCGCATATGTGGGCTTGCACTACTTTGTGAAGAATTGGAAATCACCAGCCTTGACAGCAGACACACAGATTCGCTCCCGTCTGCTCGAAACGCTCATCAAAAAGGGCCTAGTTGAGAAATATACCGCCGATGACCAAAGCCAGGCCATTCGAATAAAAGCGACCCCAACTTGATTCAGTCGTGATCGTCGCCTACTAACGACGTATTCGCATGGGAATACCCTACCGCGTGAAGGTAGTGATCACTGGCTGTGCCGACCTGCTGTTCCATGGGTGGAACTGTCAATCCGTGGCCGAGAAGGCCAGCGCGGCCAAAGGCTCCAAGGAGAAGAAAACGGATGACTTGGAAAGCTACGTCCGGCGCAATGATAAAGGTGGAATCTGCATCCTTGGTGAATACCTGCAAGAAATCAATGTCGCTTTCGGCGGCATGGAAATCGCCGCGTTCGGGCTTCCCGCCATCATCATGTCCGCCGCTGGCGGGGCGAATCTCCGACTTGCGGCTTGGCCGCGCTGTGGATCAGTTCAGCCGCGGCCCGCAAGGCGCTGGGGCGATCGGGAAATTCACTTTCCAACTGCCGGTCGTAAAGTTCTTCCAGCCAATGCTTAAACCGGGGGCCGGGCCGGACTCCAAGGGAAATCAGATCATCGCCGGTGACGAGGGGAGCGGGGGCGATCGGCTCGCGGCGCAGTTCCGCCAGCCGCGCTGGCAACCCGGTGGATTCCACCGCATCGGTCTCCGCCGCCGTGTAAAGAGCGACCAGATCGTCACAACGTACATCCGCCAGCAGCCGCTTAAGGCGCGCCTTACGCTGATTACGCCATTGCCCCAACAACGGCAATTGCGCCAGGAACCAGCCGATATCCTGAACTTCCTGGCCGCTTAGCGCCAGGGCTTCTTGCAGCCGCCGGCCGCAGTACGCCGGATCCATTTCCAGTCCGCTGACATCATGAACCATCGCCGCCAGCGCCGTTGCAAAACCGCTCGGTGCCGGCAGCCGGCCGAGCCAACTATCCCGCCGCGCCGGGACTTGCCGATCCTTTACCGGGAACGGCCAGAAGTGATCCAGCAAACCGCTTTGGGCCAGCAAATCGACGCCCGTCCACCGCGACGGGTGCGTCAGCAGCATCCGCAGTTCCTGGCCTATCCGCTCCCGGCTCACGGTGGCGATATGCGCCGCCAGTTCGTCAATGGCGTCCCAAGTTGCCGGATCAATCGAAAAACCCAGCCGCGCGGCGAAACGCATCGCCCGGATCATACGCAGATGGTCTTCCCGAAAGCGCTCCAACGGCGGACCGATCGCGCGCAGGAATTTGCGCCCGATGTCTTCCTGGCCGCCGACATAATCGATCAGCCGCCCGGCAATCGGGTCAAAAAACAGGCCGTTGCAGGTAAAATCGCGCCGCTGGGCGTCTTGGCGGGCGGTGGCGAAGGTGACTTGGGAAGGATGCCGGCCATCGGCATAAGGGCCGTCGCAACGAAAAGTGGCCACTTCAATCACCTGCCCCGCCCGGCGCACGATGACCACCCCGAACACCGCGCCCACCTTTTGGCTGTGGGGAAAAAGCTTGCCGACTTCCGCCGGCTTGGCCGATGTGGCCACGTCGTAATCCTGCGGCGTAAGGCCCATCAGCTTGTCGCGCACGCATCCGCCGGCGAAATAGGCTTCGTAACCGCTTTCCTGGAGCTTGCGAACCACGCGCACGGCGGTTTCTTCAGCGGTTGGTTGGACCGGTTTAGTCATGATTTTATTGTACCATCGCCCCCCACCGCACCGCCGGGCCTGTGACAGTTTCTGTCCGGGGTCGGCGATTGGTAGAATGGGAGAAACTGATCCACAGGAAGTGGTTCGGAAGTTATGGCTTCTGTTCAAGGAGGAACCATCATGCCCGCGACAACCA
>JAKBMM010000018.1 GCA_021831565.1 Planctomycetota bacterium
CCTGCGACATGTTAAAAACCAGATGAAGAGCCAGAATGATTTCAACGGTTCCGAGATTCGGAGCCAGATGCCCGCCGTTGGCGCTCACCGTCGTCACAATCGTTTCGCGGATTTCCTGCGCCAGGGCGAAGAGTTGTTCCATCGACAGACGCTTAAGATCCGCCGGTGACTCGATTGTCGGAAGAATTTTGATCATCGCTCATTTCCGAAAACCTGCTAATGCCTCTGTTAGAATCATAAGCGAGTCCTTTGGGAAAAAAAAGTCTGTTTTTTTAACCGATTCTCCAGGTCGCTCAGGTTTTGCTTGATTTGCCGCCCCAGACCGGACGATACCTGCTGACTTCCCAGGCGAATCTCGTAAAAAATTCGTACCAGTTCCTCCGCTTCCGGCAGCGGCTCTCCGGTGCGATTGCCGACCTGTTGAACATACTCAAGGGGGGTTTGGTTCGGCTCACGTCTGATGCCGCCATGCTGGAGCACCTGCAGAAGACGGTCAAAAAACGCCAGATCGCGTGTCAATTGGCGCTGCAGTTTTCGATCCAGGCCGTGGACCACTTGTCCGAGCACGCTTTGGCGTTTCTTTCGCCAGCGCGAACCGATCCAGAAGGCCGATGCCGCCAGCGCGATAAGCAGACCGATCAGAGCGCTGCGTGCGAGCGGACTTATTTGTCGGCTGCGCCAAAACATCTGGATCACTTCCAGCCAGTGGCGGGCGGCGGCGAGCGTTTTTTTTACATCCTTCTTGGCATCCTCCAACGTCGTATGCAGAACATTGGAGCGCATCGAGGAATTGAACGCGACGATGCTCTGGAGCCATTGCAGCCGGATCCATTGGAAAAAGCCGGTAATCTCACTGTACCAAGTGAAAGGCGACTCCACGCCGATCAGGGAGGAAATCGGGGACGGATCGAACTGCATCCAGCCGCGTCCGGGTATATAGACCTGCACCCACGCATGGGCGAACTTCTGCCGGATCACATAATAACCCGCGATGGGGTTGTAATCGCCGCCATGATAGCCGATCACCATGCGCGCCGGTATGCCTGCACTGCGGCAGAACATGATCATGGCGGAGGCGAAATACTCACAATATCCCCCGATTTTCTTCTTGTTAAGAAGGAAGTCCTCCGTGGGATCCATCCGCGGATTGACCGGCGTCATGTCAAAGGAATAAGGGTAGTTGGCGCGGAGGTAGTTGCAGAAGCGCGACGCCAGTTCCAGATCGACTTTTCCCGCGTTGGACGGCGTACGGCGAATCTTTAAGAGCCGTCCGGCAACTTTTTTCGCCAACGCCGCGACACGCCGCGGAATCGCGGCCGAAGGTATCCTGCTGAAATTGCCCCCGGGATGGGAATGTCGGTAGCGGAAAGAAACTGGAAATACCCGTGGTTGACGCGGGCCGATTAACGCGCGATTGTAAACAGCCGCACTTCTTACTTCGTAGTGCAGTGGTTTGCGACGCAGGGGTGGGCACATAAGAGATCCATCATCCCGCCTGATGACCTGTTTCAATCCAGCGCACTTGAACCACACCGCGGGCGCAATGGTGAAAAGCGCGCGATTTCGCACGGGATTCAGGAAGCTGTAGTATTGGGTGATGACGCTCCGGGGCTGGTACGTGGTGGGACGAGCCAGGGCCGTGGCGTGCTCGTGTTTCTTCAGGTGGAAAGTTTGATCTTGCGATTTCCAGGAGGGGGAAGAACGCTTCCATTCGTGGGTGATCGGATTGTAGAAATTGAGCGTTTTGCCCATGAAATAGGGCTGATAACCTTCGCTGCCGATATTCTTCCCATTTTTTTCCAGTCGCACGGTGGCCACAATGGCGTTGCTTTGGCGCAGCCGGCCCACTTGTCCCATCGTTACCCGGCTGGAAAATCCCGTTTCAACCCGTTCGCCGCCGATACGCCAATGAGTCAGTATGCCTCCCACGCCCGTTCGGGGAAACAGCACGAACACCATGCAGGCGAAGAAAAATAGAAATCCACCGGTAAGAATGCTTAGTCTTCGCAGATCACGGGCAATCACCCACTGCTGGCTGGCCAAACCCATCATCCGATCGGCTGCGGCGTGTCGGGCCATCGCCCGCTGCGTTTCGCATTGCAGGTGAAAAATAAGGCTTACATAAAGTCCCAGGCCAAAGTAGGCCAGCAGAAAGACCGCGAAAATAGGCGATACCGTCAAAATCGCCGCCGCCAGCATCAGCAGCAGACTTAGAATCAGGATTTGGCCGTAATCGCGGTTGCTTTTCACCTCAAAGAGTTTGCAAAGGATCAGCCCCAGTATGAAATAACCCAGGGCCAGCAGAAGATTCGGTTGCCTCAGGATAACCAGTTCCCAGAACAGGATCAGCGCCGCCAGCAATACCCCGCAGTTGATGAGCCAGCGCGGTATCGGCGGTCCCTTGCCCGTCTCGACCAACCACCAGCTCAAGGCCGTCGCCGCGACGGCCAATACCATCAACGAATAGTTTTGGGTTGCGTAGGTGAACCCCACCAGACTTAGCAGCACCAGCGAGTAGGCCAGATACTTAAAGCGGCGAAGAAAATTCATGAAACGCTCGCGAGCGAACCTCATAACCGGCCGGCGGCCTGTTCCCTCCAGGCGAAAAAAATATCCCCTCCCTGATGTATCGGCGATATGCGCCCCATCTGTTCATACCGCCGGCGGTATGAACACCGGCCCGGCCGCCCGGAGATCACGGGACGGCC
Source organism: Planctomycetota bacterium (assembly GCA_021831565.1). Classification (GTDB taxonomy): domain Bacteria; phylum Planctomycetota; class Phycisphaerae; order WQYP01; family WQYP01; genus JAKBMM01. Next base: position 2,709 of record JAKBMM010000018.1, read on the forward strand.
ATGTGCCGCTCTTCGAGCTTTCGTAACGAAAGCGGCAATTCAAAGTGCATGTCTTCCGGCGTGACATGCCGCAATTCCACGCTTGCCCCGTATCGCGATTGGAGCAGATCCACAATTTCCTGCACCAGGTCTTCCGGCGCCGAGGCGCCCGCCGTAATGAGCACATTCTGGGATTGATCGAACCAGCCGTGGTCAAGGTGCGAAGCATCGTCAACCAGGTGGGCCGGAGTGCCGCGGTTCCGCGCCATTTCCACCAGCCGCTTGGAATTGGAACTGTTCCGGCTGCCCACCACAAGCACCAGATCACATTCCCCGGCCAGCTTTTGCACGGCGGTCTGGCGGTTGGTGGTGGCATAGCAAATATCCTCTTTGGGCGGGGCCTGAATGCGGGCAAATTTTTTCTTCAGCGCGGCGATGATTTTCGCCGCGTCGTCCAGGCTCAGCGTCGTTTGCGTCAGGTAGGCCACGCGATGAGAGTCCGGAATTTCCAGGCGGTCCACGTCCGCGACGCATTCGACAATCCGAATCGCGTCCGGCGCTTCACCCAACGTGCCAACGACTTCGTCGTGATCGGCGTGGCCGATCAATACAATGGTAAACTTCTGCCGGGCGTAACGAATCGCCTCGTTGTGCACCTTGGTTACCAGCGGGCAGGTGGCGTCCACCTGGAGCAGATTTCGCTCGCCGGCCCGCTGGCGCACTTCCGGCGACACGCCATGGGCGCTGTATACCAAAGTCGCTCCCGGCGGCACTTCATCGACGGAGTTGACAAAAATAACGCCTTGCCGCGTGAACCGTTCCACCACGTGCCGGTTATGTACGATCTCGTGAAATACGTAAATCGGCGACCCCTTGAGTTGCAGCACGCGTTCGACACATTCAATCGCCATGTTAACGCCGGCACAAAATCCCCGGGGGTTGGCCAATAAAATTTTCATCTTCTATGCTCCGATTTTAACGTTCTTATTCACCTCCGGCGGGTCCGGCGGTGTTGTTGATGATCGCCAGCAGATGAATGCGAAAGATAAGCGTGGCTTTGGGCGGAATGGTCGGGGGAACACCTTGGGCGCCATAGGCCAGTTTCGGGGGAATCACAAGTTGCCGTATGCCGCCCACTCGCATCCCGGCGAGTCCCTTGTCCCATCCCGGAATTACCTGGCCTCGATCATAAACAAACATGAACGGTTGGTTGCCGTGCAGCCGGGTGGCGTCGAATATCTTGCCGTTGGGCAACCAGCCGGTGTAATTGACCACCACCTGCTTCCCCGGCTGCGGTTTGGCGCCGGTCCCGATTTTGATGTCCTGAATAATCAAGCCGTCGGCGAGTTTTTTCACGCGAACAAACTTTGTCGCGGGCCGCAATACGGCCGGCCGTGTGGTCGCGGCCTTGCTCATTGTCCGTGGCGCCGATGTGGGCAAGGACGTTGCCGCAGACGCATTTTGTCGCATCGCCGGCGATGACGGGGAGGGGTGGGGATGATGCCGGCAACCCGCCGCCAACAATGCCGCAACGCCTAGCCCTAGAAAACCGATCGACAATCGCAGGTTCATTTTCATGTCCTTGTTATATCATACAACTCATCAATCGCCATGGCGGAAAAACGCCGTTTTGCCCACGGCCCATTATTCCGGCGCGCCGGGATTCGGCCATTCCGTTTTCACAAACCGGCCCGCTTCCAGAATCGACTTGCCGTCCACTTCCAGGCGGCAACCGGGCTGACGCAAATCGCAGACCATGTCCCAGTGCAAGCCGCTCTGGTTTTTCCCGCCGGTTTCAGGATACGCCGCGCCCAGCGCCGCATGACACGTGCCGCCGATCTTTTCGTCGAATAGAGTGTTTTTGGTGTATTGTGTAATGGAAAAATTCGTGCCGATGGCGAATTCGCCCAGCACCCGCGCGCCCGCGTCCTGATCCAGCATGGCCAGAAGAAAATCCGCACCCTTGGACGCCCGCGCCTCAACCACTTTGCCCGCCCGGAATGTCAGGGAAATATCATGACATTCACGGCCATGATGTACCGCGGGAAAGCTGTAGCGAATCGTTCCATCGACCGCATCCTCCACCGGACCGGTGAAGACTTCGCCATCGGGAAAATTTTCGTGGCCGCAGCAATTGATCCATTTTCGCCCCTCTACGCCCAGTCGCAGATCGGTATCCTTGCCGATCACCCGCACCTCGCGGGCCGAATTGAGAAAATCAACCAACCGTTGTTGCCGCTCGCTGATTCGCTTCCACGCCGCCACGGGATCGGGCAGGTGCAGCAAGCCGGCGTGAAATACGAAATTCTCGTATTCGCGCAGCGACATTTCCGCGTCCTGGGCGCTGGCCTGCGTGGGATATTGCGTGCCGACCCATTGCAATTCGCCCTTGGCGGCGCGTTCCAGAAACCGTTGACTGATCGGCTTGCGGGCCTGGGCCGCCGCCGCCTGCTTCTTCGGATCGACATTCGTCATGCTTTTGGTGTTTTCATCCGCCCAGAGGCCGAAGGATACGTCGATTTTTTCGATGATGAACCGGCTCAGCGGCGAAACATAGGCAAGCTGCGCCGGGGACGAAAGCCGAAAAAAAGCCTCTTCCATGGCGTCGGACGAAATACTCACAAAGGCGTGCGCGCCGGCGGCGATTACCTGCTCATAAATGGCTTCCATCAACGGCAAGCCCACGGCCTCGCCGGATATCCGGCACAATTGGCCGGATTTCACTCCGGTCGAATAACCCACCAATACCGATGCCAGACGATCCAGTCTTTGATCACGCATGAGCAAAATATCCTTTAATAAAAGACAATATTCTATCCTGATGCCTATCCGTATGGACGCTAAGCGCCGGTCGATTCCATCAGGCGTTGCCGGATGGCCGTCAACTCCGATTCTTGCTTGCTTAATTGATCGCGCAGCCCCTGCACAACCGCTGGCGGCGCTTTGCTGGTAAATCCGTCGTTGGCCAGCCTGGCGTTGCCGGCCGCAATGAGCTTTTCCAATTCCGCGCGGCGTTTGGCGAGAATCTTCATTTCCGCTTGGCGGTCCGCAACGATATTTACGAAGATCTCAACGTCGGGTAAAACCACCCGCGCCGCATCCTTTTGAAATTGTGGACTGGCGGCGAGTTGAGATCGTGAATGGTTGATCTCATACAATTTCGCCGTCGCCAGCAATTCAATCATCGCCCGATTATTTTCCACCATCTTCACATCCGCATCTGATTGAACGATCACCGCCACGTCCAGGATTTTTTTTACATCGACGTTGCATTGGTTACGAATAGCGCGAATGGCGCGGGTGATCCGCTGCAGGAGGTCCATATTGTCTTTATCTTCTTGCGCCGGCGGGCTATCCAACTCCGGAATATAATTGGGGAAACGAGAAAACATCAATAGAGCACCTTCCGTCCCCGGCAACCGCGAGAAGATTTCCTCCGTGATAAACGGCATCACGGGGTGCAGCAGCCGCAGACTGGTATCCAGACAATGCAGCAGGATCGATTGAACCGTCCGGTCTTGTTGCCGAATGCGGTTTTTGGCTATTTCCAGGTACCAGTCGCACAGATCATTCCAGAAAAATTGATATAGATGGCCGCATAAATCGATAAAGCGGAACTTCTCCAGCGATTCATGCGTCGCGCGGACGGTTTCATTAAGACGGCTTAAAATCCAGCGATCTTCCAATTTTCCGTCATGTGCCTGCGCAATTAAAATGATATCTTTCGTCCCCGGTGGCCGGGGCAGTTGGACGTTGGAGATAATAAAGCGCGAAGCGTTCCATATTTTATTGGCGAAGTTCCGGCCCCAATCAAAAAACGGGCTGGTATTTTTGCCGGTGGTTTTGTCTTTCACCACCGGCAGGCGGGCGTCCTGCGTTTCCGTGGCCATCCACGCCAGCCTGAAGCGCAAGGCGTCGGCGCCGTGGCTTTCGATAATGTCCACCGGGTCCACGCCGTTGCCGAGCGATTTTTTCATCGGCCGGCCCTGGCCGTCCTGGATCACCGGGTGAATATAAACTTGTTTGAACGGCACATCGCCATGCAGATAAAGGCCGAACATCACCATGCGCGCCACCCACAGCGTGAGAATCTCGCGGGCGGTGGAAAGGACATCCGTGGGATAAAAATATTCGAGCAGTTGATCTTCAGGTTTGTCGCTGGTTCCCTTGGCGGGCCAGCCCAGCGTGGACAACGGCCAAAGCGCGGAGGAAAACCAGGTATCCAGAACGTCGGAGTCCTGGAACCATCCCGGAGTTGCTTGAACCAAGCTGTTATCCTCGATTAATTGTTTCGTGCGCTTTGGAGCAAACCGCAGGTCTTGTTCCTCCGGGACAGGCGGTGCAATGTCTTCACGCAGCGCGTTGATGTAGCCCGCCAGTTTCTCCACTTTTTTCGCTGCCTCAGTGGTACGACAGCAGTAAACTATCTTTGGGAGCGATCCGGTTGTGTCTATATGCTCGACGAAATCCTTATCCTTGCTCAGACCCTCCTCCTTGAAATAGCCGGTAATCTTGTAAGCAATTTCTTGCGTTGCCTCCGCCCGCGATGGAGGTTCGTAATCGTTACCAGCGAGACAAACGGAGCTCCACACCGGTATCCGATGGCCCCACCACAATTGCCGGCTGATGCACCAGTCGCGTTTCTGCGAAAGCCAGTCGATATAACCCTGGGTGTATCGCTCGGGAACAATTTTCACGCGGCCTGATTGGACCGCGTCAATCGCCGCCTGGGCCAGGCCGCTGGATTTACTGGATTTACTGCCATCGCCCAGCGTGATTCCACCTTCCACATCACCCATTTTCACAAACCATTGTTCGCTCAAATACGGCTCAATGGGCGTTTTGCTGCGGTCGCTGTGGCCGACTTCGTGTTCATGCGGTTTGGCTTCGGCGATCAGCCCCAGCTCTTCCAAATCTTTCAAAATAAGGCGACGGGCGTCGGAAGCGAATCGAAGTCCGGAATAATCAAAACCCCGGCCGCGGAACGTTCCACAACCATTCCCATTAACCTTTCCATCCGGCGTAAGCAGATTGATCTGCGGCAGATTGTGCCGCAGGCCGGTGGCGTAATCGTTCGGATCGTGCGCCGGCGTCACCTTTACCACCCCGGTGCCGAATTCTGGATCCACCAGCAACCCATCGGCGATAATGGGAATCTTTCTTCCCACCAGCGGCACTTCCACTTGCCGGCCAATAAGCCCTTTATAGCGCGAATCTTCCGGATGCACCGCCAGAGCGGTGTCGCCGAGCATGGTTTCCGGGCGCGTGGTGGCGACGATTAAATATTCCGGCTCACCGGCTTGGCGATCCGCCAGCGGATATCGGATCGAGGTGAGCTGGCCTTTTACTGTTTCATGGTAAATTTCATCATCAGCCACGGCGGTTTGCAGATGGGTGTCCCAGTTTACCAGCCGCAGGCCGCGAAAAATCAGGCCATCCTGGAAAAGTTTAAAAAAAGCTTCGCGCACCGCGCGGGCGCAGAGGTCATCAAGCGTAAAGCGGGTGCGGTTCCAATCGCAGGAAGCTCCCATGCGTTTAAGCTGTTCGAGAATCCTCTCGCCGAAGTTTTCCTTCCATTGCCAGATGCGGCGCACCAGTTCCTCGCGGCCCAGGTCATGGCGGCTCTTTTTTTCCTGCTCGAAAATGGTTCGTTCCACCACCGCCTGCGTGGCGATGCCGGCATGATCGATGCCCGGCATCCAAAGCGTGTTGTCGCCGCACATGCGGTGATACCGCGCCAGAATGTCCTGAATGGTTCCATTGATCGCGTGGCCCAGATGCAGGGCGCCGGTGACATTCGGCGGCGGAATCACCATGCTGAATTTGTGCGATCCGGCGGCGCCGGGAACAGCGTGAAAATCCCGCGTTTTCTCCCGCCACAGGGCGTAAATGCGGCTTTCCACCGCTTGCGGATCATATTGGGGGGAAAGCTCTTCGTTCATATCATTACTCAATATTGGCTTTACGGTCTACTTTCTCCTGCTTACCTGCTGTCTCTATTGTCCTCTGGCGGCAATGGCTTCCTGTTCGTGAATCAGCCGATATTCCACCGCGTCGCACAACGCCCGCCAACTGGCCTCGATGATATTTTCCGACACGCCGATGGTTCCAAAGAATCCTTCCGGCGAGCGGAACTCAATCACCACTCGCACCTTCGCGGCCGTTTCCGCCGTGGCATTGACCACCCGCACTTTGTAATCGACCAGGTGCAGACTGGCAATGCCCGGATAAGCCGGCGCCAGCGCTTGGCGCAACGCCGCATCCAAGGCGTTAATCGGACCGTCGCCTTCCGCGGAGGCGTTGATCTGCCGTCCTTGAACCAGCAGCGAAAGCGTCGCCTTGGTGCGCACCTGCCCCCGCTCTTGGCGCGATACCGCACAGCGATAATGGTGCAAGTCGAAGAATTTCCGGTAACGCCCGATCTGCCGCCGCAAAATCAGTTCAAATGAACCTTCCGCGGCTTCAAACTGATAGCCCTGCGCTTCGAGTTGGCTCACCTGGTCGAGCACCTGCTTAAGCACAGTGCGGTCTTTTTCAATGTTGAATTTTCTGCCCGCCGTGGCGGCGATATTGGAAACGCCGGAAAGTTCCGAAACCAGGATGCGTCGCGTATTGCCGACCGCTTCCGGCGCCACGTGCTCATACGAGCGGGTCGTTTTACTCACCGCATGCACGTGCATACCGCCTTTGTGGGCGAAGGCGCTGGCGCCGACGTAAGGCTGGTTGTTAACCAGATTCAGATTCGCCACTTCGTACACATAGCGGGCGGTCTCGGTTAAATGCTCCAGCGAATTCGGGAGCAGGCATTCATACCCCAGTTTCAGCCGCAGGTTGGCGATCACAGTGGTGATGTCCACATTGCCGCACCGTTCACCGAAACCGTTGATGGTTCCCTGCACCTGCTCCGCTCCCGCTTGTACCGCCGCCAGGGCGTTGGCTACCGCCAGACCGCTGTCGTTGTGCGGGTGAATGCCGATGGGCGCCGCCACTTTCCGACGCGCGGCCGCAACCCATTGGGCGACTTGCTCCGGCAGCGAGCCGCCGTTGGTATCGCACAGGCATACCAGCACCGCACCGGCCTCGGCCGCCGCCGCGATCGTTTGCAGGCCATATTCCGGGTTGGCTTGGACGCCGTCAAAAAAATGCTCGGCGTCGTAAATAACTTTTCGGCCCAGGCGGGTCAGATACGCCACGCTTTGAGCGATCATGTCGATATTTTCCTGCAGCGATACGTCCAGCACTTGCGTCGCGTGCAGGTCCCAGGTTTTGCCGACAATGGTTACGTAGGGCGTTTGCGCGTCGCGCAGGGCGTTCAGACCCACGTCCTGGTCGGGATTGACCCCTTTTCGCCGGGTCATGCCAAATGCGACCAACCGGGCCTGCCGCAGTTGCAGGGAACGGGCTTCCTGGAAAAACCCCGCGTCCTTGGGATTGGAAAGCGGATAGCCGCCTTCAATGAAATCCACTCCCAATTCATCAAGCTTCTTGCATATCAGCAGTTTGTCCTGGATGGAAAAGGATATTCCCTCTCCCTGGCTGCCGTCGCGCAGCGTCGTGTCGTATATTTCAACTTTGGACATAAAAACCTCATCTATCCGGTCGTGCCGGATGCCTTATTCTCAAGGGATTCATGGAATATATCAATAAAAAAGCCCTGCACGCTTCAGGTTTGGCAGGGCGGAAAAAAACGGAAATTCAGGGAGAATTTGAGGCGCCCTACCGTGCGGCCGGGATCATCCTGCCGCCGCTCGGGGCAATGGCAGCGCGGACAACAACCCGGGCCGCCGGTACTCCGGTCACCCTGGCTGGCAGCGATTGGGAAGCTGCACGATCTGTCCGCACGAAACACCTCATTCTTCTAAAAGCATATTAACAGAAATCGCCGCGGCGTCAAACTGTGTTATCGTGGGGTTCCCCGCCTAAAATATGTCGGCCCGGTACGGCGGTGAATTCCAAACCGTGGGAGCCGGGGTTTTATTTTTCCTGGAGGCATTCCATGTCCGATGTTCGCATTCCCGCGGCGCATATTGATCCGATGTTTCTGGACCGCTGGTCGCCGCGGGCGTTTTCCAGCGAACCGATTTCCGCGGATTTGCTGGATTCGCTTTTCGAGGCCGCCCGCTGGGCGCCATCCTCTTTCAACGAGCAGCCCTGGCTTTTTGTCTATGCCGCTACCGAAGCGGATGTGCGGCGGCTGCGCCCGTTGCTGGTGGAAAAAAATCGGCAGTGGGTGGATAAGGCCCCGGTTCTGGCGGTTTTGCTGGCGCGGCGGCACTTCGCCTCCAACGGCAAGCCAAACCGGCATTACGCCTTTGATGCCGGCGCCGCCTGGCTGTGTCTGGCTCTGCAGGCCCGTAAACTGGGCCTGTTCGCCCATGCCATGGCCGGTTTTGACGAATCACGAACCTATCAAGCGCTGGGTTTGTCGCGGGATCACTATGAAGCTATGGCCATGATTGCCATTGGTCGTTACGGCGATCTTTCGCGGTTGCCGACGGAGCTTGCCGATCGTGATAAACCAAACGGCCGCAAGCCGCCGTGCGAAGTGGCGATTGGTGTTTCCGCTTTGGCCGGCCCCAAAACGGAGTGAGGAATGTATGGCCGACTGTTCAATAGTAGCTGTGGTGACGGATATGATTTTCGCCACTCGTATCAAGGCCGAAGCGCGCGCCCTGGATGTGCCGGTTCGCGTGATTTGCGATAGCCACGCGCTCGACGAATCTTTGCGAACCACTCCGGTGCGGTTGCTCATTGTGGATTTGAACGCCCAGGGCGTTGACACCCTGGCGGCGATTGCCCGGGCGCGCCGCCAAGACGTTCCGCCGCGGATCGTCGCCTATCTTTCGCATGTTCAGCGTGCATTGGCCGCACAAGCCGCCGCCGCCGGCGCCGCTGAAGTGTTGCCGCGCTCGCGTTTCATCGGCGTGCTGCCGGAACTTCTGCATACTTACGGTAAAACGGGTATAGTTTTCAAACAGCATTAAAAAACTCGCTGTTTCCCCACTGGAAGACCTATTGATGTCCCTGGTGCTTGGCATCGAAACAACCTGCGATGAAACGTCCGCCGCCGTGGTGCGGGATGGCCGTTTCGTTCTCTCCAACGTGGTCTGGTCGCAGGTGGCTTTGCACGCCCGCTATGGGGGCGTGGTGCCGGAAATAGCCGCCCGCGCCCACATCGAATCGCTCAACCGCATTGTAGACCTGGCGCTTCAAGAGGCTGCGGTTTCGCCGTGCGATTTAACCGCCGTCGGCGTGGCCAACCGGCCCGGCCTGATCGGCTGCCTTCTGGTGGGGGCCACGGCCGCCAAGGCGTTTTCTTTCGCCTGGAATCTTCCGCTGATGTGTGTCGATCACGTGCATGCCCACCTTTACAGCGCTTGTTTGTTCGCCGCTGGTTCGTCCTCGCCGTCGCCTGTGCCTCCTCCCTTACCGGCGATTGGTCTGGTTATTTCCGGCGGACATACCAGCCTGTACCGCATCGCCGGCTTTTGCGACATGCTGCGTCTCGGCGCGACCGTGGATGACGCCGTTGGCGAGGCGTTTGATAAAGTGGCGGCGATTCTTCACCTGGGCTATCCCGGTGGTCCGCTGGTGGATCGGCTTGCCCGCCATGGCAATCCCCGCGCCCTGGAGTTTCCAATCAGCTTGCTCGGTCGCGAATCACTGGATTTTTCGTTCAGCGGGCTTAAGACCGCTGTGCTTTATCATGTCAACGGTCCCGGCGGACGCCAACGCGATGTCACCGCGTTAACCCCGTCTGAGCGGGCGGATGTAGCCGCCTCGTTTCAGCACGCTGTGGCGACGGCGCTGGCGGCAAAACTGCGGCGGGCCTTGGAACGCCATCCGGTCCGTAGCGTGCTAATCGGCGGGGGGGTGGCGGCCAATAGCGAAGTTCGCCGCACCATGGAAACGCTCGGCGAAGCCCTTGGATTGCCCGTTTTTCTCCCAGCCCCGCCGTTCTGCACCGATAACGCCGCCATGATCGCCGGTCTGGCGGCGGAATGGCTCCGCTTGGGTTTCAAGAGCGGTTTGGATACCCCCGTCGTGGCGACCATCTAAGCGCGCCCGCTCTTTTCTGAAATAAACTTCCGGAAGCCGCCGAACGCCTTTCGCCGAACGCCCTCTTGCCGACTTGATCCCGCGCCGGTACTCTCACATTCATGCAGTGTGTTCTGGCTGCGGACGATGTACGGCAAATCATCTCTGATCTGGCGGATCAGATACTTGTCGCTCCCGATATTGCCGCCACAGCGCCCGGTCGGCTGGCCCTGGTCGGCATCCGCCGGCGCGGCGAGGTGCTCGCCCAGCGCGTCGGGACCATCCTGCGGGAGCGCACCCACACGGACGTGAACGTCGGCGCCATTGACATCACCATGTATCGCGACGATGTCATGGGCGCTCGTCCGATGACCATTCCCATGGGCACGCTCATGAATTTTCGTATTGATGACAGGCCGGTTGTGCTTTTCGATGACGTGTTGCACACCGGTCGCAGCGTGCGGGCCGCCCTCGATTCTCTGGTCGATTTCGGCCGACCACGTTTTATTCGTCTGGCCGTGTTGATTGACCGCGACGGCCGGGAATATCCCATTCGCGCCGACTTTTTCGGGCGGCAAATGACCGTCGCGCCGGATTCGCGGATTTGTGTGCATCTGGCTCCGACCGATCCACACGATGCCGTTTACCTTGATCCCCATCCGGATACCGGCCCCCGGGGAGTGTGCCGATGAATGCGCCGGCAAGCGAGCCATTTCTCTGGAAGCGCCCGCATCTGCTGGGGCTGGAGGACCTTTCTTCGGCGGAATTGCTGGCGATTCTGGACACCGCGCGGGCTTTGAAGGAGGTGTCCACCCGCAGCATCAAAAAAGTCCCGGCGCTGCGGGGCAAGGTTGTCGTGAATCTGTTCTTTGAAGACTCCACCCGCACGCGGACAAGCTTTCGGCTGGCCGCCCAGCGGATGAGCGCCGACGTGATCGACTTTTCCGTTTCCACCAGCAGTGTGAGCAAGGGGGAAACGCTTTCCGACACCGCCCGCAATCTCGAAGCCATGGGCGTCGACGCCATAGTGATCCGCCATCGCAGCAGCGGCGCGCCCCACGCGCTGGCCCGCATGGTCCGCTGCAGTGTCATCAACGCCGGCGATGGCAGCCACGAACACCCCACCCAGGGGCTGTTGGACCTGTTCACCATTCGGGAGACATTCGAGCCGCGCGGCAAAACGTTTTCCGATCTGCATGTGGCGATCGTCGGCGACGTGGCCCATTCGCGCGTCGCCCGCAGCAATCTCTGGGCGCTGGTTCACCTGGGCGCAAAGGTTACTCTGGTTGGACCGACCACGCTCTGTCCCGATGAGTTCGCCCGGTTCGGCGTCAAGGTGTCGCACTCCCTCGACGACGTGCTGCCCGCGGTGGACGTGCTGAATATTCTCCGTGTGCAATTTGAACGCATAGCCTCGGCGGCCTTTCCCAGCATTCGCGAATACAGCCGCTTTTTCGGACTCGATGAATCACGCCTCCGCCGCTGCCGGCCCACCGTGTTGGTTTTGCATCCCGGCCCGATGAACCGCGGTTTGGAAATCACCACGGCCGTCGCCGACGGTCCCCGCTCGGCCATTCTACAGCAGGTCAGCAACGGCCTGGCGGTGCGGATGGCGGTGCTGTATTTGTGCATCGGAGCCGGTAGTTTCAATGCCGCCACGGCCCCTTACCTGGAGAAACGCCTCTCCTTGAGCGATGATGAAGCGCGCGGCCCACAATAGCCGGGCTTCCTGGAAGTGTTCCGCTTGCGATGTAAGGAATCCGCATGACGCGCCGCTATTTGTATCCCTTCAAAACGCATCGCCTTCCCCACGTGCTTACCGACATCCTGGTGATCGGCGGCGGAGTGGCGGGCCTGCGCGCCGCGATTGCCGCCGGTGAATCGGCGGACGTTCTGCTTGTATCCAAGCAGCAGTTGTTTGAATCCAATACTTATTACGCCCAGGGCGGCATCGCCACCGTCCTGCGGCCCGACGACAGCTTCGAGAGTCACATCGCCGATACTCTCAAGACCGGCTGCGGTTTAAGCGACCCGGTGGCGGTGGAAACTGTTGTCAAGGAAGCCCCGGCCCGCATCGAGGAACTGATCCGCTGGGGAGCCAACTTCGATCGCGAAACCAGCGGCCGGCTGGCTTTCGCTCGCGAGGGCGGCCATTCTTTCGCGCGCATCGTCCACGCCTTGGGCGATGCGACCGGCCGCGAACTGGCCAACTGCCTCGGCGCCGTGGCCCGAAAATGCGATTCCATCTCCATCCTGGAACATACCTTTATTCTGGACTTGCTCACAATTGATGGACGCTGCGTAGGCGCCCTGGGCTGGAACAGCCAGCGCGGCCTGTTCGCGATTTTTGCGCACCAGACTCTGCTGGCCAGCGGCGGAGCCGGGGCGCTCTATCGTGAAACCACCAACCCACCCATCGCCACCGCCGACGGTCACGCCATGGCCTGGCGAGCCGGCGCGATTCTGCGCGATATGGAAATGGTCCAGTTCCACCCCACCACCATTTACATCGCCGGCGCCACGCGCTCCCTGATCAGCGAGGCGGTCCGCGGCGAAGGCGCCAAACTCATCAACAAGACCGGCTATCGCTTTATGCCTGATTACCATCCTCTGGCCGAACTGGCGCCGCGCGATGTTGTTTCGCGCTGCATTCTCGAACAGATGGCCAGGACCGGCGCCACGCATGTTTTCCTGGACTGTCGGCACATGAGCGAAGAGGCGTTTCAAGCCCGTTTTCCCGGCATTTATGAGGTCTGCCGCAAGTTTGGCATTAACCCCGCCCAACAGCCCATTCCCGTGCATCCCAGTGCGCACTACATGGTCGGCGGCGTTCGGTGCGATCTATTCGGCCGAACCTGCCTGGAGAATCTCTATGCGATCGGAGAAGCTTCCTATACCGGTCTGCACGGCGCCAATCGCCTGGCCAGCAACTCGCTTATTGAGGCGCTGGTGTTCGGCAAACGGGCCGGCGAACATGCCGCCGCCGCCCTGGCCGGCCACTCGCTGCCGCCGGCAACGCCGCGCCTGACGATTGACATCCCGCACAGTGATCGAACCGAGCTGGACATGCAGGACGTCCTCAGCTCCTTGCGCTCGTTGCTCTGGCGCAATGTGGGCATCGAACGCGTCGGTCCGCGGCTTGCTGAAGCTGTGGAAATCATCGACTTCTGGTCCCACTACGTGCTGGACAAGGTCTTTGAGTCGCCCGCCGGCTGGGAGCTGCAAAACATGCTCCAGATCGCCCGGCTCATCACCGCATCCGCCTCCGCCCGCCGGGAAACGCGCGGCGTGCATTTCCGAACCGATTTTCCCGCTACCGACGACACCAACTGGCGCTGCCACCTCGACTGGTCCGCCGGCGCCGCGCAGCCCGTCCCATCTCCCGTACCGGCTCAATGAAAGCGCCGGCGTGTCGTCCCGTAACCGTTCATGCCCCGGATGTTTTTCGCGTACATCCCGGCGGGCACGGGTTTTCCCGGTGTGCCGGGACCGCCAAGCACCGCGCCGCCCCAGCCACGCAGCCGCGTGGATCGCAATCCCGCGGCCGTTTTCCGCGCCGCCGTGAACGGTTACGTCGGCCCGCGTCGTCAATGATAGAGGTAGTTGCTCCTCAAGCGCGCAAGAATACTGGTTCAAAGCGGATGATGACGCCGGCAGTAAACCGATCATTTGAGCTTAACTGTAAGGGTGCTGGGGTGTTTGTTGTATATGGTGCTCACATTCAGTGCGGATTGGATTACCAGCTTTTTACCGGTCTTCTTCAACATAAACGGGCCTTTGCCGAAGGGGTCTTTCACCGCATCAAAGGCCTTGCGGCCGCCGCGGAGATAAGCCACCGCGGCCCGGAGCATGGCCGTTTGTGCGATAGCTCGGCATTGAACAGCATATCCGCCATTGGTGTTGGATGGCGATGGCAATAGCAGATTCGCAACATCATCGAGGGGGAAGTGGTGGGGGGGCTGCGGTATTTCCTGCACATATCCCCCCGTAGCAATTAATTGTTTGGTGAGAGGGGGGTGGAGTGGCTGTAATTTTTTCAGGGCCGAGATGGATTGGGGGTATGGTAATGCCAGGATGCGCCGCAAGCGCTTATTATAATGTTCTAATGCGCAAATAGATTTATAAGCCTCTTTTTTCCAATAGACTTTAGATGTGGATTTGGATTTTAATATGGATTTGAGAGCCGTCCAAGCCGGATAATATAGTTTACCTGGTCGCAAGAAATAACTAACGCCGACGCTATCCTTGAGGAATTGATACGTCCGGCCGGTGCGGATGAGTCGCTTGAGCCAGGCAATCTTGCCTTGGTTCTCAGCGATAATGCCGTAGGAAATCGGCGTAGGTGCGGGGAGACGCGAGAGCGCCGCCGCCAGATGATCCAGCGCCGGCGGCGGCAATTGGGTCAGATTATCCGCCAGCATCCAGTTCAGCCTCTCACGAAGGGAATATTCAACCAGGGTTCCAATGATTGTCTTATCGCGGCCGATTGCGCGGGCCAGCATGATTCCATCGGTGTAGTCACGGATGGCGCGGTGGAAATGATGCTCGGCGATGGCGATGCGAGCCTCGAGAATGACCCAATTCGTCAATTGTGAAGCCTTGGCAAGTTCAGGCAGTAATACAGTCGGGCCATAGCGATCACCGCCAATTCCCCAGCGGCAATTCGCCAGCTCCGCGGCGCGATGCAGCAATCGCAGGGATGCCTGTGCGGATTGACCCAACTGCCGGATTATTTTATCCATTGGAGTGCCCAGTGGATACGTAGCTAAATACTTTTTAGGGATATAATTTATGGGGGGCGTTAGCAAAAAAGCCCGGAAGTAAAGCAGGGCGGCATTCGGGCCTGGATTTACCGCCGGCTTCATCTGCACGCATGGCGCGGCTGCCATCAGCCGCGGCCCGGCGGTTGCCGCAATGCCTGCGATTAAGAATATCGCAATGAGCATCCATCGTTTCATTGTAGTTGCTCCTCAAGCACGCAAGAATACTGGTTGAAAGCGGATGGCGACACCGGCGCCATGCGGTTGGCGTTTCGGTTGAGCATTTCATCGAATGCCGCCGGCGATTTTTGCCAGGCGCGCAGGAGCGCCATTTCGCTGCACGGCGGCGGCCAGATCGCTCTTGGCGCCACAATCCTTCGCGCCGCAATTGTCTTATTCGCCGTGTTTGGCGTTGGCCGTGGATGAATTCTTGCCGGCATCATGACGGCGAGAACGATTAATACGGCCACGCCGGCCGCGGCGGAAATCACCAGCGTGCGAACCATGTTGTCAAAAGCGATGCGCTGGCCCACGCGCCGGATCAGCCGCGGTGGAGGTCCCGGCAATCCGCACGCCGCGAGCCGCTTCTCCAGGTTGTCAAACGGGTCATTCATAACGCCAGCTCGGATCAAGTTGACCACGCAATGCGACCAGCGCATAGCGATACCGTGACGCCGCGGTGGCTGCGGGAATGCCGAGCACCGCGCCAATCGCGGCAAATGTCAATCCGCCCCATATTTTCATCACCAGAACCTCACGTTGTTCCGCGGCCAGCCCGGCGATGGCTTTTTCCATCGCGGTTCGGCAATCCGCATCCAGCGTCTGGCTCTCAATCATCACCTCGGGTGTGGACGCCGCCCGTTGGATACGGCCCCGGAGCGCGGCGCGCCGCCGCTGATCCAGCGCGGCGCTCCGCACCGCCGCGAACAGGTAAGCCGCCGGATCTCGAACTTTCCCGCGGCGGCGCCAATATCGAATAAACGCGTCCTGGACAATATCTTCCGCATCAGCCGGCGCGCTTCCCCATTGCCGCGCCAAAAGGAGCAGGGCGCCGCCGTACTGGTCCAATACCCCTTTCCATGCGCCACCGGAGACCATGCGGCTCCTTCTTCTTCGCCGTTGGTATTACAGACGCAACCGAATGGGGAATTTATCTATTATTTCGGGAGATTTCCCAGCAGATACTGTATTACCAGCCGCACGCCGAAGCCGTTGGCGGTATCGGCAATCCAATAACGGTGCTCCTTTTTCGGATGCGCCACGCCCGCGATGTCCACGTGCGCCCAGGCGGTTCCCTTGGGCAGAAATTCCCGCAAAAACATGCCGCCCTGGATCGGATGCGCTTCCCGCGCGCCGCTGTTTTGAATGTCCGCATGTGGACTTTCCAGCAACTTCTTATAGCGCTCGTGCAAAGGCAGCCGCCAGAGCCATTCCCCGGTCTGTTGGCCGGCGGCAATCAGGTCTGCGGCGAGTTGATCGTCGTTGCCCATCAGGCCGGCGTATACGCCGCCCAACGCCACCACCACGCCGCCGGTGAGCGTGGCCATGTCGATCAGAGCGTCCGGATGGTATTTTTCGCAGGTATAGGCCAGCGCATCCGCCAGAATCAGTCGTCCTTCCGCATCGGTGTTGCTGATCTCCACCGTCTTACCGTTATACATGCGAACAATATCGCCGGGCCGGTAGGACTCGGCGTCCACCGCGTTTTCCACCACGGGAATTACTCCGATCAGGCGGTGGTTCAGTTGCAGGGCCGTTGCCGCCCGCATAATTCCCAATACCGCCGCGCCGCCGCATTTGTCATATTTCATTGCGCCCATGTCGGCGGCGGGTTTGATGGAAATTCCACCCGTGTCAAAGGTCACGGCTTTGCCGACAACGGCGATGGTTTTTTGCCGGCTGGCGCTCCGGCCGGTTTTGGGCGGAGCGTATTCCAGGAGAATCAGCGACGGTGGATGCGCGCTGCCGCGTCCGACGGCGCACAGGCCGCCCATGCCCAGCCGCTGGGCGGCCCTGGCGTCAATCACCGTGATTTTGAGCCCGCATTGCCGGGCCAGATTCCGCGCCAGGTCCACCAGCATGGCGGGCGTGACGACGTTTCCGGGCTGGCAGGCGATAAAACGGGCATAGTTTGCGGCTTGGGCGATGGCTGATCGGCGGGAGACCTTTTCCCGCATGGATGGGTCTTCCGCTGGTCCGATCAGGTCGAAGCGTATAATTTTCACCGGCTTGGGTTGTGCCGAGGTGGGGCGGTTGTTCCGGTCATCGCCCGGGTTGTTTTCATCAGTCTTGGTCTGGTAATCTTTGAAGGCAAAACCGCCGAGAATCGCGCCCTCGGCAAAATCGGCGGCAAAATCAGACCAGTTAAGCTTCGCCAGGCTCCCGGGATGAATCAGCACGCGGGAAAGCTCCAGCTTGCGGGCGTATTGACACGCCCGTGCGCCGGCCCAGCGCACCACATCGGCATCGAGGGATTCGCATTTTCCCAGACCAACCAGAAAAATCCGGCGAATTTCATCACCGCTGGCGATGGCGCCGGCCCCCAGGGCGTATGTTTCGCCTTCTTTACCCTTGAAATCTCCCAGGGCGAGGGTGGAATGAATCTGCCGCCGCGGTTCCGTCGGCACACCGCCGAGATCGATCGCGCTGGCCCTCTGATCGGAAAACAGAGGAATCATGATGGCATCGGCGCGGCCGGTCGCGGCGGGGACAATGCTCCAGCGGATGGGTGGGTTCTCATGGAAAACAACGGCATCGCCGGATTGCGTTTGCGCAGGCATGAAAATTCCTTTCAAAGCGGAGGCGGCAAAATCTTGGCTTCCGTCATTGTGGCCGCCGCCGTCCGGGAGTCAAGTTAGGGGCCGTCAAGAAATATAGCCGGCGAGACGCGCAAGCTCCTGCGGCTATAATGGCGGACCGTGTGGCTCCGGACGAAGAAGCCGGGAACGCCGGTTTTGCTGATTTTGGCGGGATTGGTTCATGCAGGACGACTTGATCGGTTCTCTGGAGCGGCATCGCTCCACGCAATACGAGCTGCACCGGGAATATATCAATCCGGCTTTCGTCAAAATGCTCAAGGCCATCGGCTTCGACAAAAACTACGTCCGGGGCGAGGGCTGCTATCTGTGGGATCCACAAGGGAATAAATATCTCGATTTGCTTACCGGATGGGGCGTGTTCATGCTCGGCCGCAACCATCCCGCGATCCGCCGGGCGCTGCATCAAATGATCGACGCGGGCAGCCCCAACCTGGTTCGCATGGATTGCGGCATTGCGTCCGGTCTGGCCGCCAAGGCTCTGGTCTCGCACATGCCGGCGGGGCTTTCCCGCGTTTTCTTCACCAACAGCGGAACCGAATCGGTCGAAACCGCCCTGAAATTCGCGCGCTGCGCCACCGGCCGCGAAAAAATTATCTACTGCGATCACGCCTTTCACGGCCTGACTACCGGTTCCCTCGCGGTCAACGGCGCCGGCTTTTTCCGCGAACGCTTCGGAGCGCTGTTGCCGGGTACTTGCGCGATTCCCTTGAACGATCTGCCCTCGTTGGAACAGGCGCTGGCGAAACATGACGCCGCCGCCTTTATCCTCGAACCCGTTCAGGGCAAAACCTGCCAGGTGGTTCAGGATGGCTACCTGGCCGAAGCGCAGCGGCTTTGCCGCAAGGCCGGCACGCTGTTGATCGTGGATGAAGTGCAGACCGGACTGGGGCGCACCGGGCGCTGGTTCTGTTTTCAGCACTGGCCCGCGGTGGAACCGGACATTGTCTGCCTCGCCAAGGGCCTTTCCGGTGGGTTCGTCCCGGTTGGCGCCGTGGTGACGCGGCCAAAAATCATGGACACGGTCTTCGATTCCCTGGAACACTGCGTGGTTCATTCCAATACCTTCGGCCAGAACGACTTGGCCATGGTCGCGGCCTTGGCGAGCCTCCAGGTCATTGAGCGGGACAAGCTGGTTGAAAATGCCGATCAACTTGGTCAATATGCCATGAGTCGCCTGGCTCATATAGGGAGCAAGTGTCCGTTTGTGACGGAAGTTCGCGGCAAAGGACTGATGTTCGGCATCGACTTCGCCAGGCCGGCGAATTCCCTCAAGCTGCGTCTGGCCTGGGACGCCCTGCACAAGCTGAACTTCGGCGTGTTCGGCCAGATGATTGTGGTGCCGCTGTTGAATAAACACCACATTCTCACGCAGGTTGCCGGCTATCATACGGAAGTGATCAAATTCCTGCCCCCGCTGATTGCGACCCGGCAGGATATGGACTGGTTTCTCGGTGCCATGGAGGAGGTTCTTGCCGATACGCAACGAGTTCCCGGCGCCGCCTGGGACACCGTCATGAGCCTGGCGAAAAATGTGGTGCGGGCGTAAGAAACTATCTCAAAAAATAGCGGGAGCCATGATCTCTTGGGAGATGGTTTCTATGGTTGCAACAGGCGTTCAAGATAGGTGTCCAATCCTGATCCATGAGTCTTCTTCACCGGAAAATTCTTAATCTTGTTCTGCGCCTGATTCGCCATCCCCGGATCACTTTGATGATCGCGCTGGGCCTGGCGGGTCTTTCGATTCTGCTGGCGAGCCGGTATCTGGTTATTTCCACCAATCAGAACAAACTGTTTTCTTCGCACGTTCCCTTTTTTCACCGATACCTGACGTTCATTCATGAATTTCCGGAAAATGAGGCGGCCTACGTGGTCCTCCAGGCGCGTCATCCGGCCCATCCGCCCGCGGCGCGGCGGTGGATCGACGCCGCGCGCGCGATCACGCGGCGGCTTGCCAAGCTGTCCGCCGCTGTGATCTCGGTCGACTCGCACGTGTCGCGGCGCGAACTTGGCGATCAAGCGCTGCTTTTCGCATCCTGGAAGCAGGTGCGGCGCGCCGCGGCCTATCAGCAACGTTTCGCGCCGCTGGCGAAAATATGGGGGACACGGCCGGCTTTGGCCGGCGCCCTCCTGGGCCCAACGCGAATAGAGAGATTTCTCCGTGGCGTAGCGCTGCGAAAACCCGATGCCCCAACCGCCGCCTTTGTGCGCACCCTCTGCCAAAGCTGGAATGCCGCGATAAGCAGTGAACCGCGCCATTGGTTCATGGGGCGGGAAATCCCGAATTTACATTCTTTGGCATCCCCCGCCGCTCCCACGCCCGCGTCCCGGGGCTACTATTACTTCACGCCGCGCAATCATCCGCACGATCATTTGTTGCTCATCAAGGTTTATCCCCGTTTCCACTTCGATTCCCTTGCCGCCGTTTCCGCTCCCCTGGAGAAAATTCGCAAGGTCGTGGCCGCGGCCGCGGCGCCTTTTCATGCACAATTCCGGGTGGGCTTGACCGGCCGTCCGGTTCTGGCCGCCGATGAGATGCGCATTACCACCCACGACACGGACTGGGCCGAGGCGCTGGCCATGCTCGTCGTTTTGGCCGGTTTGATTCTGATGCTCCGCTCCGTTCGGCTGGCGCTGGCGGCCGGGCTTACGCTGGCCATCGCCATTGCCTGGACTTTCGGCTACGCCACGTTGGTGGTGGGGCAACTGAATCTGCTTTCCACCGTGTTCGTGATTGCGCTGATAGGCATCGGCATGGATTATCTGATTCAGATACTGGTTCGCTACCGCCGCGAAGTCCGGTGCTACGAACGCGACAGCGCGGTATGGGCAAGGGTTTTTCGCTATGTCAGTCCGCCGATTTTAACCGCCTGCGCCGGCGCCGCGGGCGCATTTCTGGTCGCCCGGTTCACCCATTTTCGGGGCGATGCGGAACTGGGAATCATCGCCGGGGGCGGATTATTGCTTTGTCTGCTTGCCGGCTACACCGTTCTGCCGGCGCTGCTGGTGAGCTTTCCCCCACGCCTGAAAATGGTCGATGCCGGCCGCCGTTATTCCGACGATCGCCCGCCGCCGCGCGCCGGTTGGCGAAACTTCATTGGTTTAATAGTATGGATTGGTCTCCTGCTGGCGCTGCTTCCACTGATGCTGCGAATTCGTTTCAATCCAAACTTGCTGGACCTCCAGGCACGCGGATTGCAATCCGTCAGACTGGTGCGAAAAATACCGACATGGGAAGCGGTGGTTCTTTCCCATTCACCGGCCTATCTGGCATCTATTGAACGCCGGCTGCGTACCGCAAGTCACGCCAAAGGAAGGCGGGTCTCCCCTCCAACGATGAATCAGGACAAAGGCGGCCTGAAAGGCCGCCCTCCACGGGACGCCTCGCCGATTCGCTCCGTCCGGAGCCTTCTGAATGCCCAGGCCAAGCAGCGGTTTCTTGCCGACCATGCCGGTTCGCTGGCCCGCGTTCGCTGGCGTTCTCCTGCGCCTGTTACAAAAAGAGACTTGGCCGGGATTGCCGGGGCGACCGCCGCGCTGGCGCGAATTTTTTCCAAGGTGGAGATCCGTCGCCCCACCGCGCCGAACCAGCCCTTCGCCTCCGCCGCACGGCAACTCTGGCGTTTCACCGCGATGATCCGCCATGCCGATCCGGTCCAGCGCCAACAGATAGCGTTTCGTTTAACGCTCTGGCAGCGCCGTTTTATGAAACAGCTTCAAAAAATGGCGCGTATGATGGTTCCACCGCCGCTGAATATCTCACGACTTCCGTCCTCCATCCGCAACCATTTCCTGAGTCGCAACGGCGTTTACGCGCTTTACATCACGCCGCGTTACAACCTGTGGCGCCAGGCCAATTTAAGGGCGTTTGTGCAATGCCTGGAAGGAACCGGCGCCCGGCCCGGCCTGGTTCCGGCCGGCGCGGATCTGACCGGCATCGCCGTACAGTTGTATCATTCCACACAGGCAATTCGGTACGCTTTCATCAAGACCACGATCATGGCCCTGGTGCTGGTGGTGCTGCTGGTGTTTCTGGACCTGCGGCGTCTCGGTCAGACGCTTTTGACCATCAGTGTGCTCGCCCTGGGGCTGCCCATGCTTGTCGGCGTGATGGGCCTGTTGCACATGCAATGGAATTTCGCCAACTTTTTCGCCATGCCCATTCTGATCGGCGCCGGGCATGAATACGGTGTGTTCATGGTGCACCGCTACCGCGAAGCCCGGCACAATCCGCGCCGCGTATGGCGGTTCTGGGATGTCAGCGAAAGAGCGCTGCTGCTGTGCGCCTTTGTCACGTGCAGCAGTTTCGGATTTCTTTCCCTGGCGCGCGACCGCGGCATTGCCAGCTTGGGTCTGGTCATGGCCATCGGCATCGGGTGTATTTATCTTTCCGCCGCGTTTGTGGTTCGTCCGTTGCTCACCTGGCGTCTGGCGCGCAAGGGTGTGTACCGGTATTCCGCTCCGCGGGGCTTGCCGGAAAAGTAAAGTGGACGCGCCGCCGCAACGTCGTCGGGAGTTTGGCGAAAAACGTAAAAAGCTTATATTCTACGCTTTGGCCGGGAGCTGATTACGTATGGGTATAGTCGTCCAAAAATTTGGTGGCACATCCGTCGCCACGTCCCGGAAAATCCACGATGCCGCACGCAAAGTCATCGCCGCCAAGCTTGCCGGTAAACAGGTGGTGGTGGTGGTTTCAGCGATGGGGCATGCCACGGACGAATTGATCAACTTGGCGCACGGGGTCTGTCCGAATCCGCCCAAACGCGAGTTGGATCAACTCCTGGCCACCGGCGAGCAGGTGACCATCGCCCTGATCGCCATGGCTTTGCACGCCCAGGGCCACGAAGCCATCAGTCTTACCGGCGGCCAGATCGGCTTGCTTACCGATAGCGTCCACAACAAAGCCCGCATTCGTGAAATTGACAAGCGCCGCATCCAAAAGGAACTGGCCACAGGCCGGATCGTGATCGTTGCCGGTTTCCAGGGGATAACTGAAAAGGGCGACATCACCACGCTCGGTCGCGGCGGCAGCAATGCCACCCTGGTGGCCCTCGGAGCGGTGCTCCAGGCTGAGGTATGTGAAAATTACACCGATGTGGACGGCATATTCACAGCCGATCCCCGCATTGTTTCCGACGCCCGCAAGATCGACCGCATCAGTTATGATGAAATGATGGAACTTTCCAGCGTCGGCGCCGGCATCCTGCAGACCCGTGCGGTCGAATTCGCCAAGAAATACAATGTCCCCATCCATGTGCGCAACAGCGCCCACGAGAGACCGGGTACCTGGATTGTCGCGGAGACCCAAGCCATGGAACATATTGTCGTTTCCGGCTGCGCTTTGAAGAAAGATCTCACGCGGGTGACGCTCAAGAACGTCCCCGACCGGCCGGGTATTGTGGCCCGCATATTTACCGCCGTTGCCGATGAAAAAATAATTGTCGATGACATTATCCAGAATGTCCTGGACGACCGCACCGCCAATATCAGCTTTACCGTCGAGTACGCAGACGTGTCCGACCTTCAGCCGGTGATCGAGCGGCTTCTGGCCGAGCTGGGCGGCGCGGCCACTTATGAAAAGGATCTGGCCAAGGTATCCGTGGTGGGGGTGGGTATGAAACAGCAGACCGGTGTCGCCGGCGCCATGTTCCGCGCGCTGGCCGACGAAAAAATAAATATTCAGAACATTTCCACCAGCGAAATTCGTATTAGTTGCATTGTGGCCCGGAAAGACGCGGAAAAGGCGCTTCGCGCCGTCCATGAAGCGTTTAACCTGGGCAAAAAGTCGCCGGCATGAGTTGGCGCATGAACTGGGGACCAGCCTGGTGACCGCTCTTGATGTCAATACCGCCGCTCGGCGCCTCGTCCCCACCGCTTCGCCCGTTCGCCTGGCTATGCGCCGCTTCCTGGCTAATCGACCGGCGGTCCTCGGTTTGATCGGTATCTTGATTATCGCCGGGCTTTGTTACACCACCCTTCCCTGGACGCTCACCCGCTACAATCGCCAACGCCTTTCCGCGGTTCTCCAGCCGCCCGGCACGCGGCATTGGATGGGTACGGATCGTCTCGGACGCGACCTCTTGGCGCGTTTTCTTCTCGGCGGCGCCATTTCCCTGACCATCGGTCTGATTTCGGCTGGAATCGCGGTGGGCATCGGCGCGCTCGTGGGCATGATTGCCGGCTACGCCGGCGGGCGAACCGATGCGCTGTTGATGCGAATGGTGGACGTACTTTACGGTTTGCCCACCATTTTTCTGGTAATTTTGTTGCGCGTGGCTTTATTGGATCGTCTCACCGCGGCGATCGGCGCGCTGGGATTCGCCCGGCCCCAAACGGTGGCGGGTTTACTGATCCTGCTGGTGGGTATCGGCTCGGTGAGCTGGCTGACCATGGCGCGGGTGGTCCGCAGCCAGGTGATGAGTCTGCGCGATCAGCCGTTTGTGGAAGCCGCCCGCGCGTTGGGACTCGGTCCAATGCGAATCATCAGCCGCCACATCACACCCAACCTGATTGGAACCGTGGTCGTATACGCGACTCTGACCGTTCCGGGAGCGATTCTGACCGAATCTTTTTTGAGTTTCCTCGGGCTGGGTGTGCAGCCGCCCCTGCCTACATGGGGTAATCTCGCCGCCGCTGGAGTACTGGCCATCAATCCCATACACATTCAGTGGTGGCTGATCTTCTGGCCGTGCGCGGGGTTGACCATCGGTTTGTTGTGCCTGAATTTTGTCGGCGATGGCCTGCGCGATGCGTTGGACCCGCGATCGCGTTAAAATCCGTTTTATGAACAACCGTTTTACCATCAAAGACTTCTTCTTCACCCTTCTGCTGCTGGCGGTGATCAGCGTAGTTGCGCTGGCGATGGGACAGTTCAACTACCAGGGCCGGAAACTTCTGAGCTTGCAGCGGCAGATCAAGCGGATGAACGAGTTGCAATTGCAGCAGATGCAACTGCTCAACAAGTTCACCACCGGTTTTCGGGCCGTTAAACCAGCGGCGAATTCGACTTCCGCCGCCTCCGCTACTCAAACATCCGGGGACATCCGCGAAACTCTCCCCGATGGCACGCGTTACGTCTACTATCCTCAGCCGCCGCTATCGCCGCACAATCCTTACAGCCGGCCCGGCTACGCCCCCGGCGACTGGTTGGTGCTGAATCTGGGCGCGGAGCCGCGGAAAATTCAACCGTTTGTTCCGCAGGATGCCGGCGCCATGACGGTGCAGAGTTGGGTGCTTGAATCGCTGCTTATTCGCAATCCGGATACTCTTCAATGGGAACCGTGGCTGGCCCAAAGCTACCGGCAGTCAGCCAACGGCCTGACCATCACCTTCAAACTGCGGCGGGGAATCCGCTTCAGCAACGGCGCGCCGATCACGGCGCGGGATGTGGTCTTCAGCTACGACACCATCATGAATCCCGGTGTGGATGCCGCGCCGCTGCGAACGTATCTCAATGATGTCAAATCCTGCCGGGCGCTAAATTCCCGCACGGTTCAATTCATCTTCAAGCGTCCGTATTTCAAGGCGCTGGAGGAAGTCGGCGGCATCCAGATCATTCCGCGGCATGTTTACAAATTTACCAATCCCCGCCGGTTCAACGAAGAAGGCGGCAAACTGGTCGGCAGCGGGCCGTATATGCTGGATAGATGGGTGCGCGGGCAGGAAATTGTACTGGTGCGAAACCCCAATTACTGGGGGCCTCACCCCACCTTTGACCGGATTGTATATCGCTTTATTGCCAATCCCCAGGCCGCCTTGCAATCGTTCCTGGCCGGGCAGATCGACGAAGATGGCCCCCAGCCTTCCCAGTGGGTCCGCTACACCAAAAAGCCGGGGTTCACGAAAAAATATATCTGCTACAAATTTCTGCTGCCCTCCTCCGGTTATGATTACATCGGCTGGAATCTCCGCAAGCCGATGTTCAAAGACCGCCGCACCCGCACCGCCCTGACCATGCTCCTGAATCGCAACGCCATAATCAAAACCTTTCTGCACGGCCTTGCCGTGCAGGTTACCGGGCCGTTTAATCCGCTCTCTCCCCAGAATGATCCGCGTATCAAGCCGATTCCCTACGATCGGGCCAAGGCCCGGGCCTTGCTCCGGCAAGCCGGCTGGCGGAAAAACGCCCAGGGAGTTCTGGAGCGCAATGGCCGGCCGTTCCAATTCAAGCTCGACCTGCCGGCCAAGAACCAGCTTATCGAAAACATCGCCTCCTATGCACAGCGGCAGTTTGCCCGGGCCGGCATCCGGATGACCCTGGAGCCTTATGAATTCTCCGTATTGGTGCATCGACTCAACCAGCGGAAATTTGATGCGGTTTTTCTCGGCTGGACCGGCTCGCTCGAGGGTGATCCCTACCAGATATGGGATTCCAAAAGCATCGCGGACAAGGGCAGCAACGCCATTGGATTTGACGATCCGGCGGCCGACCGATTGATCGCCGCCGGCCGCCGCGAATTAAACACCGCCAAACGCATGAAAATATGGCATAAACTTCAGAAAATTATCTACCGCCAGCAGCCGTATACGTTTTTATTTACGGCTTACACGCTGGACTTCATCAATCACCGGTTCCACAATACCCGGCCTTATAAATTTTTCGGCGTCAACGAAGGCGACTGGTACGTTCCCCTGGATATGCAGAAATATCATTAAGAGCCTATCCGGATAGGCTCTAAGTCGGACACTGGATGCCGGCGTTCCGGCGGCTTGGCTGGGTAAAAAAGAGGGTGTGCGAGATGATGGCAACCCCGCCATCGTCTCCCCATGTCCTCTATCGGTCGCGGGAAAGTTTGGCCGCATGTTCAAATACATCTTACGCCGTCTGCTGCTGATGATTCCCACGCTTCTGGGCATGACTTTTCTTCTTTTTGCCGTGGTGCGCTTTGCCCCGGGGCTGACCACCGCCGGCGGACAGTTCGCCGCAGGCGTGATGAAGTCCCGGCAGGCGCAACGGCGGCAGGAGCAATTCATCGCCCGGCGCCTGCACCTGGTTGGTAAGAACGGTCGGCCCATTGCGCTGCCGATGCAGTATCTATTGTGGCTTCGCAGTACATGCGAAGGGCATTTCGGCACTTCGCTGGAGTACAACGAGCCGGTGCTCAAACTCATCGCCCAGCGGTTGCCGGTGACGCTTACTTACAACCTTATTTCCCTGCTGCTTGTGTATATCATCGCCATACCCGGCGGCATGTTGGCCGCGGTCAAACGCGGCGGCTGGTTTGACCGCGGGTTCGGAATATTCACGCTGGCTCTGTATTCGCTGCCGGTCATCCTGGTCGGCTCCCTGCTGCTGGGATTTCTGGCCAATCCCCAATACCTCAAATGGTTCCCCTCCGCCGGCCTGCACGCCACCAATACGCAAAACATGACCTACTTTCAGTATCTGGGCGATTATCTTTATCACATTACCTTACCGGTGGCCTGCCTTACCTACGGCGGTTTTGCTTACCTGGTCAAGCAGGTTCGTGGTTCCATGCTGGAAAATATGCGGCAGGATTTTGTCCGCACCGCCCGGGCCAAAGGACTTAAAGATTCGACTGTGCTGATCCGGCACGTTTTCCGCAACAGCCTGCTGCCGTTGATCACCATTTCCGCCGGCATTCTCCCGGGCCTGCTGGGGGGATCGGTCGTCGTCGAGCAGATTTTTTCAATCAAGGGGATGGGGGCGCTGGCTTATTCGGCCACCTATTCCCGCGACCTTCCGGTTATTCAGACCATCGCCCTGATTGGCGGCGTGATTACCCTGCTCTCGTATTTGATTACCGATTTATGTTACACCATTGCCGATCCGCGGGTGTCCTATGACTAGGCCGCAAAACGTATCCGACCTTGCCGTCCCGGATCGACTTGTCGGTCCGGCACGTTCCTGGTGGCAAATTGTCATGGGCCGGGTTCTTACGCCCCTGCTGGTACGGTTCGCCGCCGTTTATATTCTGCTGGTGGCGCTCACGGCGGTGTTCGTGCCGTTTCTGGCCAACAGTCACCCCTATACCATCGTCATACTTGCTCATAACGGCCGGCCCGCCGAGCGCGAATTTCCCCTCTTTCGCACCCTTACGCGACTTGATCTGATCCTGCTGGCCGTGTTCGCCGCCGCGTTCATTTACGGTATGGTTCATTGGCGGACGCGCCGATGGTGCGACTTGCCGCGCCGCCGCCGCGTGCGGTGGCGCTGGCTGGGCTTGTTGGCGGCGCTGGCCGTCATCGCCTCGATTCTTATCGCCATCTTCCGGCACAATGTGCTCGATGTGCGCAACTACCGGCGGATGGTCCGCCAGGGACGGGCCGCAGACGCCATCTTCGCTCCCATCCGTTGGGGCTACGCCGGCATGGAGCCGCTGCGCAAAAATCTCATCAACCAGCGGCCTTCGCGCGCGCACTGGCTGGGAACCGACGGCGACGGCCGCGATGTGCTTTCCCGTTTGCTCTGGTCCTCTCGCATCGCCATGGGCGTCGGGTTTGTCAGTCAATTGATTGCGTTGTCGATCGGTCTGCTGTTCGGTTCGCTCACGGGTTATTTTTCCGGCATCGTGGACTTGCTGTCCATGCGCTTCGTCGAAATTGTCGAATCGATCCCCACGTTTTTTCTGATCCTCACCTTTGTGGCCATTTATGGCCGCGACATTTTTATGATTATGGTGATCATCGGCATCACGGGCTGGACGGGTTATGCCCGTTTTATCCGCGCCGAATTTCTGCGCATCCGCCGGCTTGATTACGTCGCCGCGGCCCACGCCGCCGGCCTGCCGCTTTGGCGCGTCCTCTTCCGCCACATGCTGCCCAATGGGCTTACGCCCGTGCTGGTTTCGGCGAGTTTCGGTTTTGCTGGGGCGGTTACCATTGAAGCCACTTTGAGCTTCCTGGGCGTCGGCGTTCCGCCACCGACACCCTCCTGGGGCAATATGCTCAATGCCGCCGGTAATCCGACCACGGTGTTTCGCTGGTGGCAGGCGCTGCCGCCGGGCTTGCTCCTGTTTATCACGGTGCTGGCGTTTAATATCATCGGCGAATCGCTGCGCGACGCGCTGGATCCCAAACTTGCCGTCGACTAGGACACAAAAAGGGAGGACTACCTTGCGTTCACCAACCTTGCTGGTGGCGGCCCAAGAGCGTGCCGCGGTGGAGGTATTTGCATTTTGCCTGATGCCCAACCATTGGCATTTGCTGCTTCGTCCCCAGGGGGGATGGGACTTGGCGGCATGATGGAAAAGGTGGATGTCACCTTTTGCGTGTTGAGGTATATAAGGAACTTAATCACTGGCCGGTTTTGCCCCGCCCCTCCCTGGCCGGTTTTCACCTGCCCGCTGACAGCAATGTGCGGCTTGATGTGGCGCGGGTAGTGATGGCCGCCCGTATCGCGGAACGCAGGGCACTTTTTTTTCAGGAGTATAATCGAGTAAATGGTGGTCATAAGAAAATCGTAACCGCTCACGGGCTAAAAGTGAGCAAAAAAAGGGAATTTTGCATGATAATGTCAAAAACGGTCCACAATCAAAATGGCCTTGCGGGCGATGGAACCCCTCGATCAATTTTCCAAAGAAAAGCACTATTTCCACCCCGTGGACGGTTGCGGAGATTCCTTATGCAGTATTCACTGCGCGATTTTACCTTGGGATGGACGCTTTTCCTGGGCCTGGTGGCCGGTTCCATAAACGCAGACGCACATCCCCGACCGGCTGTCATAGTAGGCGCGTACTATTTTGACGGCTGGAACCACCAAACGGCTTATTATCACCTCACGAAGCTGCTGACAACCCGCTTTGCCTACCGCAAGCCTATATGGGGTTGGTACGACAACACGGAAGCGATCATGCGCGAGCAAATTAACCTCTGCGCCGATCATGATATCGCCTTTTGGGCGTTCGATTGGTACTACAAGACCGTCGCCAACAATAACGCTCTGCATCTGTATCTAAAGGCCTCCAACCACAACCGCTTGAAGTTCTGCCTGAATATATGCAGCTCTATTACCCCCACGGAATGGAAAAACTGCTCGCGCCGGTTACTGGTTTATTTTAAGCAGCCGACTTACCTGCGGCAGCATGGGCAACCGCTGCTGATTGTTTATGATCCTGGGAGGTTGCTCCGCAGCTTCGGCGGCGTTGCGGCCATGCGTAGCGCATTCGGGCGATTACAGGCTAAAGCCGAAAAGGCGGGCATTCATGGCATTCAAATCGCCGCCTGCACCGGGCCTGGGCACCTGAATAGATTTGTCAGAGCGGGTTACACCCTCCTGACAAGCTACAACTATCGTCCCACGTTCAATGTGCTTCACAGCAAACCCGAACCCTATTCGGCTCTGATGGCCTACAGCCGAAAGATTTTTGACAAGTTCGTCGGGGCTCCGCTGCCGTACATTCCGGTAATTACCACCGGTTGGGACTGGCGGCCATGGAATCTCCACCACCGGCCTTCAACCTGGTTTATCCGCACGCCCCGCGATGTGGAGCGGTTCGTGCGGATGGGCGTTAGGTGGATTTATCACTATTACTACAACAAGGGGCCGGCCCGGCATCTGCTCCTGCTTTACGCCTGGAATGAAAACGGCGAGGGTGGTTGGCTGACACCGACCGCAATAAGGGGGGACGCCTACCTTGACGCCGTGCAGCGGGCGGTAGCCGCACCGCCCAATGAAGCTGTAGGCGGATCGCCTGCCTACTATGGCAGGGCCGGTGCCCGGCCGCCCGCAAAGTCCGCGAACTGACGTGGAAAAGGGTACTCAATCGCGACGTTTTGCGCGCACACG
The DNA here is from genome assembly GCA_021831565.1 of Planctomycetota bacterium. Classification (GTDB taxonomy): domain Bacteria; phylum Planctomycetota; class Phycisphaerae; order WQYP01; family WQYP01; genus JAKBMM01. The sequence continues at coordinate 33,050 of JAKBMM010000018.1, forward strand.
AAAAGGTGACATCCAACACGAAAAGGTGACATCCACCTTTATTGACATTTGGCGAGGCTGGAAATAGGCTGTTGGCCTATGCCGAGAACCGCACGGGCCGCTTTGGGCGGCGTGATGTATCATCTGCTCAACCGCGGGAATGGGCTCAGGCGCGTTTTCCGCAAGCCGGAGGACTACCTGGTGTTCACCAACCTTGCTGGTGGCGGCCCAAGAGCGTGCCGCGGTGGAGGTATTTGCATTTTGCCTGATGCCCAACCATTGGCATTTGCTGCTTCGTCCCCAGGGGGATGGGGACTTGGCGGCATGATGGAAAAGGTCACTTTTTCGCGTCACCGCCTCGGCGACCGGGTAAATTTTATTTGGAGAACGCTGTATGTCGGAAGAGAACCGGAATCCCAACAAACAGACAATTTCGCCTGAGTCTACTCATCCCGGCGCGCCGGGACGAATTTTTGATCGGCGGCATTTTCTGGGCGGTGCGGCGTTGGCGGGCTTGGCTGCGGCGACCGCCGGTGGCACTGGCCTCGCAAGGGCGACCGAACCCAATGCGTTGGAACATGGCCCTTCAACGGAACACAACTTGGATAACGCCCTGAGTGTGCGTTCATTCGGTGCCCGCGGCGATGGCAAGACCGATGATACCGCCGCAATTCAAAAAGCGTTGGATACCGCCGGGCGGCAGCGTGGCAACTTGGTGCTACTGCCGCGCGGTGATTATCTGGTGCGGGGATATTTGCATGTGCCGAAGGATGTTACACTGCAAGGCGTGTTTCGTGCTCCCCACTCGCGGGTGTGGAAATACCCGTCGGTGGGTTCGCAAATTTGGGGTAGTTGTCTGTTGGCGATGGGCGGAAAGGGGAAGCCCGACGGGACGCCGCTGATTTCGTTGGATGAAAATGGCACACTTTATGGTCTGACCATTTTCTATCCGGAGCAGACCTGTCCCGATCCGCCTGTGGAATACCCATGGACCGTACGCCAACTTCAGACCGGTGCGGCGATCGTGAATGTGCTGCTCCAGAATCCATGGCAGGGGGTGGATTTCGGCACGGTCACAGGCGGGCGGCACTATATCCGCGGCCTGTACGGCCAGCCGCTTAAAACGGGGTTGTTCATCTCTCGTTGTTATGACGTCGGCCGCGTGGAGGATGTGCATTTCTGGCCGTTTTGGAAAAACGATCAGGACACCATGGCGTTTACCTCCAGGGAAGCCACGGCATTCCTCATTTCACGTACCGATTGGCAGTATATGTTTAACTGCTTTGCGATCTGTCATAAAATCGGCTATCACTTTGTGCATACGCCAAGCGGCGATCCCAATGTGGTGCTTACACAGTGTGGTTCGGATGAAGGGGCACCGGGTACAACATCAACTTCCGTGCGCGTGGATGGCTGCCAGTCGTGGGCGGGAATTTCCTTCTTAAATGGCCAGTTTGGTGGGACGGTTCAAGTGGGAAACACAAACGAAGGCCCAGTGAAGTTTACGAGTTGCGGCTTCTGGGGTAATGACCTTGATTCCGTCGCCGTGCTGGCGGGTTCCGGTCTGACCACCTTCATTGGCTGTCATTTTGCCTCATGGGCGCAGCGGAATAAGAAGGCACCGGCCATCGCGCTACGCCGCGGCAGGCTGACGGTTGACGGATGTGAATTTCAGAAGAGTAGGCGGCATATCGCGCTAAACCATATCGCGCTGGACAAAGGTGCATCTGCCGCAGTGATCATGGGGAACCATTTTCACGGCCCGGCCCGCATCAGTAACCAGATCGGCAGCCGGGCGTCGATCGCCACAAACGCCACCAATTAAATTTTATAGAACACACGAAAAGGTGACATCCACCTTTATTGACATTAGGCGAGGCTGGAAATAGGTTATTGGCTTATGCCGAGAACCGCACGGGCCGCTTTGGGCGGCGCGGTGTATCATGTGCTCAACCGCGGGAATGGGCTCAGACGCGTTTTTCGCAAGGCAGGGGACTACCTGGCGTTCACCAACCTTGCTGGTGGCGGCCCAAGAGCGTGCCGCGGTGGAGGTATTTGCATTTTGCCTGATGCCCAACCATTGGCATTTGCTGCTTCGTCCCCAGGGGGATGGGGACGAAGCAGCATGATGGAAAAGGTGGATGTCACCTTTTCGCGTCCCCAAGGATGCCGCCGCCGAGAGGCACCATGAATTTTGAAACCATGGGGCCTTTGGTTTACGTCAACCCCGACCCGGGCCACGAGCCGGTACTGAATCCTCAATCCAGCCCGGGGTCGATTCTGGTAACGGATAACGCCTTATTTCGAGACATCAGCGGTACAACCGGTTTCACGGGCATCTTTGGCCCGTCGTTTGCCCCCACCAGTGCCGGTTCTGTAGATTCCAACCAGTGGATGGTTCCATGGGCAACTTCTTGCCCGCCGGTGAGCATGAAATGTACAATGACGGTTCCGTACGGTGGGTGCCGATATCCAAAATAAAGGTGCGCTGTGGCGAGTTCAACATGTTTTTCGGCTGGTAAGGATACGGGATTGAAGCCGGTGGTTTATCTTGGGGGCGGAAGCGGGATAAGGTGTTCTTAGTGTTTGGCTTTTTTTGGCAATGAGAAAAAGGAAATTGATGATGTCCAAATTTACCAATTTAGTATCGTTGGTAGTGATTGTAACATGCCTCCTCGTCGGTGCCAATTCCAGGAAAGTTGAAGCAGTCCCCGTTCACTTCTTTCGCGTGGCAAAAGTCCATGGCATCTGGTGGGTGATCAATCCGCAGGGGAAACGGATGCTGGTCAAGGGTGTCGAAGGAGTGCGTATATTGCCGCACATCGAAAGGCTGGAAGGGGTTTATGGTAAAGAGATGATTCCAACGTCACTGCTCATGCCGTGGCAGGGCTTCCACCGGTGCCGGCCGACATCCCTGTTATCACTGGTCATTCAGGCCCAGCGTTTGCTGTCTTGGAGGTTTAACAATGTCGGTCCGTTCTCGGACCCGCAGTGCGCCGGTGTTAAGTTTCATGGTCGGCAGTTATCGTTATCGGTGGTCTTGAATATCGGCGGTGATTACGCCGGGTCGCGGAACGAATCGTTCCCGGATGTGTTTAATCCAAACTTCGCGGTTTTCGCCGACAAGTTGTGCCAGAGGCGTTGTACGCCTTGGAAAAATGATCCGAACTTGCTCGGCTGGTTCAGCGATAATGAGTTGGCTTGGGGGCCGGGTTGGGCTGGTTCACTAACGCCGGACGGTCCGTTGTGGGCTTATCTAAACTTTCCGCCGGAGTCGTTCGGTCGTCAAGCCGCAGTGACGTTTCTAAGGAAATGCTACGGAAAAATCAGCGCTCTCGATCAGAAGTGGCATGCGAAATACAAATCGTGGCGAGCACTGGCCTTAGTGCCACACGTACCGGAACTTTTCACTTGGAGTCAGATGCAAACGGGGGCTGGAGCCCAATACTATAAGTATGATCGCATGTTCAATGGTATGGTGGCGCGCCGCTATAGTCGCGTATGCCGCGATGCCATCAAAGCGGCGGATCCGAACCATCTGTATTTGGGGCAGAAGTTTCCGGGCTGGCCAGGGACTTTGGTGGTGGCGGCGGATGCGAAATATACCGATGTGATTTCGGTGGATCTTTATGCGACTGATCCAACACCTCTGCTGAAGAAGTTTGCCGCATTCGGCAAGCCGATCATCATTGCGGAGTTCTCCTTCCGGGCCAAAGACAGCGGCCTGCCGAACACCATAGGTGCCGGCCCGCTGGTTAATACGCAGACCCAGCGCGCGGCGGACGCCGTCCAGTATTTGCGCTATGCCTTGGCGGTGCCGCAGGTCATTGGCTACGTTTGGTGGGGATACATTGATGAGCCGCAGTGGGGGCGCTGGCCGACGCCGCTTTATACGAACGGTGAAAATTCCAACTATGGCTTGATTCGGCGAAATGGCACGGTCTACAAGCGCATGACACGGGCCTTCACAAAATTCAATGCCGAAGCGGTCAGCATCCACGCGCACACTTCCGTAAAAGATATTGGCGTTCACCCAGGGGATAGGCAGTAAAAAAAGGCCGGGAAAATATCCCCCCGAAGATAATCTTGGCAACGTTGGCGTTTTGTCGGTAATACATGGACTCGGAAGTTCCGATAGCTATCGGGATTAAATTTTATATGGAGAACGATATAATGGCAGAAGAGATTCAGAACCGCAACGGGCTTGCAAGTTCGCTGGAGTTGCCCCGCCCAAATGCCGAGCGGAACCTTTTTGATCGGCGGCGTTTTCTCGGTGGAGCAGCGCTGGCGGGGTTGACGGCTCCGATCATGGGCGGTGTCGGCGTTGCCACGGGAGCGTTGCCGAGGGGGGACCCGAAAAGTGACGCGGCCGATGAAACGGTTGTTAACGTCCGCGATTTCGGTGCGCGCGGCGATGGTCGCAAGGATAATACCTCCGCATTTCAGAAGGCGCTTGATCATGTTCATTCGCGGGGCGGCGGCATCGTGGCCGTTCCCACGGGCCGCTACCTTTTCAAGGGCCATCTCGTGGTGCCCGGTCAAACTACGCTCCAAGGCGTGTTCCGCGCGCCACCGGCATTTTGCACCGATAAGGGTACGGTTCTCCTGCCCACCGAAGGCCGAGGCAAACCCGGCGGCAAGCCCTTCCTGACCAGCAGCGGCAGTAACATCACCATTCGTGGCCTGGGAATTTATTATCCCGCCAACGAAAAGAGGTGACATCCACCTTTTCGCGTCTGGTGAAAACAATTCCATCGGCTCCGCCGATGAGTCCCCGCACGCCGGGGCGGTATCTGCGGACGAAGCCTCGTCATGTCGCCGGTGTTTCGTCTTGAACATCGCCTGTGTAGCGGTAATATAGATCGCATGTATTTTCAGGATGCGTCAACGAAAGGCACGGCGATTTTTCTTTGAAAGCGCTCTCCTGACAAGCATTGTTACACGCCGTCAATCAGGGGGGGAGCGTTGCCGTTGTTGACCCTTCACGCGGTTTTCTAATCAGGAGATGACGATGGCCGGCGAGCTTCACAACCCCGAACTTTCCTTAAGCCGGCGCGATTTTCTTTCGGCGACCGCAGCGGCCGCCGCGGTCCTGGCCTTGGCCGGCTGCCAGACGGGTCCAACCGAACCATCTTCATCGCCCCGGAATTCCGGTGGGCGTTCCATTGGAATCTCGCCGCAAGCGTTTGAACGCGCCAGGGCGCGGGCCGAGGCTCTCGTCGCCCAAATGACGCTTGCGGAAAAGATCAGCCAAACAGGCATGGCCGCCCCCGCTATCCAGCGCATCGGCCTGCCGGCTTACAACTATTATTCCGGTGAAGCGATGCACGGCCTGGTTCGCAATGGGCCGGTTACCTCCTTTCCGCTGCCCCTGGCACTGGCGGCGACATGGAATCCGGACCTGATTCATCGGATCTACACCGCCGTATCCGACGAGGCCCGGGCGTATAACAAAAAATACGCCATCGGCCTTTCTTACTATTCTCCGTGCGTGCTCAATATGGACAGCGACCCACGCTCGGGCCGCTGTGAAGAAGGGCTGGGCGAAGATCCATATCTGGTTTCCACCATCGCGGCGGCCATGGTCAGGGGTATGCAGGGAGAGAATCCCAATTACCTCAAGACCACGGCTTGCGCCAAATATTTCATCTGCAACAACACGGGCGACGATCGTACGCCGGTTTCCACAGCGGTCGATCCGCGAAGTTTCTGGGAATATTACACCCGGCCCTTCCGCGCCTGCGTTATCCATGGCGATGTGTTTACCGTTATGAGCGCCTCCAGCGCACTCAACGGCGCGCCATGTTGTGCGGACCGCTTTTTGCTGACTGATCTTCTCCGCCGCCGCTGGGGATTCCGCGGCTATGTTACGTCCGGCTGCGACGCGATTGCCCAGATGGTTGTGGAGCGCCATGCCGTTCCAACGCTCCATCAGGCGGCGGCCCTGGCCATGCAGGCGGGGTGCGATCTCAACTGCGGCGATACGTATCCGCAACATCTGGCCAAAGCCGTGGATTTGGAACTGGTCAGCCAAGCCGACATCTCCCGCGCGGTAACCCGGCTGCTAACCGTCCGGTTCCTTCTCGGCGAGTTTGAACCTCCGGAACAGGTTCCCTACAACTCGATTTCTATTGACGTGGTCGATTCGCCGGCCCATCGGGCCTTGGCGGTGGAAGCGGCGCGGCAGAGCCTGGTTTTGCTCAAGAATGAAAACAATTTTCTACCGCTGAATAAATCCGCGCTCAAAAAAGTTGCGGTCATCGGGCCGCTGGCCGATCAATGCCGCCTGGGTGTTTACAGCGGCGCTCCGTTTGTTCACATTTCTCCACTGGCGGGGATCGCGGCCGCTTTGGGTGTGCAGATTGATCATTCTGAAATATCGGCGGGCGATTTTGTCTGTACCGGCGGAGCGGGGCGGCCTCTTCATACCGAGCCATCCGGCGAAGGAAATGTCGACATCGGCTCGATTGTCAACGGCGACTGGCTGGAATTCAAACCGATGGATTTCACCGGTAAAAATGAAATTGTCATTCGCGTCGCCTCGAACACCCAGGGCGGCGTAATCGAGGTCCACCTCGACAGCCTCAACGGCCCTTTGGCCGCCACCCTGCAAGTTCCATCGACCGGTGGCTGGCAGAACTGGACCAATCTCGCCGCTCCGTTGTACTCTTTGACCGGCCGGCACAAGGTATTTTTCAAATTCAGCGGGAGCAACCATCTATTCAACATTGAACAATTCCGGCTCAATCCGCCATCTCCGCAACCGCCCCCGCGACCGGGCAGGCCCGAACTTGTCTTTGAGCCAGGTTGCGGAATTCGCGAGCCTAAAAGAGAGGAGATGTTCCGGAAAGCGCTGGATGCCGCCCGAGGCGCGGATGCCGTAATCATGGTCTGCGGTATCGACCAATTGACCGGTGGCGAGGGTCTTGATCGAAAGTCGCTCGGGCTTGGCGGCGCGCAACCCGAACTGATCCGGGCCGTTTACCAGGTCAACCCCAAAGTCGTGCTGGTGCTTTCCACCAATAACTCGCTGGCGGTCAACTGGGAGCAGGAACATCTGCCGGCCATCCTGGCCGCCGTATTCGCCGGCCAGGCGCAGGGAACGGCTATCGCCGCGGCGCTTTTCGGCGATTGTAACCCCGGCGGCAAGCTGCCCTGTACCTGGTATAAATCCGCGGATCAGCTTGGGCCGTTCCACAACTACAACATCTTCCAGGACCGAACCTACATGTACCTGAAGGAAAAGCCCCTGTACCCGTTTGGTTATGGCTTGAGCTATACCACCTTCCAATTTGGCAATCTGAAGATTTCTTCGCCGACGCTCGGCCCGGGTGAAACGCTCAGCGTATCCGCCACGATCACCAATACCGGCCGCCGCGCCGGCGCCGAGGTGCTCCAGCTTTATATCACGCCGCCGCCGTCCGGAATCCAGAGGCCCAGCCGGCAGCTTGTGGGGTTCCGCCGCGTGGAACTGCAACCCGCCCAGAGCAAGACCATTACGTTCCGTCTGCCTTACCACGAACAGGCTTTCTGGTACTGGCATGAAGAACAGCGCCGATTTGTGCTGGAACCGGGAACCGCCAAATTGCTCATCGGCAATTCATCGGCGGATATTCACCTTGTCGGAGAAGTGGAACTTTGCCAGGCGGGGTGGGCGGGCAAGCGCAACCCAGTTGCGGTGGAATCAGGTATGGCGGGATGAAAAAACGCCCACGGCCATTATCCCGCGATTTCTTCCCCCTCGCGCGGGCCGCTACTTGTGAGCGGTAGCGGCGCATCCGCTTCATGCCTGCGGGTGCAGCACCACTTTCATGCCGGTGCGACCCTCCGCGGTGGCGAAAGCCTCGTGAATCTTGTTCAGTGGAAAGTGATGGGTAATCAGCGGCTTGCCGCGCACCAAGCCTTGTTCCAGAAGACGCACGGCCATTTCATGGTGGCGGGGCACGCAGCCGTGCGAACCGGTGACGAAACATTCCTTGTAGTGAATCGTGTTGGAAAGAATGTTCAGAGGCGGAGCATTTTTCGGCAGACCGCCGAACAGGTTGACGTAACCGCGGTGCGCGACCATCTCAATGGCCTGCCGATGCGTTTCGACCGAGCCGGCCGCGGTTATCACAACATCGGGCCCTTCTCCTCCGGTTAGTTCCCGGCAGCGTGCAACCACGTCTTGTTCTTCCGAGGCGATGTAGGCGTCGGCCTGATATTCTCTGGCGATTTCCAGGCGCAGCCGGCTGCGCTGAATGCCTATGACCATGGTTGCTCCCATCCGTCGCGCCAGGTCGATCATCATGCATCCGATGGGTCCCAGACCGATGATCGCCACGCTCTTGCCCAATGACAGATGGGCCAGTTCCAGACCGTTGATGGCGCAAGCCAGGGGTTCAGCCAAAGCGGCCTCTTCAAAACTCAGCGTATTGGAAAACTTCGTGACCGGCCCTTCCTCCAGCAGCAGCCTGGTTAATTTCATGTATTGGGCGAACGAACCTGGAATCTGGTAGCCCACCGCATAATTGATCGCGCAATTGTTGCCCAGACCGTTGCGACACCAGTGGCACTGGCCGCAGGGAACGTCCGCACCGACCGCCACGCGATCGCCTTCCTTGACGCGCCGAACATTTTTTCCCGCCTGAACCACCACGCCCGCGGTTTCATGGCCGATGATCGCCGGTGGGACTACCCGCGGGTTGCCGTGATGCAGGATACGGATGTCCGAGCCGCAGATGCAGACGGCTTCCACACGCAGCAGGGCCGAATCGTCATCCATTTGAGGCAGGGGAACCTCCTGGACGACCAAAGAATCAAGCGCTTCGAGAACGGCGGCTTGCATCATCATACATCGTGCTCCGATCAAGGTTGGATGAGAACTTTGGTATGGAATTCAAGATTGTCCCGCATCATCCGCAGAGCCGCCGGAGCTTGCTCCAGCGGGACGCGGTGTGTGATAAGCGCTCGGAGATTGATTCGTCCGTCCGCCATGGCGGCCAGGGTGGCGTGCCAATCGTCGCTGTTCCCCGCGATGCTGTATTCGGAATTCCAAACGCCCGCCAGAGTTACCTCGCGTCGCAGCAACTGCGACCAGAGTGTCGCTGGAAGATGCAGATCGCCCGCGGGATTGCCCAGCAAAACGACGCACCCGTTGCGCCGGACCGACGCCATCGCCTGTAGAAGAGCCGCGGGCGAGCCGGCCGCGTCCACGGCGACATCCACACCCGCGCCGGCGGTTAAGGAGGCGATGCTTGGGGCGGAATCTTCCCGGCGGATTGGATAAGCATGAACAAAACCCATTTGCCGGGCCAGCGCCAGTTTCTGTTCCACCAGGTCGAACAGAATGATCGGCGCTGCACCCATGATGCGAGCCCACTGCGCCACCATCAGGCCGATGGAACCGGCGCCGTAGATCGCCACCGATCGGCCCACCAGGTTCCGCCCCGCTTGTTTGAGTGCATGGAGGGCGACGGCGGCGGGTTCGATCATCGCGGCTTCCTCCAGGCTTACTTCCGCCGGTACGCGCAGCAGATTATGGATCGGAACCGCGACGTACTGGGCAAAACCGCCGTCGCGACGCGACCCGAAATAGTCGTAGTTGGCGCACTGTACGTAGCGTCCTTGTTCACACGCTGCGCATTTCCCGCACCAGAGCAGGGGAAATACCGCAACGCGATCTCCCGCCGCGAATTCCTTCACGTCCGGCGCCGTCTTTTCGATTATGCCGGCGAATTCATGGCCGCAGATCGTTGGAAAACGGTACGTACCCTTGCGGAACACGCGGGGAATGTCCGAGCCGCATACCCCGCAAAATTTTATGTGGAGCAGCGCCTGGCCGGGCGCCACGGCGGGCCGTGGGACACGCGTGTGGCGTATGTCGCCTACGCCGTAGAGAACCAGCGCGTTCATCATTTCGACTGGCGCCGCGACTTGGTTCATAGCGATGCCTCCCGCGCCGGGCGTCGCGCCAGTCCCACGGCCGCCGCGGCGCGTACTTTCCGCGCATTTTCCTGAAGCGTTCCGGCGCGATGGAACAGGCTGCTGGTGCCGGTGACGAGAATATCGGCGCCCGCCGCTACCATGGCGGGAATGTTTTCAAAGCTGACATTGCCATCCACCGCAATGGGAATGTCCCGGCGGCGCACTTGCAGCAGGCGGCGGCAATCCGCGATCTTGCCTGGCGCGCCGCGGCATAACTTCTGGCCGGCGAAGCCCGGGTTCACGGTCATAAGCAATACAAAATCAATGTTCGCCAGCGCGTAATCCAGCGCGGCTAACGATGTCGCCGGGTTCAGAGCCACCCCCGCCTGGATGCCGGCGGATTGAATGAGGTTGAGCGTCCGATCCAGATGGGTAACGGCTTCCACATGTACGCAGATCCGCTGGACGCCGATCCGCGCCAATTCCTGGATAAACCAGTCGCTGTTTTCCACCATCAGGTGCACGTCAAACGGCAGCGAAGTCCGCGCCCGAAGTTGCGCGAGCAATTCCAGACCCAACGGCATATTCGGGACGAAGTGCGCATCCATCAGATCAAAGTGCAACAGATCCGCCCCTGCGGCTTCGAGGCGACGGACATCATCCGCAATCAGGCACATATCCGCACACATGATCGAGGGGGCAAGCAGGATTTTTTCTTCGGTGGCGCAGGCCTCTTCTCGTGGGAGAGGCGGCTCGGCCGGCGGCGCGGCGCCCGATCCAGGCGGAGTCTGGAAAACTTCTTTTAAGTAACGCAACGATTCGCGCAGCATCTCTTCCAGGGCGGGATCGGAGTAATCGCGCCCCAGTTTGGGACCGCCGATCTCCAGGTACCCAATCAGGTTGGATACGGGCAGTTGCCGGGCGCGCGCCAGCAGAAGATCGCGGATCGGTTCAATGTGAATGATCCCTTTGGCGAGCTCCGGCGGCGAAAACCCGAACGTGGCCTGATACATCGGATCGGTGTTTTTCAGGTGCAACTCGCGGATATGAGGCAAAGAGGCCTCCAGCAGAGTCCGGTGGTCCTGGCGGATTTGACTCCGCGCATCCACGTAGCCGTGAGCGATATCGACACAGTACCCTACGTCGGCCGTGGTCTGGGGATGCGCCCGATGATGAGCGCGAAGTTCCCCGGCCATGGACTGTATCTCTTCCGGCAGCGTCGGAGGCTCCGCCAGGCAGGACATGGGTTCGATGGTCAGCCAGCCCACGCCGTGCTCCTTTGCCATTCGCATCAGGTCCTTCATGTGATGGAGGTAGGTCAAAATACCCCGGCCTTTGATGCCTATGCGGTCCCGCGGTACGGCGCCGGGATTGGATCCCACCGCCTGGGCGCCCAACAAACCGGCGATGGCGATCAATCGTTCGTAATTTCGGCGGGCCGTCTCCACCCACCCCGGCCCGTCGTCACGGAAAAAACCACCCAGCTCGCGATGCGCGGTAAAAACGCTTGATAAGCTTAGCCCCTGGTCTTCCGCCCGCCGGCGGAGGTCATGGAACCAGGCGTCGGGCAACTGGTATATCTCAAAAAATGTACCGATCTGAACGTGCTTGACGCCTTCCTGCGCCAGCAGGCGGAAAAGCCAGTCATACGAGTAGCGATACTCGACGGGGTCCGTCTTCAGACCGATCTCCAACTGCAAAGGATACATCGTTATTTCCGTAGGAAAGAAAACATCAAAATCGATCCGCGTCGCTTATAGGGCATGGATTGGTTTATTTCAAGAAGTTGTGCACGCGATGGTTTTTGTGATACAGTCTGTCCACATGGCCTTGCCTCCTTGCAAAGTCGAAAAGTTATACCAATACCTTGATTTTACAGGGTGCCAGGCCTGTGCGCAAAACATGCTGACAAAAAACTGGTGAAATATCCGACTTAGCCCCGCGGATCGGCAGGCATGACTTGGTTTTCCGCATGGCGCTTTTTTTATAAGGATTTAAGAAAGGAGCTACGATGACGAATATGGAACTATGGGATCGTTACAAGAAGTACCTGTGCGAATGCCCGAAAATCGGTCTTACCCTGGATATCAGCCGGATGAATTTTCCCGATGGATTTTTCGAGCAAATGATGCTCGCCATGCGCGAGGCCCTTGGCGCCATGGAAGAACTCGAAGCGGGTGCGATCGCCAATCCCGACGAAAACCGCATGGTGGGACATTACTGGTTGCGAAATTCCTCCAAGGCCCCCCGTCCCGACATCGAACGCGATATTTCTCAAACGCTCGCACAAATCAAGAGTTTCGCCAAGGACGTTCGGCGCGGCGGCGTGCGCGCGGCCAACGGAAAAAAATTCACCGATCTGCTGAGTATTGGAATCGGCGGTTCGGCGCTGGGGCCGCAATTCCTCTGTGATGCTCTGGGAACCGAGCGGGATCGCCTCCGCATCCATTTTTTTGACAATACCGATCCCGATGGAATGGACCGTATCTTGGCCGCCATCGGAAAAAATCTCGCTCGCACGCTTACCCTGGTCATCAGCAAATCCGGTGGAACCAAAGAGGCCCGCAACGGCATGCTGGTCGCCCAGGCGGCCTACCGCGCCGCCGGTCTGGATTTCGCACGCCAGGCGGTGGCCGTAACGGGCCTGGACAGTGAACTGGATCGCACCGCGCAAAGCGAGGGCTGGCTCAAACGCTTTGCCATGTGGGATTGGGTCGGGGGACGACAAAGTATCTTTTCCGCCGTCGGCTTGCTCCCCGCCGCCATACTGGGCGTAAATATTGACGCACTCCTCAAGGGGGCCCGCGATACCGACGCCGTCACCCACCGCCCCGATGTCCGCAAGAACCCGGCCGCGCTGCTGGCTCTTATGTGGTATCACGCCGGCGGCGGTCACGGCAAAAAAGACATGGTCGTGCTGCCTTACAAGGATCGTCTGGGTTTGCTGGGGAAATATCTTCAGCAACTGGTTATGGAGTCGCTGGGAAAGGAAAAGGACCGTGCCGGAAATTTGGTGCACCAGGGAATCGCCGTCTACGGAAATAAAGGCTCCACCGACCAGCACACCTACGTGCAGCAGCTCCGGGAAGGCGTAAATAACTTTTTCGTAACGTTCATCGAAGTGCTCCAGGATTCGGCCATGGCCAAAGAATCTTCGCCATCGTCCCTCCTGGAAGTGGATCCGGGTGTGACCTGCGGCGATTATTTAAACGGTTTTTTCCAGGGAACCCGCAGGGCGCTGTACGAAAACGGCCGCGAAAGCATGACTCTCACCGTCGAAACGATCTCGCCCCGCACCATCGGCGCGCTGATCGCTCTTTTCGAACGCGCGGTGGGCCTGTATGCTCAGATGGTCAACCTCAACGCCTATCATCAACCGGGCGTCGAGGCGGGCAAGAAAGCCGCCGGCGATGTCATCGCCCTGCAAGCGAAGGTTCGGGCCTACCTGAAATCCGGCGGCTCCGGCACGGCCGAGCGGATTGCCGCCGCTCTTGGCGCGGAGCAAGAGGTGGAAACCGTGCTGCACCTTCTGCGCCACCTGGCGGCGAATCCGGACCGCGGCGTCAAAGCCGATCCGGCGGAAACTCTGGTGGATACCGTTTTCCATGGTTAAGGCTGCGTTAATAAATAAAGGTATCAACTTGGCCGTGTCGATTGAGGCCGAATCGTGTAGTTCCAGTCGCCATGAAACCTACCGCGTTCCAAATTCACTCGCTTCATTTCTTCGTCCGTCACC